>JAYSQM010000321.1:0-11373 GCA_043721575.1 Phycicoccus sp.
CCGGGGGCCAAAGTGCACGGCGCCACCTTCGTGGCAGCAGCAATCGGTCTCGGTGCGGCGGCCGTGCTGACCGATCCGGCGGGAGCGGCCCTGCTCGCACTGAAGGAGATCTCAGTGCCCGTGCTGGTGGTTCCAGAGCCTCGCGCCGTTCTCGGTGGCGTTGCGGCACTGGTCTACGGCCGCGCCAGCCAAGGGCTGACCATGCTGGGGATCACCGGCACCAACGGCAAGACGACGACGGCATACCTGCTCGACTCGGCCCTGCGCGCCCTGGGGCGCGTGACGGGGCTGATCGGCACGGTCGAGACGCGCATCGGGCAGGACCGCATCAAGAGCGTCCGCACCACGCCCGAGTCCGCAGACCTGCACGCCTTGTTCGCCGTGATGCTCGAGCGCGGGGTGGACACGTGCACCATGGAGGTGTCCAGCCACGCGTTGACCCTTCACCGCGTCGATGACGTGCGCTATGACGTGGCCGCCTTCACCAACCTGTCCCAGGACCACCTCGACTTCCACGGGTCGATGGAGAACTACTACCTGGCCAAGGCATCGCTGTTCACCCCCGAGAGGGCGGTCCGCGCTGTGGTGTGCGTGGACGACGAATGGGGCCAGCGCCTGGCGCGGGAGGCCGGAGTGCCTGTCGTCACGATCTCGTCGCGTGAGGACGTCCTGGCTGACTGGCAGATCCAGACCTCCGGGCGGGACCAGTCAGCCTTTGAGCTCATCGGTGACGGTCGGCGACTGTCCCTGCGGTCAGCCCTGCCCGGAGACTTCAATCGAGTCAACACCGGGGTCGCTGCTTTGGTGCTGTTGTCAGCGGGCTACGAGGGTGACGCCATCGAGCAGGCTCTTGCTGCCGATCCGCACGTTCCCGGCCGGATGGAGCGGGTGCTCGTCGAAGGCGCTGACCAGAGCCGTTTGCCGCTGGCCGTCGTCGACTTCGCTCACACCCCTGTCGCGGTGGCCGCAGCCCTGAAAGCCTTGCGACACACCACTTCTGGGTCGCTGATCGTTGTTCTGGGGGCCGGAGGAGACCGAGATCCCGGCAAGCGAGAGGCCATGGGCGCAGCCGCTGCAGCCCACGCGGACCTCGTCGTCGTGACCGATGACAACCCCCGCTCCGAGGACCCCGCGAGCATCCGTGCGGCGATCATGGGTGGAGCCTGCGCGCGGGAGGGGTCCGCCCAGCCGTCCCCCGGGCGCGTTCGCGAGATCGGCGACCGCGCGGCAGCCATTCGCGAAGCCGTCGCCCGGGCCGGCGCTGGCGACACCGTCGTCGTCCTGGGCAAGGGACACGAGAGCGGGCAGGACATCGCCGGAGTGGTTCACCCCTTCGACGACCGAGCAGAGCTGAGAGCAGCATTGATGGAGCACGCTGCACTTGAGGAGCACGCTGCACTTGAGGACCACACAGTCGGCCACGCATCCGCGGCCGTCACTCCCGGCGTGACGCAGTGATCGCCCTCAGGCTCGGTGAGATCGCCCGGATCACCGGCGGCCGGGTCCACGACGCCAGCGGCGCGGCGGGAGCAGATCCTCTGGTGGACGGACCGGTCGTCACCGACTCACGAGAAGCAGCCGCCGGCAGCCTCTATGTCGCACGCATCGGCGAGGTCCTGGACGGCCACCAGTTCGTCGCAGCGGCCCGCGCCCAGGGCGCGGTAGCCGCGCTCACCTCGCGCCCGGTCGCTGACCTGCCGTGCGTCGTGGTCCAGGACGTTCAGGCGGCGTTCGCCTCCCTCGCCCGCGCCCTGGTCGAACGCAACGCCCACACTGTCGTCATCGGCATCACGGGCTCCTCGGGCAAGACCAGCACCAAGGACCTGCTGTCGTCGGTCCTGGCACGCCACGGCGAGACGGTCGCCAACGTCGGTTCCCTGAACTCCGAGATCGGCGTCCCGTTGACCGTCTGCCGGATCACTTCCACCACCGCATACCTCGTGCTCGAGATGGGCGCCCGGGGGATCGGTCACATCGGCTATCTCACCCGCATAGCGCCGCCCCAGATCGGGGTCGTCCTCAACGTCGGCACCGCTCACCTGGGTGTGTTCGGCACGCGTGAGGCCATCGGCAAGGCCAAGGCTGAGCTCGTGCAGGCTTTGCCCGCAACGGGATTCGCCGTCCTCAACGCGGACGACCCGATCGTGTCCTCGATGGCGAGCCAGACCCAGGCACACGTCATACCGGTGGGGGAGTCGGCCCAGGCAACCGTCCGGGCCATCGACATCTCTCTGGACCCGCAGGGCCGGGCGTCCTTCACCCTCGTCACCGACGGCGGCTCGGCCCCCGTTGTCCTCGGGCTCCACGGAGAGCACCACGTAGGCAACGCCCTTGCGGTCGCGGCCGTTGCACTCAACGTCGGCATGTCCCTGCAGGACGTCGCCACGGCACTGGGTGACGCGCGCCCGCTGAGCCGGTGGCGGATGGAGGTGCACGAGCGCGCTGATGGTGTCACGATCGTCAACGACGCCTACAACGCCAACCCGGACTCGATGCGCGCCGCGCTCAAGGCTCTCGTGGCCATGGGAAAGGGCCGGCGGACCTGGGCCGTTCTGGGTGAGATGCGTGAGCTGGGGCCCGAGTCCATCAGCGAGCACGATGCGCTCGGTCGACTCGCTGTGCGCCTCAACGTGTCCCGTCTGGTCGCAGTGGGCCAGGGGACTAGGCCGATCGTCAGTGGCACCCGTCACGAGGGCTCGTGGGGCGAGGAGTCGATCTGGGTCCCCGACACCGACGCCGCCTATGAGCTGCTCCAGCAACAACTTGCCCCGGGCGACGTCGTGTTGCTCAAGTCCAGCCGTGACGCGGGTCTACGGTGGCTCGGAGATCGTCTCCTCGACATCACCGGGCCGGAGGTTCCTTCGTGAAGGCAGTGCTGCTGGCCGCGGCGGTTTCGCTGGTGGTGTCGTTGCTCGGTACGCCGTTGTTCATCAGGTTCCTGGTCCGGCGCAGGTATGGCCAGTTCATCCGCGACGACGGGCCGACGTCACACCACACCAAGCGTGGCACCCCCACCATGGGTGGTGCGGTCATCATCGGGGCCTCGCTCGTGGCCTACGGCGCGGCTCACGTGCTCACGCTGACACCGGTCACGGTCAGCGGGATGCTGGTGCTGTTCCTGATGGCCGGGCTGGGGCTCGTGGGCTTCCTCGACGACTACATCAAGATCTCCAAACAGCGCAGTCTCGGGTTGCGCACCAAGGAGAAGCTGGCCGGGCAGACGCTGGTGGCAGTGATCTTCGCCGTCCTCGCGTTGCAGTTCCCCAATAGCCGGTTCCGCACTCCTGCAGTGCCATTCGTGTCGTTCGTCCGTGACACGAACTTCAACTTCGCCTTCGCCGGCACATTGCTCGGACTGATCCTGTTCGTGCTCTGGGCCAACCTGATGATCGCCGGCACCAGCAACGGCGTGAACCTCACCGATGGCCTGGACGGCCTTGCTACGGGCGCGGGAGTGATGGTGTTCGGCTCCTATGTCCTGATCGCGATCTGGCAGTTGAACCAGAACTGCCAGATCAACCCGGGCGTGAAGTGCTACGAGGTCCGGGACCCGCGTGACCTGGCCGTGGTGGCTGCCGCCCTCATGGGCTCCTGCTTCGGCTTCCTGTGGTGGAACGCCTCTCCGGCCCAGATCTTCATGGGAGACACGGGGTCGCTGGCTCTCGGTGGCGCCTTGGCAGGTCTGGCCATCACCACCCGCACCGAGCTGCTCGTGGTGATTCTCGGTGGTCTCTTCGTCATCATCACGCTCTCGGTGATCATCCAGGTCGGCTCGTTCAAGATGACCGGCAAGCGAGTGTTCCGGATGGCCCCGCTCCAGCACCACTTCGAGCTCGCGGGCTGGAACGAGGTCACCATCGTCATTCGGTTCTGGATCGTCGCCGGGTTGTTCGCTGCCCTGGGGCTGGGCGTCTTCTACGCGGAGTGGGTTGCTGGGGCAGCGTGAGTGCCGAGGACCCGAGCTACGAGCCCCTCGGAGGGTCGCGCAACCTCACTCACCGCGACGCCGACTGGTCAGCGCTGCGCATCCTGGTCGCCGGTCTCGGCATCAGCGGTTTCGCGGCCGCCGACGCGCTCTCGGAACGCGGTGCCGTCGTCACCGCCGTCAGTGCCGACGACACCTCCGCCATCCGCGAACGCTCCCGGATCCTGGAGATCCTGGACGTCGACGTTCGTCTCGGCCCTGAGCACCTGCTCGACCTGCCCGAGGACACAGAGCTCGTCGTGACCTCACCGGGCTTCCGTCCCGATCACCCCCTGCTGCTCTCGGCGGCCGCCCGCGGCATACCGGTCTGGGGTGAGGTCGAGCTCGCGTGGCGCATGCGCGCGCAGTCGGGCGCGGCGCCCTGGATCACGATCACCGGAACGAACGGCAAGACGACGACGGTCAACATGCTCGCGTCCATCCTGCGCGCCGCCGGGCTACGCGCGACGAGCGCGGGCAATGTGGGCACACCTCTGCTCGAGGCAGTCCTGCACCCCGAGCCGTATGACGTGCTGGCCGTCGAGCTGTCCAGCTTTCAGCTGCACTGGCAGAGGTCCGTGGCGCCGGTGGCCTCGGCCTGCCTGAACCTCGCGCCGGACCATATCGACTGGCACGGGTCCATGGAGGCGTACCGCCTGGCCAAGGCCAAGGTCTACGTGGGCACCCAGATCGCCTGCGTCTACAACGTCCAGGACCCGGCAACGGAGCAGATGGTCAGGGATGCCGACGTCGCACCGGGCTGTCGCGCCATCGGTTTCACTCTGGGCGTTCCGGCTCTGTCCATGGTCGGGATGGTCGACGATGTGCTGGCCGACCGCGCGTTCGTGGAGCAGCGCAGCACCTCAGCGGCGGAGCTGGCCACCCTGGCAGACCTGCGGGGCGACGCCCCGTCAGTGGCACCGCATCATGTGGCCAACGCCCTGGCGGCCGCGGCACTCGCCCGTGCCTACGGTGTCGGTCCGCTGTCGGTGCGAGACGGCCTGCGAGCCTTCGTTCCCGACCCTCACCGGATCGCCGACGTCGCGACGGTCGACGGCGTGCGCTTCATCGACGACTCCAAGGCCACCAACACCCACGCTGCCGGCGCCTCGCTGGCCGCGTTCGAGCACGTCGTGTGGATCGCCGGGGGCCTGCTCAAGGGGGCTGACGTCGACGCGCTGGTCGAATCGGTTGCCGATCACCTGCGCGGCGTCGTCCTGATCGGGGCCGACCGTGAGCAGATTGCCCAGGCGCTGGCGCGACACGCACCAGATGTCCCCGTGGTCGATGTGCCCAACACGGACACTGGGGTCATGGATCTTGTGGTGGCTCATGCCAGCGACCTGGCTCAGCCCGGTGATGTCGTCCTGCTCGCACCTGCCGCAGCGTCCATGGACATGTTCGTCAACTATGGCGCGCGGGGCGACGCGTTCGCCGAGGCGGTGCGCCGCCACGCGAGCCGACACTACGGGCCCTCGGCGTCGTGACCACCACCTCGAAACGGTCAGCCTCGTCAGCCTCGTCAGCCGGGCGGTCAGGATCGACGTCCGATTCGGCTGGCTCGTCCGGGTCGATTCGGGCAGTGCCGTGGTGGGAGCGACTCGAGTCCCCGGTTACGACCTACTACCTTTTGCTCAGCGCCACCGCGATGCTGGTTGTCATCGGCCTGGTCATGGTGCTCTCCGCCTCCAGCGTGACGTCGTACCAGAACACCAACTCGTCCTACACGGTCTTCCTCAAGCAGCTGGAGTTCGCGGTCTTGGGCGTCCTCGGGGCCTTCGTGGCCACCCGGATCCCGCTGACCACCTGGAAGCGGCTGTCCGTGCCGATGCTGGCGGCCACCATCTTCCTGCAGGCACTGGTCTTCGTCCCGGGCCTGGGCGTCACCGTCAACGGCAACAGCAACTGGATCCGCATCGCGGGTCAGCAGATCCAGCCCTCTGAGTTCGCCAAGGTCGCGCTGGTCCTGTTCGGAGCCACGGTGCTGACCAAGAAACGGCGCAAGCTGGGCGAGTTCATGCATGCGGCGGTGCCCCTGGTGTTCCCGGCCGGCGCGCTACTGCTGCTGCTCGTGCTCGCCGGTGGTGACCTCGGCACCAGTTTGGTGCTCCTGGCCATCATCGGCGGGCTGCTCTTCGCTGCCGGCGTCCCGGCGCGGATGTTCCTCGTGGCGGGGGCCGGCTCGGTGCTGTTGGCCGCCACCATGGCGTTGACCAGCTCCAACCGGATGGGCCGCATCAAAACGTGGCTGGCTGGGTGCACCGACCCCAACGCGTGCTTCCAGACGATCCACGGCCAGTACGCCCTCGCCGACGGGGGCTGGTGGGGTGTGGGCCTTGGCGCCAGCCGGGAGAAGTGGTCGTGGCTTCCCGAGGCTCAGAACGACTTCATCTTCGCCATCATCGGTGAGGAGCTGGGCCTGCCGGGCACATTGGTGATCATCGGGCTCTTCGGGATGCTGGCCTTAGCGTGCTACCGACTGGTCCTGCGCAGCGACGACTTCTTCGTCCGTGTCGCCACCGCTGGGGTGATGGTCTGGATCCTGGGACAGGCGATGATCAACATCGGCGCCGTGATTGGGCTGCTGCCGGTCATCGGCGTCCCGCTGCCGCTGGTCTCCACTGGTGGATCCGCCTTGGTGACAACACTTTTCGGCTTGGGGATGTTGTTGTCGTTCGCCCGGAACGAGCCCGGATGTCGCGAGGCCCTCGCCGCTCGGCCGGGTGTGGTGCGCCGCTCGCTGGCCGTGATGCCGATGCGCCGTGGTCGCAGGTCATGAGCACTGGCCCTGGGCTGACCTCCGTGCTCCTGGCCGGTGGCGGTTCGGCCGGTCACGTGTCGCCGCTGTTGGCCCTCGCGGACTGCCTGCGCCGCAGGGACCCCGACCTACGCATCACGGCGCTGGGCACCCAGAAGGGTCTCGAACAGCGACTTGTCCCGGCTCGCGGATACGACCTTCGGACCATTCCCAAGGTGGCCTTCCCGCGTCGACCCGGAGGCGCGCTGGTGCGCCTGCCCGGCGCGCTCAAGGCGGCTGTCGATGCGGCCGGTGCAGCCATCGACGAAACAGGCCCTGAGGTCGTCGTGGGTTTCGGCGGATACGTGTCGGCGCCCGCCTACCTGGCGGCACGCAAACGCAAGATCCCCATCGTCGTCCACGAACAGAACGCCCGGCCAGGTCTGGCCAACCGCCTGGGTGCCCGGATGACGCCTTACGTCGCAACGACATTCGCCTCCACGTCCCTGCCCCACGCCACCGTCATCGGCATGCCGTTGCGGCGTGAGATCGCGCTGCTGGACCGAGCGGCCAACCGCGCCGAGGGCTTGGCGCACTTCGGGCTCGACGACCATCGGCCGACGCTGCTGATCACGGGGGGGTCCCTGGGCGCGCAGCGGCTGAACACGGCGTTCGCGTCACGCGTCGACGAGCTGCGCTCACACGGCATACAAGTGCTGCACATCAGCGGATCCGGTAAGGAGTTCGTGCACGACTCGACGGCGGGCGGCCCGCCATATGTCGTTGTTAGTTATGCCGATCGGATGGACCTGGCCTACGCCGCAGCCGACCTTGTGGTGGCCCGCGCCGGTGCCAACACGGTCTGCGAGCTGACGGCGGTCGGGTTGCCCGCGGTCTACGTTCCGTTGCCGATCGGCAACGGCGAGCAACGGTTCAATGCCACCGATGTCGTCGCTGCCGGTGGCGGCATCCTGGTCGACGACTCATCCCTGACGCCCGAGTGGATCGACGAGACGCTGGTGCAGCTGGTGACCGATGGGCCACGCGTCCGCGAGATGGCGGGTGCGGCGGCCACCATCGGAGAACGTGAGGCCGACGAACGGTTGGCCGATCTGGTTGCCGTTGCTGCGGACTCGCGGGGCGCCCGATGACTTCTTCGCCATCGGACGAGCTCCGGGCGCGCTCGCCACGGGCCCCTGTGCCCAACGGCTCGAACGGGCGTTTCGACTTCACCACCGAGGTCCCGGCGGCCAGCAGTCTGGGCTCGGTTCACTTCATCGCCATCGGCGGTGCGGGGATGTCCGGTGTTGCCCGCGTGATGTTGGCCCAGGGACTGACGGTCAGCGGGTCTGACGCCAAGGAGTCCCTCGTTCTCACGGCCCTGGCCACGGAGGGGGCGCAGGTCCACCTCGGCCACGATGCCACCCACCTCGAAGGTGCAGACACCGTCGTCATCTCCTCGGCCATCCGCGAGGACAACGTCGAGCTGAGAGAGGCCCGCTCGCGAGGGCTCCGCGTGCTGCACCGATCGCAGGCCCTGGCATCGGTGATGCAGGGGAGCCGCCGGGTCGCTGTCGCCGGCGCCAACGGCAAGACGACGACGACGTCGATGCTGACGGTCGCACTGCAGCACTGCGGAGTCGACCCGTCGTTCGCCGTCGGCGGTGAGCTTGCCAAGCACGGCACCAACGCCCACCACGGAACTGGTGACATCTTCGTGGCCGAAGCCGACGAGAGCGACGGGTCGTTCCTGGTGTATCGGCCCGAAGTTGCGATCGTGACCAACGTCCAGCCTGACCATCTCGACTTCTACGGCACCTTCGAGGCTGTCCAGAACGCCTATGCCACCTTCGCCGCGACCGTGCAGCCGGGCGGCCTGCTGGTGACCTGCGCGGACGACCAGGGGTCACGGTCGTTGGGCGAGGTGGCCAGGGCGGCAGGCACCCGGGTGATCACCTACGGCCTCGCGTCGGATGCTGATGTGCGACTCACCGACGTCGGTGGTGTCGGGCTGCGCGCACACGCGCAGCTGATGCGGGACGGGATGGCCCTCGGCCGTCTCGAGATCGGTATGCCGGGTCGCCACAACCTGCTCAACGCGACTGCCTCGTTCGTGGCTGCAACCGAAGGACTGGGGCAAGATCCTGCTCGCGTCCTCGAAGGACTGGCCGGCTTCACTGGCACCCGCCGCAGGTTCGAGCCCAAAGGCGAGGCAGCTGGCGTACGGGTGGTGGACGACTACGCCCACAACCCGGGCAAGGTGGCGGCCGTGGTCGAGACCGCCTCCAGCCTTGCTGCACCAGGACGACTGATTGTGGTGTTCCAGCCCCATCTCTACTCGCGGACCCGCGACTTCGCGGCAGAGCTGGCCACCGCGCTGTCGCCGGCGGACATCGTCATCGTGATGGACGTGTATGGCGCACGGGAGGACCCGATTCCGGGGGTGAGCGGAGCATTGATCAGCGACCGACTCGCTGACGGGGCCCGGCCTCCGGTCGGCGATACGGTGCGGTTCGTTCCGTCCTGGTCGGACGTCGCCCCTCTGGTGGCGCAGATCGCCGGGGCCGGAGATCTCGTCCTCACCACCGGGGCAGGCGACGTCACCATGATCGGTCCCGAGATCTTGCGTCTGTTGGGGCAGCGGCAGGACGCCACGGCGGTCGCTGCGGGACAGGAATGAGTGGCTCGAGATCACGCGCCGCCCGAGCTCCGGGAGCGCGCGGAGTTTCGACTCGGCGTCCCTTGGGCCTGGCGTCCTCGCGGGCCAGGTTTGCCGCTCGTGCCGCACAGGTCCGTCGTCGTCCCTGGTTGTTGGCGGCCTGGCTGGCCGGCGCGCTCGCCGTGCTGGCCGGGGGAGTGTGGCTGGTGCAGTTCAGCCCAGTCCTGGTTGCCCGTTCGGTCTTGGTCGAGGGAGTGCCCCCCGGGGCCGTTGCCGACATCACGCGCCGGGCCGCCGTCCCGATGGGCACACCATTGGCGCGGGTCGACACGGCCGCGATCGTCCGCAGGGTCATTGCCACGGCGACGCTGGCCGAGGTCACTGTGAGCCGCTCCTGGCCCAGCACGATTGTCATCTCGGCGAGCCCCAGGGTGCCGGTCCTGGCGGTGAAGAACCCTCAAGGTCAAGTGCAGGTTGTGGATTCTGACGGTGTTGCTTATGCAACAGTGAGCGCTCCACCCAAGGGCGTGCCACTGATCGACACGGTCGAGAACCCGCCGAGCAAGGAGTCTCTGCGCGCCGGCATCACCGTTCTGAAGGCGCTCTCTTCGGGCCAGCGCGGCCGCGTCACCAACGTGACCGTCTCGGGAGCGAACATGGTCACACTCAAGCTGGGTGCCGTCACAGTCGTGTGGGGAGGCGCGTCCGAACCTGAGCTGAAGGTCAAGGTGATGACCGCACTGCTGACTCAAAAGAGCGTCGGGACGATCGACGTCAGCGCACCGCGCACCCCCGTGACGAGATGAGCCGCCCGACACGCCGTACGTGGGGTTGATCACGGAGCGCTCAGGCAATACCGTCAGCCTCGTCAGGGTTGACATAACTGTAACCCTCTAGTGTACATCTAGATTTGATTTTGACGTGGGCGACGTCGCGTACGATGCCTGCAACACCCGCCAGCGACTCGAGCAGAACGTTTCAGGAGAGGCCCACCGACGTGGCAGCACCGCAGAACTACCTGGCAGTTATCAAGGTCGTCGGCATTGGCGGAGGCGGTGTCAATGCGATCAACCGGATGATTGACGTCGGGCTCAAAGGTGTGGAGTTCATCGCCATCAACACCGATGCCCAAGCCCTTCTGATGAGTGACGCCGATGTCAAGCTCGACGTGGGCCGTGAGCTGACCCGTGGTCTGGGCGCCGGTGCGGATCCCGAGGTCGGCAAGAAGGCCACCGAGGACCACTCCGAGGAGATCGAAGAGGTGCTCAAGGGCGCTGACATGGTCTTCGTGACGGCCGGCGAAGGCGGTGGCACCGGCACCGGTGGCGCGCCCGTCGTGGCCAGGATCGCCAAGTCGATCGGTGCGCTGACCATCGGCGTGGTCACCCGGCCCTTCACCTTCGAGGGACGCCGTCGGGCCAACCAGGCAGAGACCGGCATCGCCAGCCTGCGCGAGGAGGTCGACACCCTCATCGTGATCCCGAACGACCGGCTGCTCTCGATCAGCGACCGCGCGGTCAGCATGCTCGATGCCTTCCGCAGCGCAGACCAGGTTCTTCTCTCCGGTGTTCAGGGCATCACGGACCTGATCACCACCCCTGGCCTGATCAACCTCGACTTCGCCGACGTCAAGTCCGTGATGCAGGGGGCCGGCTCGGCCCTGATGGGTATCGGCTCTGCTCGCGGCGACGACCGCGCCGTCCAGGCTGCAGAGCTGGCGATCTCCTCGCCGTTGCTCGAGGCCAGCATCGACGGTGCGCACGGCGTGCTCCTTTCTATCCAGGGTGGTTCGGACCTCGGGCTCTTCGAGATCAACGAGGCCGCGCGGCTGGTGCAGGAAGCCGCCCACCCCGAGGCCAACATCATCTTCGGTGCCGTCATCGACGATGCCCTTGGTGACGAGGTCCGGGTGACGGTCATTGCCGCGGGCTTCGATGGCGGCGGTCCGGTCCGTCGCAACGACGACCGTGCCCTGGGTCAGATCGCTGGCTCGACCGAGCGCCCCGCCGCGGT
>JAYSQM010000322.1:0-6921 GCA_043721575.1 Phycicoccus sp.
CTTGCTGACGGCGTTGCGGTTCAACGTCTCCTGGCTCGCGCCCTGCCACTGCGCCGGGTACTCCAGCGCGCCGACGCCGATGATCGCGCCCTGGCCGGACATCAGCCGGGGCACGGAGTGGACGGTGCCGATCGTGCCGGGGTTGGTCAGGCTGATCGTGGTGCCCTGGAAGTCCTCGACGGTGAGCTTGTTGTTGCGCGCCTTGCGGACGACGTCCTCGTATGCCGTCCAGAAGTGGGCAAAGTCCATCGCCTCGGTCGACTTGATGCTCGGCACGAGCAGCGTGCGGGTGCCGTCGGGCTTGGCGATGTCGATCGCCAGGCCGAGGTTGATGTGCGCCGGCGTGAGCAGGGCCGGCTTGCCGTCCTGCTCCACGAAGCCGTTGTTCATCTGCGGCATCAGGCCCAGGGCCTTGATGATCGCGTAACCGATCAGGTGGGTGAAGCTGACCTTGCCGCCGCGGCTGCGCGCGAGGTGGTTGTTGATGACCACCCGGTTGTCGATCAGGAGCTTGGCCGGGACGGTGCGCACGCTCGTCGCGGTCGGCACCGTCAGGCTCGACTCCATGTTGATCACGGTGCGGGCGGCGGCGCCGCGCAACGGCTGGATCTCGTCCTCGCTGAGCGGGCCGATGGGCCTGACCGCGGGGATGTCGCGCGGTTTGGGGGCCGTCTTGGAAGCCTCGACCGTATCCGCGGCCGGCTGGCTCGCGGGGCCGGCGGGGGCGGCAGCGGCCGGTGCCGCTGCGGAGGCTCGGGGTGCAGCGGGTCCCGCGCTCGCGGAGGCGGCCGGCATACCGGCGCTGTTGGTGTTGCCGTTGCCACTGCCGGCATCGCTCGGCTGGTAGTCGGCGAAGAACTCCCACCACGCCTGGTCCACCGAGTTCCTGTCTTGCAGAAACTGCTGGTAGAGCTCGTCCACGAGCCACTCGTTCGGGCCGAAGGGGGCCATGGGGTCGTTGGTGGGTGGCTGGGCAGGCACGGCGAATCCGCCTCTTTCGTAGCGTCGACGATGACGGGAACCAAACGTGGTCCCCAGCCTAACGCTGCAGGTTCGGGACCACGTTGGGGCAACCGCTACCTGGTCGCGACCTGCGTCACGTCACGTCGCGGCGGACGGTCAGCAGCGAGCCGATGCCAGCCAGGAGCGCGGCATAGGCGACCAGGACCAGCGCGCCGGCCCACCATGACAGCAGATGGACCGTTGAGCTGGTGTTGACCTGCCCGACCATCGCCGACGTCGCCTGACTCGGCAGGTAGGGGACGATCGACTGGCCCCAGCTGACGAGACCCAACAGGAATCCGGCCAACGGCGCGACGATCCATGCGGCGCCGACGGCGATGAGAATCGCGGCGACCTGGTTGGGGATCAGGATGCCGGCGCCCAGCCCCAACAGCGACCAGAGTCCGAGGACCAGCAGGCTCAAGGCGAGGGCACGGGCGATCGGCCCAATCTCCGGGAACGGAGAGAAACCCTTGATGGCGATGGTCACCCCGCCCACGCCCACGGAGCCGACCAGGAAGACCACCCCGTAGAAGGCGCCGATGCCCAGCAGGGAGGTGACCTTGGCGGCCATCACCCGGACCCGCTTCGGGGTTGACAGGAAGGTGCTGGTGACCGTCTTGTGACGGTACTCCGAGCCGATCGACATGACACCGACGACCAGGGTGAGCAGGTAGGCGAGGCTCAGCCCCGCGGTGTAGACGGTCGAGACCATCGCCGTGTTGCCAAGGTCGGGCAACGGTGGGCCGCTCGCACCAGGCCCCCCTTGGGATCTCGAGCCGGCCACCACCAGGGCGAAGAGGAGCGAGAACACGGCGCCGGCCAGGAACACCCCGATCGCCATGCCCCACCACATCCGGGTGGTGAAGAACTTGCGGAACTCCGCCTTGACTGCGCCCGCCATCAGAGCCTTGCTCCATCGCGCGCGGCGGCCGGGGTGGCCGCAGGGGTGTCGTGGTCGGGTGTGCCGCTGCTGCCGGCACCCCCGTCGAGGTTGCGGTTGCGGTTCTCAGGGGTTTCGGTGAGCGCGAAGAACAGGGCCTCCAGGTCGGTCTGGTGAGCCCGCAGCTCATGGATCGGCAGGCCGGCAGCCAGGGCGATGTCGCCCATCCGGGCCATGTCGTCGCCGATCGCCTCGAGGTTCGTCGCATCGGTTGCCTGCGCCTGGACACCGGCGGCGATCAGGGCGCTGACCAGCGCGGGGGCGTCGGTGGTGCGGACGATGGCGCGCTTGTCGCCGTGCAGGTCCGCGACCGAGCCCTGCTGGATGAACCGGCCGTTGGCGATGATGACGACGTCGTCGACGGTCTGCTCCACCTCCGCGAGCATGTGGCTCGAGATCAGGATCGTCTTGCCCTGGCTGCTCAGGTGGCGCAGGAGCAGCCGCAACCACCGGATGCCTTCAGGGTCAAGGCCGTTGGCCGGTTCGTCGAGCAGGAGCACCTGGGGATCGCCGAGCATTGCGGCCGCCAGGCCCAGGCGCTGGCGCATGCCCATGGAGTAGCCGCCAGCCCGTTGCCGCGCCGCAGCAGGGATGCCGACCATCTCGAGCATCTCGTCGACCCGCTTGCTGTCGACGCCGGCGGTGTCGGCCAGGATCCGCAGGTGGTCGCGCCCGGAACGGCCGGGGTGGAAGTTGGTGGCCTCGAGCGCCGACCCGACGACACGCTGAGGTGTCCTGATCTCGCCGTACGGCTGGCCGCCGATCGTCGCGCTGCCGCTGGTCGGTCGGACCAGTCCCAGCAGCATGCGCAACGTGGTGGTCTTCCCGGCTCCGTTTGGTCCCAGGAAGCCGGTGATCCGGCCGGGCTCGACGGAGAAGCTGAGGTTGTCGACCGCAGTGAAGCTGCCGAACCTCTTGGTCAGGTCGCGCACCTCGATGCGCGTCCCCTGCTTCGTGTCATCAGTCATCTGGGCTCCCCGAGCGTCGTCATGCGCCCACCCAACCACGCTCACGCCAGGGGTGAGTGCAATCGAAGCGTGTCCGTCCTCAGCGATCTCTCAGCCTTCGGACGAACGCCAGAGCGGACCAGGTGTCGTCGATGGCGCACACCAAGATGTCGACGACCCCTTGCGCGAGGCCGAAGTCCCGCACGACGTCATCGCTTAGATCGGTGGCCACACCGCTGGATCTCTTGGGCCAGCAGACCCACAGCCGCCCCGCGGTGGTCGTCGCCGCCATGGCCGGCGCGAACCTGCGTGCCAGGGTGGCCCGGTCGGCAGCGAAGGCCAGCACCACGTCATACCGGCCCTTTCCTGCACGGGTATGCCGCCTCGCACAGTCCCACACGCCGAGGTCGGTCTGCGGTGGCCGGCCGAGCACGAGGACGCGCGACTCGGCGCTGATTCCGAGCTTGCGGGGCAGGGAGGTGCCCGAGTTGCCGGTGGTCACGGTCAGCAATATTGGCAGGTTCTCACGTCCTGGCAAGGACCCTGCCTCGCTGCGCTGGCTCCTCACCCCGATCCTCCCGGCCCTAGGATGGACGCACTATGACGGAGTGGTTGCTGGTCCTTGCCGGCGTCGGGCTGACCATCGGGACCGCCATCTTCGTCGCCGCGGAGTTCTCGCTCGTGGCCCTGGACAGGACAACGGTCCAGAAGGCCATCGAGCAGGGGGACGCCGCTGCCAAGCCGGTCCTGGCCTCCTTGCGCCAGCTCTCGACCCAGCTGTCCGCCGCCCAGGTCGGCGTCACCTTGACCACGCTGGTCCTGGGCTATCTGGCCCAGCCCTCGATCGGCACGCTGCTGCGCACACCCCTGACGGCCGCAGGTGTCCCGGAGTCGGCGATCGAGCCCTCAGCGACAGCCGCAGCGCTGGTCCTTGCGGCGCTCTTCTCGATGCTGTTCGGCGAGCTGCTGCCGCAGTTCCTCGGCCTGTCGGCGCCGCTGAGGATAGCCAAGCTGGTGGCGCTGCCGGTGCGTATCTTCTCGGTGGTCATCAAGCCGCTCATCATCGTGCTCAACGGCTCGGCGAACCTGGTGCTCAAGGCTTTTGGCATCACCCCGCGGGAGGAGCTGTCCGGTGCCCGCACCCCTCAGGAGCTCGCGTCGCTGGTCCGCCGTTCGGCCGAGGCGGGCACGTTGGACGAAGGCACCGCGCGGCGGGTGACCCGATCGCTGGACTTCGGTGAGCGCACCGCCGCCGACGTCATGACGCCTCGGGTTCGCTGCACCGCGATCGAGCGAACCGCCGCCGCAGGGGACGTCGTGAGGCTGGCCCGCAGGACCGGTCACTCCCGGTTCCCCGTCATCGGCGAGGACTGGGACGACGTCGACGGTCTGGTCCACGTCAAGCGCGCCATCGCCGTTCCCCACGACCGCCGCGAGGACGTGCCGGTGTCGGCGCTCATGGTCGACGCGCTGATGGTGCCCGAGACGATCCGACTCGACCCGCTGCTGCTGATGTTGCGTGCCGCCGGCCACCAGATGGCCGTTGTCGTGGACGAGTACGGCGGTACCTCGGGCATCGTGACCCTCGAGGACGTCATCGAGGAGATCGTCGGCGAGGTCAGCGACGAGCACGATCGAGCCCGCACCACGGGCCGGATCAGTGCCGACGGGACCTGGACTGTGCCCGGTCTATGGAGACCCGACGAGGTGCGCGACCGGCTGGGCGCGCTGGTCCCGGACGGACCGGCATACGAGACGATCGGCGGCTATCTGATGGCGTGCCTGGGGCGGGTGCCCGTCGTCGGCGACGAGGCGTTCGTGCCCGGCTGGAGCATGCGCGTCGACGCCATGGACGGCCGGCGGGTCGACCGGCTGCGGTTCACCCCCGTCGAGGACGAGTCCGGTGACGTCGCCGAGATCCTGCCGACCGATCCGTCGCGCGGCGGTGAGTCCGGATGAGTCCCACCGGCGCCCTGTGGCTCTCGCTGTTCCTGCTGCTGGCCAACGCGTTCTTCGTCGGCGCCGAGTTCGCGATGATGACCGCCAGGCGTTCGCAGCTCGAGCCGCTGGCTGCGGCCGGCAGCAAACGGGCCAAGGTCAGCCTGGCGGCGCTCGAGCAGGTGGCGTCGTTGCTGGCCACCGCTCAGCTGGGGATCACGATCTCTTCGGTCGGGCTGGGCGCCGTGGCCGAGCAGGCGCTGGACGAGATGATCGCACCGCGGTTGCGCGGGCTTGGCCTCTCGGCCTCGCTCAGCCACCCGATCGCCTTGGCGCTCGCGTTGCTGATCGTGGCCTACCTGCACGTCGTCGTCGGCGAGATGGTCCCCAAGAACCTCGCCATCGCCGGGCCGGGCAAGGCGGCCCTGCTGCTGGCGCCCGCGTTGCTGTTCGTCAGCAGGGTGCTGCGCCCGGTGATCGCGCTGATGGAGAATCTGGCCAAGGCGATGGTCCGGGCGCTGGGCATCGAGCCCAAGGACGAGCTGACGTCGGCCTTCACCGTCGAAGAGGTCCAGTTCATCGTCGCCGAGAGCCACCGCGTCGGCCTGATCGAGTCCGACCGCCATGGCCTGGCTCGGCGGGTGCTCGAGTTCAGCGACCGCGTGGCCGGGGACGTGGCCGTGCCGCTCAGTGCGCTGGTGACCCTGTCCTTGGGCGCGACCCCGGACGACGTCGAGCGGCTGGTGGCCAAACGTGGGTTCTCCCGTTTTGTCATCACCGATGCCGTCGGCGAGCTCGCGGGCTACCTGCACCTCAAGGACATCCTGTACGCCGATGACGCCCAGCATGGCGAGCCGGTCCCCCTCAAGCGGGTGCGGCGGCTGGCCACCGTGCAGTCCGACGACGAGGTCGAGGACGTCCTGGCCACGATGCAGCGCACCGGAGCCCACCTGGCCCGGGTCGTCGATCCCGAGGGCCTCGTGACCGGCGTGGTGTTCCTCGAGGACGTGCTGGAGGAGCTGGTCGGTGAGGTCAAGGACGCCAGCCAGCGCTGACCCGCCATACATCCCACCTGCCCAGCCGCGCCCAGCCACCCGGCATACATCTCCGTGAAGTCGCAAAGATCGACTCAACCAGGCGATCTTGGGTCGATCTTTGCGACTTCACGAGAGCCCGAGCAGCCGACGCAGGCGGCTGACCGTGGCCTGGTTTCGGGGATGGACCATCACCGCCGCGTAGGTCAGCTGCACGAAGGCCCATCCGTCGTCCTGGAGGTTCTCGCGTCGGGCCACGTCGTTCTGCCACTGCGCTCGATCCGTGCGGTGATGGTCGCCGTCGAACTCGGCGACGACCCGTTGCTCACGCCAGACGAAGTCCGAGTCGGAGAGCCACTGGCCGGAGTCCCGGTCGTTGATGACGACGTTGAGCTCCGGCTCGGGCAACCCGCCGCGCAGGAAGAGCAGCCGCGCCCTGGTCTCCATCGGTGAGTTGTTGCGCGGCCTCAGCTGCGGCATAGCCTCGACCATCAGCCGCCTGCCGCGACCGCCGCGTCGCCGGTCGACCGCCTGGGCCAGCTGGGCGGGCTGGATGCCTCGCCGATGGTGGACGACCGCGTCACCCAGCACGATCAGCTCGTCCAGATCCAGGGTCCCCGTCGCCGCGAGATCGCACCACGTGTCCTCCGGGCTCGCAACACGAAGACCGCCCCGCTGTACGACGCGTCTGGACTCCAGGCCACGATGCCCCTCGCAGCCGGCCCGGCGAATCTTGGGGGCGGCGGTGACGTTCATGACGTCAAGAGGCTCGGTCGGCGCCCAACGATGGCGGACCGGCAGCCCAAGTAGGCGAGCGGCCGTGAGGTGCGAGAAGGCGACGCCGACCGGGAGCACCAGCTTTGTGGCCTCGACCAGCGCGGCCAGATCCTCAGCGGGCCCCAGCTGCCGCACACCGTAGGTCGGCCGGGACAGGTCGGAGTCGCGCAGACGCCCCTCGCCAAGTCCCAGCTCGTGGCCCTTGGTGACCGTGAACGGCCGGCGGCCCAGCTCCGGTGGCAACGGGGTTCGGCGCGGCATGGACCGAGACTGCCTGAAG
>JAYSQM010000323.1:0-3728 GCA_043721575.1 Phycicoccus sp.
GCCAGCCACTCGAGGCTGATCTGTTCCTTGCCCCGGCGCGCCGCCAGCTCCTCGATACCGCGATCCGTGAAGTACACGTCTGTGAGGTTAGCGCGAGAGTTCCCGCGCATCGCGCGCGACGTGCCTTTGGCCGGCATACATCCCGGGTATGGCGGGTGGTCGGGTGCGTCCGCCGCGTTTGGCCGGAAGACGTCCCCGGTATGGCGGGTGGCCGGGTGCGTCCGCCGCGTTTGGCCGGGACCTGTGGACAACTTTGCGCACCGACCCGTCCGACCCGGCACCCTCGTGTCATGCAGGCCGATGACCGAACGCCGTTCCACGACAAGGTTCCGTTCACGCGAGCCGAGGCGCGAGCCGCCGGAATCTCAGCCAAGCAGCTGATGGGCGGTCGCTACCAACGCCTGTTCTACGACCTGTACGTGTCGGCCGAGATCGCGGTCACGCCCGCGGTCAGGGCGAAGGCCGTGTTGAAGGTCTGCCCACCTCGGTCGCAGGCTAGCCATTTCACCGCGGCGGAGCTGTGGGGGGCCATCGTGCCGAGTCAGCCACTGACCCATGTCAGCTGCCCTCAGCCAGGAGTCCGCAGTGAGCGTCGAGGCGTTGACTGCCACCGGCTCAGCCGCTATGCGCAGGTGGTCCGGTTTCGCGGAATCCGCGTCTCGAGTCCCGAACAGACGTTCATCGACCTCGCCTGTGTGCTGTCACTGGTGGACCTCGTCGTGCTCGGTGACTCCTTGGTGAAGGCCAAACGCACGACCGTCGATCGGCTGGTGGGCGCAGTGAACGCCTGGCCCGGTCGGGGCTCGCGTCCGGCTCGGCGGGCGGCCGGCTTCGTGCGCAAAGGAGTGGACTCGCCGATGGAGTCACGGCTGCGGATGTTGATCGTGCTGGCGGGGTTGCCCGAACCGCAGGTCAACCGGATCGTCTGGGACGGGTCGGGCAACTGGGACAAGCGGTTCGACCTCTGCTATCCCGACCTGTTGCTGGTCATCGAGTACGACGGCCGACAGCACGCCGAGAACGACGAGCAGTGGGACCACGACCTCGATCGCCGCGAGGACCTGGACGGCGTTGGCTGGCGGCTGATCGTCATACGGTCCAAGGGCATCTATCTGGAGCCGCACCGGACTCTCGAGCGGATCGCTCACGCGATGAGGGCACGAGGAGCCCGGAATGTGCCGACGAGGTTTCGGGATGAGTGGCGCAGTCACTTCCCGGGCCGGTCTGCCACTTCCCGGGCCGGTCTGCCTGACCCATCTGCCGCGTTTGGCCGGAAGACGTCCGCGGTATGGCGGGTGGTGAGGTGCGTCTGCCGCCTTTGGCCGGAAGACGTCCCGGTATGGCGGGTGGCGGGTGGCGGGTGGTCGGGTGCGTCGGGGCGCCGGACCTCAGCGGTTGAAGGCCTTGGCGATCAGCTCGGCCTGCTGGGCCGCGTGCTTCTTGCTCGAGCCGGTGGCCGGTGAGGCAGAGGCGGCGCGGGACGCCACCCGCAGAGCGCGCGTCTCGCCCATCCCGGCCAGTGCCTCGGGCAGGTTCATCGCCATGTATGGCCACGCGCCCTGGTTGACCGGTTCGTCCTGGACCCACATGATCTCGGCGCCCGGGTAGGCCTTGATGGCCTGGGCGATCTCGTCGGCCGGCACCGGGGCCAGCTGCTCGACCCGCAGGATCGCGGTCGTGCCGTCCTCGCGCTTGGTGCGTTCGACCTCGAGGTCGTAGATGACCTTGCCCGAGGCCAGGAGCACCCGGGTCACCGCCTGCGCGTCCAGCGCCGCCGGGTCGGGTAGCACCGGCTGGAAGGTCCCCGACGTGAAGTCACCGACCGCCGACGCTGCGGCCTTGAGACGCAGCATCGACTTGGGCGTGAACACGATCAGCGGACGACGCGGCCGGTGGTGGGCCTGACGGCGCAACAGGTGGAAGTACGAGGCAGGTGTCGAGGGGTAGGCCACCATCATGTTGTCCTCGGCGCACAGCTGCAGGAAGCGCTCGATGCGGGCCGAGGAGTGGTCCGGGCCCTGACCCTCGTAGCCGTGGGGGAGCAGCAGCACGACCGACGAGCGCTGGCCCCACTTCTGCTCCGAGGAGGAGATGAACTCGTCGATGATGCTCTGGGCGCCGTTGGCGAAGTCGCCGAACTGCGCCTCCCACAGGACCAGGGCGTCGGGCCGCTCGACGGAGTAGCCGTACTCGAAGCCCATCGCCGCGAACTCGGACAGCAGCGAGTCGTAGACCCAGAAGCGGGCCTGACCCTCACCGAGATACAGCAGCGGCGTCCACTCCTCGGCGGTCACCTTGTCGATGAGGACAGCGTGACGCTGCACGAAGGTGCCTCGACGCGAGTCCTGACCCGCCAGGCGGACCGGCACTCCCTCCTTGAGCAGCGTGCCGAAGGCGAGCAGCTCGCCCATGGCCCAGTCGATCCCGCCCTCGCGGACCATGGCCGCGCGCCTCTCCATGAGCTGCTGGAGCTTGGGATGGAGCGTGAAGCCCTCGGGCATGTTCACGAACGCGTCACCGATGTGCGCCATGTCCTCGGCGGAGACCGCGGTGCTCGTGGTGCGAGGCGGTGCGTGCTCGTCTTCCTCCTGCGCGGAGGGGCGCTCGAGCCCGCCGTGGCCCTCGACGTCCGTGCCGGTGGCCTCGCCGCCGCCCGCCCGGTACGTCGCTGTGTCGGGATTGTCGCGGTTCTTGGTGGCTTCCTTGGTCTCGACGAAGACCCGCTCGAGCTGCTGCTGGTAGTCGCGCAGCGCCCCCTCGGCCTCCTCGACGGAGATGTCGCCGCGACCGATCAGGGACTCGGTGTAGAGCTTGCGGACCGAGCGCTTGGCCTCGATCAGGTTGTACATCAGCGGCTGGGTCATCGAGGGGTCGTCGCCCTCGTTGTGACCGCGGCGGCGGTAGCAGACCATGTCGATGACGACGTCCTTGTTGAACTCCTGACGGAAGTCGTAGGCCAGCTCGGCGACGCGCACGCACCCCTCCGGGTCGTCACCGTTGACGTGGAAGATCGGCGCCTGGATCATCCGCGCCACGTCCGTGGAATAGACCGAGGAGCGGGACGATGACGGCGAGGTGGTGAAGCCCACCTGGTTGTTGATGACGACGTGGATCGTGCCGCCGGTGCGGTAGCCGCGCAGCTGCGAGAGGTTGAGCGTCTCGGCCACGACACCCTGACCCGCGAACGCGGCGTCACCGTGCAGCAGCACCGGCAGGACGGTGAACGCCTCTCCGGCCAGGTCGAGCCGGTCCTGCTTGGCGCGCACGATGCCCTCGAGGACCGGGTTGACCGCCTCCAGGTGCGAGGGGCTGGCAGCCAGGTAGACCTTGGTCTTGGCGCCGTCCTCGGAGACGAACTCGCCCTCGGTGCCGAGGTGGTACTTCACGTCTCCGGAGCCCTGGACCGACTTGGGGTCCTGCTGGCCCTCGAACTCGCGGAAGATCTGGCCGTAGGACTTGCCGGCGATGTTGGCGAGGACATTGAGCCGGCCGCGGTGCGGCATACCGATGCACACCTCGTCCATGCCGTCGGTTGCGGCGCGGCAGAGGATCCGGTCGAGCAGGGCGATGACGGACTCGGCACCCTCGAGCGAGAACCGTTTCTGGCCCACGAACTTGGTCTGGAGGAACGTCTCGAACGCCTCTGCCGCGTTGAGCCGGCGCAGGATCCACATCTGCTCGGCGCGGGACGTCTTCGAGAAGGGGACCTCGACCTTGGACTGGATCCA
>JAYSQM010000324.1:0-1370 GCA_043721575.1 Phycicoccus sp.
GACATGGTTCTGGACGGCGACCTCGACCCGATCGTGCAGTCCGCCGTGGACACCGATGACGCGGCCCGGATGGCGGCCGTTGCGGACGGGTCGTCGGGGCTATGAGGTCGGGGCTATGAGGTCGGGGTTGCGGGAGGCTGTCCGCGCCGCCGTGCGGGACTTGGCGGACGCCGGTATCGATAGTGCCGAGGTAGATGCCGTGGCCATCGCGGCGCATGTCCTGAAGACGACCACCAGCGACGTGCACAAGCTGATGATCATCGGCGCGCCGGCCCCCGTTGGGTTCGACGACCTGTTCGACGACCTGGTGGCCGAGCGCGCCCGCCGGGTGCCGCTGCAGCATCTGACCGGCAAGGCGGGGTTCCGCCGGCTCGAGCTTTCGGTCGGGCCGGGCGTCTTCGTTCCCCGCCCAGAGACCGAGTTCGTCGCCGGACTCGCCATCTCCCACCTGCTTGGCAAACCTAGGGACCGTGCGGCGGAACCGGGTGCAAACCCAGGGACTGTGCACAACACGGTCCCTGGGTTTGGCGTAGTTGGTCCGACACCATCCCTAGGTTTGGGAGGTTTGGGAGGTTTGGGAGGTCGGGGTCGGCAGGTGGCGGTGGTTGTGGACCTTTGCACCGGGTCGGGGGCGATCGCCCTGGCCATCAAGGACGAGGTCCCCGCCGCCGAGGTCCATGGAGTCGAACTGTCCGACCTGGCTCACGCCTGGGCGATCCGCAACCGCGACGACCTCGGGCTCGATGTGGACATTCGGCTCGGCGACGCGACGCTGGCGTTCCCCGATCTGGAGGCGGGCGTGGACGTGGTGGTGAGCAACCCGCCATACATCCCGGTGGGCGCGGTCCCGAACGACCCGGAGGTGCGCGACCACGACCCCGAGGTCGCCCTGTACGGCGGCAGCGCCGACGGTTTGCGGATCCCGCTGCAGGTTGCGGCCCGTGCCGCGGTCCTTCTGCGACCGGGAGGCTTCTTCGTGATGGAACACGCTGACGTACAAGGGAACTCACTGCCGGAAGCGCTACGGAGGACCGGCTCTTGGCAGGACATCCAGGACTACGAAGACCTCAACGGACGGCCTCGTGCGATCACGGCCGTTCGCGCCGGCTCGGCCTGAGCGCGGCTGCCTGAGCTCGCCGGACACGGCCCACGCCCGCCTGGTCACCCGCTGACCACCCTGCGATCGCGAGCGGGTGCACGTCCGGGTCCCGATGCTGTCGTGATCACGAGCCTGATCGGACCCGCACCTGCACCCACACGGCCAAGATCGCCCATGGGCACCGAATCTCGGCTGTGGACAAAGTGCCCGAAGCCCCCGGATCGGGCATACTCGCCTTGGGGATCGTGTTGGGGGCGTTTGTCTCAGCGGG
>JAYSQM010000325.1:0-5172 GCA_043721575.1 Phycicoccus sp.
CGGTCACGGTGCACACCCCGGTCCACGTGTCCTGGCCCATCAGGTCGAGGTCTACTTCTCCATCATCCAACGAAAAGCACTCTCCCTCAACGACTTCAGCAACCTCGACGTGGTCGAGCAACCCGTTGCTCGCTTCGAGCGAACACGCGACACTCGGTCTGGGGTGTTGCAGCACGGACTTAGGTCGTGGCTGCACACCGTTCCAGAAGGTCATGGCCGCTCCTTCAGCGCCCGGACCAGTGGCGCCTTCCCCAGTGGTGTGCGCTCGACGGCCTCGACCACCTCCACGTTCACCTCAGTGCCCACGACACCGGCTGATGTCAGGGCCGAGACCACAGTTGCGTGGATCCCCGCAGTGGATGCCGAGGGTGCGAGGCCGACCAGGAGCACCCGCAGGGCGGAGGGTTCCTGGATGACCTGCCAGCCCGCGATGGTGGCCTCATCCAGGATGTTGTGGAAAACGTTGGGGTGGATACTGACCTGACCGTTGGAGCTTGGCAACAACAGGACGTCCTCTACTCGGCCCTCGATCCCGGTCAGCAGGGCAAAGGGCCGCCCGCATGGGCAGCCGCGGCCGCCGACCACCACGTGGTCGGACATCTCGTAGCGGATCAGTGGCAGCGTCCGGGAGAAGAGGACGGTGACCAGCAACCGGGCGCCGACGGTGCCCGGCGGCACGGGCATCCCGTCTTGGTCTACCGGTTCAACGATCACAAGGTCCTCATAGATGTGCCTGTTGTGGAACGAACACGGTGAGGCGATGCCTGCCGTCTCGGTGGCGGCGTAGACGTCAAAGGGCGCCGACCCCCACGCGGCCCGCATTTCGGCGGCGGCATGTTCGCTGAGCACCTCAGAGGCAGACATCACCGACTGTGGCGCGATGCTCAACCGGCCCGCGCGCTGCTCCGCGGCCAAGGGCCTAAGGACAGATGCATAACCGACCAACAGCCGAGGCTGGAAGTTGTTCAGCGCGGCAACGTTCTGCGAGATCGGATTGGTCGCGTCCAACCGCAGCGTGGGCACGAACCGGGACCGCAGGGAGGCTCCGACGACCGCCGACTGGTGCGTCGGCACCCGGGAGCTGACCATCGCGACCCGCAGCGGATGGGTCAGCCCGACCGGTACGCCCGCCCAGTCGTTGGCGCGGGCATAGGAGGCCAGGACGGTGGCCCACTCGGACCGGTCCCATATGAAGATGCCCCGGCGGCCGGTGGTGCCCGCCGTCGCCGCAGCCCACCACCGGCCGCGCCAAGGCAACCCCGGGTCCTCGCCCGTCGCCACCAAAGCCCGCAGATGGTCCTCCACCTCCGCCAGCCGCAGCCCGGGGACAGTCACGGCCCGGTCAAAGTTGCTCATCAGGTCCGCCTTCGTAACCGGAGGCAGCTGCGTCAGGGGGGCGTCAAGCAGCCCCGCATGATGGCGACGGTAGAACTCGGAGCCCGCATAGGCCGCGCGCCGCAGGTCCCCCAGGGCGCGTTCCTGATGGGTGGCGATGCGACGCGCGTCCCAATGATCCCGGCGCCGCCAGCGGGCGCGCAGGAACAACAACTCAGACAACAGGCCAATATCCATACCGTCAGGGCGGCGCGCAAAGGCACGGTCCTGCCCCTTGACCTCCTTGCCAGGTCTGGTCCCGCTAAGTGGTGTCGCCTCTGGTCACCGTGCGGGTCAGTTGTCTCTGATCATGCCGCAGCCAGCTCGGTGATGGGAGTCACCTCCTCGCGGTGCTACTCGGCGGGCTCCGAAGGTCATGACCCGCATTGAACCCCGCCGTTGCCCCGCTCGTATCAAGGGGAAAGCCAACACCTTGGAGGTTTCCTGATGGCCAACGCATCGCCTACCGCCGGAGCACGTTTCCTGACTGCGGCCGTGGTTGTTCTTCTGCTTGGCGCCTGTGGCGGCACCAGCACGAACAGCACCACGGCCCCCCGCTACGGGGCCTCCAGCCCCAGCGCCGCATCGCCTTCCTCGGCCGCGCCCGTGGGCACGAGCGTCGGCGTGATCGAGAAGGAGTTCTCGATCACCCTGGCCACGGCAAGCTTCACCCCGGGGCCTTACACCTTCACGGTCCAGAACCAGGGCTCGTTCCCGCACAACCTGACAATCAAGGGGCCTGGGGTCGACACGAAGGCATCACCGACCATGGGCCGCGGGGAGTCCGGCTCCCTCACCGTCGCCTTACAGAAGGGGTCCTACGAGTTGTGGTGCTCCGTGCCCGGCCACAAGGACAGGGGCATGGACGTGACCATCAAGGTCGGCTGACTCGCCATGTCTGGCAGCCAGTTCGGCGACCGGGAATTACCGGCGTCGATCACGTCCGGTACCCGGGTCACTCATCCCGGCTCCCAGGCAGATATGCGTGGGTCGCTTCGTGTCGCGCGCAGAGGCAGGCCCGTGGGCGTTTGGTAGTTCGTTGCTCAGTCTTGGACGTGTTCGGTGCGTCTGGCTAAGTTGGGGGGACCATGCCGACAGTGCAAGTCACTTCTTACCTCTCACCTCTCGCGGCGTCGACCCCTCACCGCGTGGTCGTGAAGCTGCCGTGCCACGACTGGGAGTCGTCCTGCTGGGATGCCCGGTGAGGGGTGAGCGGGTGCTGCTGCGTGACGGCTCAGTTGTACTGGTACGACAGGTTCAGTCCGGGGACGCACCGCTGTTGGCCGAGGGCTTCGCCCGCTTGAGTGCCGAATCCCGCCAGCTGCGATTCCTGACCGGCAAACCGAACCTGACCCCGGCAGAACTGCGCTACTTCACCGAAATCGACCACCACGACCACGAGGCGCTTGGCGCACTGAATCCAGTCGATGGTCGCGGCCTTGGCGTCGCTCGCTACATCCGGGACGCCCACGACCAAGAGGGAGCGGAAGTCGCCGTGACCGTCATCGACGACTGGCAGCGCCGAGGACTCGCCACCGAGTTGCTGAGCCGGCTGGCTGATCGTGGCCGCCAGGAAGGCATCCGCCACTTCACCGCACTGGTCTCGGCCGAAAATGCAGCCGTGGTCGGACTGCTGCAGGATGGCCGCACCGGCGTTCACGTCACTGACCGCGAGTCCGGCACCGTCGAATACCAGATCACCTTGCCACCCCGCGGTCTGGGCGACGAACTCCAAGCACTGTTGCGTGCTTTCGGGCGCCGCCAGTTCAGGGCCCCGGCTCCGATCCGAGACACTCTGGCTGCCCTGACACCTGAGGACTTCACCGGTGGCGCCCCAGGGCCGGGCGGCTGACCTGAGCCGGCCCGGTCCTACCCGAATTCGGGTAGGCCAGATCATGGCACTGGACCGTTCAATCCCCGAGGGACGAGGGACGAGGGACGAAGGCGCTGGCTGCGCGAGGCGGCTAGCGGCGGTACAACGCCTCCACTTCGGCGTGGAATGTCGTGAGGACGATGTGACGCTTGACCTTCAGGGTCGGTGTGAGCTCGCCAGCTCCCTCTGTGAAGTCAGTGGTCAGCACCCGAATCTTCTTGATGGCCTCAGCGGCCGAGACCGCCATGTTCGCGTCGTCCACTGCCGTTTGGAGGGCGGCCAGCAGGTCCGGGTCCTCGCGTAGGTCGGCCACGCTGGCCGTGGCCGGCTTGTCGGCCTCCTCCTTCCATGGCGTGAAAGCCTCGACGTCGATGGTGACCAGGGCGCCGATGAACGGACGTGCGTCGCCGACCACGATGCACTGGCTGATCAGCCAGTGGGCCCGCAGCCTGTCCTCGAGCACCGTCGGGGCCACGTTCTTGCCCGAGGAGGTGACGAGGATGTCCTTCTTTCGGCCGGTGATCGTGAGGTAGCCGTCGTCGTCGAGCTCGCCGAGGTCACCGCTGTGGAACCAACCGTCCTGGTCGAACACCTCGCGTGTCGCCTCGTCGTTGCGCCAGTAGCCCTGGAAGACGTTGCCGCCCTTGATGAGCACTTCACTGTCGGCGGCGATGCGAACCGTGCACCCGGGGAGTGGGCGTCCCACCGAGCCGATGTGCTGCCTGGCCGGCAGGTTCAGGGTCACACCCGCACAGGTCTCGGTGAGTCCGTAGCCCTCGAGCACGGTGATTCCGATGCCGCGGAAGAAGTGCCCGAGTCGAGCGCCGAGTGGCGCTCCGCCGCTGACTGACCAACGTACGTCGCCGCCGAGCGCTGCGCGGAGCTTGGTGTACACCAGCCGGTCGAAGAGCGTATGTCGCAGCCTGAGCATGAGTCCGGGCCCGCCGGTGTCGAGGGACTCGCTATACGCCATCGCTGTGGCATCGGCCATGTCGAAGATGCGCTCGCGGCCCTCGGCGGCGGCCTTGTGCTTGGCCGTGTTGTAGATCTTCTCGAAAACGCGCGGCACCGACAGCACGACCGTCGGGCGGAACTCGACCAGCTGCGCGACGATGTTCTTGATGTCGCTGGTGTGCGCCATGTGGACCCGGTTGTGCACCGCGGCCAGCTGGATGGACCGCGCCAGGATGTGCGCGAGCGGGAGGAAGTGCAGCGCCCTGGTGTCTTCGTTGAAGACAAGTTCCGTGACGCCCTCGGCCGCGCAGGAGTTGCGCACCTCGGACAGGAGGTTGGCGTGCGTGATCGCGCAGCCTTTCGGCCGCCCGGTGGTTCCGGAGGTGTAGATGATCGTGGCCAGGGAGTCGCTGGACACCGCGAGGCGCCGCTGCGCGACCGCGTCGGCAGGAACGGACTGCCCGGTCTTGACCAGCTCGTCGATGCCGCCCGAGTTGATCACCCACACGTCGCGCAGTTCGGGCAGGCTGACCTGAGCCTGGGCGACCGTCTTGGCGTGGTCCTGGGTCTCGACGAACGCAGCGACGGCCCCTGAGTCGGCGAGGATCCACGAGACCTGCTCAGCCGAGGAGGTCTCGTAGACGGGGACCGTCACGCCGGCGGCGGTCCAGATGGCGAAGTCGCACAGCATCCACTCGAATCGGGTGCCGGAGAACAGTGCGACTCGGTCGCCCGCCTGGACGCCGGAGGCGATCAGCCCGGCTGCCAGTCTCGTGACCTGCTCGGCGAGCTCCCGGTAGGTGACCGGGATCCAGCGGCCGTCCACCCGCCGCGAGAAACCGACGTGTCCGGGCGCCTGCTCGGCGTTGACAAAGACGTCGTCGGCCAGGTTCTCCTTGAGGCCTGGCAGATAGATGGGCGGTATGCCGAACTCATCCACCTCGGGCCTCGCAGGGGTCGTTTGCCATGCA
>JAYSQM010000326.1:0-1795 GCA_043721575.1 Phycicoccus sp.
CTGACGCCGACGACAGTCGATGGTGTCGCCAGGTGTGCTCAACTGACCTCTTCCATCCTCCACCCAGCGGCGGCGAACGTCACACTCGGGAGGGTTACTGCCCGGTATGTGGCGGCTCTGCTGGCCCAGCCGGTTGCCGGGTCGGGGTGATCTGTCGCGTTCGGCCGGAATCTGTCCAGAGTCGGCTTGAGGAAGGTCTGCGCCGTGGCTCTTTCCGGCGTGACTGGCGCGGTACGACGCGTCGTACCCTGAAACGTCTTTCCACCTGGCAATTGTTGGGGCTTTTGGGCGGACTGCTTGCAAGATGCCGCCAGACCTAGTGGACTACGCAGAACAGCATCCGGCGATCGCGGGCCTGAGCCCGTGGTCCACGTCAGAGAGGAACACTCGTGGTTGCGACCGCGGAAGCCGCGGCGGCGAACGGTTCGGTGGCAAAGCTCGGCTTTGCTGCGGGACAGGTAGTCCAGGAGTTCGGATATGACCAGGACGTCGATGACCACCTTCGTCTGGCGATCGAAGAGCTCTGCGGCTCCGAGCTCGAGGACGAGGACTACGGCGACGTCGCAGATGCCGTGGTCCTGTGGTGGCGTGAGGACGACGGTGACCTCATCGACGCCCTCGTGGACGGACTGACCAACCTTGCCGAGCGCGGGTTCATCGTCCTGCTCACGCCCAAGGCGGGCCGCGCCGGAAACGTCGATGCCAGCGATATCCAGGAGGCGGCCCTGGCTGCAGGGCTTCACGCTTCGGGCAGCACCAACGCCGCCCGAGACTGGAACGGCAGCCGTTTGGTCGCCCCCAGGACCGCCCGCCGGTGACTGCTGGCAGACTGGGCGCCATGACGAGCACCTACGACACCACCGCCTCGCCGTCCGGACTCACCGTCGGCCAGGTCGCTCCTGACTTCACGCTCAGGGACCAGCACGGCAAGGACGTGTCCCTGTCCGACTACAAGGGCATCAAGAACGTCGTCGTGGTGTTCTACCCGTTCGCGTTCTCGGGCATCTGCACCGGCGAGCTGTGCGAGATCCGCGACAACCTCGGCGACTTCGAGAGTGACGACGTCCAGGTGCTCGCCCTCTCGTGCGACCACATGTTCACCCAGCGGGCCTGGTCTGATGCCGAGGGCTATTTCTTCCCGGTGCTCAGCGACTTCTGGCCGCATGGTGCGACGGCGCAGGCCTACGGGGTGTTCCAGCAGTCCAACGGGTCCGCGACACGCGGGACGTTCCTGATCGACACCGACGGAGTCGTGCGCTGGACGTTGGTCAACGGGCCGTCCCAGAAGCGTGACTTCGGCGGTTACCGCGCGGCACTCAAGGAGCTGAGCGGGTCGGTGGGCTGAGTCCGGCCGGTCGACTCCCGTTCGGGGCCTGTAGCTCAGTTGGTAGAGCACCGCGTTTACACCGCGGCTGTCGTCGGTTCGAGCCCGGCCGGGCCCACGTACATCACCGCAGGTCAGGGGCCTTTTGGGGTCTTCCGGTCCTCGGTTGCAGAGGGTCCACAGGACCTCTAGTCCGCAAATAGTCCGCAGAAATGTCCGCAGCCGCTCGGCCGATGACGTCCAGACGATCCGCGACGTCGTCGAGCTGGTCGGGGAACAGGTGCCCGTACAGGTCGAGTGTCATGCTCGCCGTGGCGTGCCCAAGCATCTGCTGAACTACCTTGACGTTGCCGCCGGCCGCGATCGCCAGCGAGGCAGCCGTATGCCGTAGCCCGTGCGGCGTCAGAGCCGGCTCACCGATCGCGATCGCGGCTGGCCCGAAGGTGCGACGGTTGAAGTTCCCGTTACGCA
>JAYSQM010000327.1:0-4196 GCA_043721575.1 Phycicoccus sp.
CCGGGGCTGTGGGGCGCGCTCGCGATCTTCGGCGCTGGGCTGGCTCTGACCCTCGTCGTGGTCGTGATGCATCTGGGCCGGATCGGCCGGCTCTATGACACCTTGGGCGCCGATCCTGTCGGCATGAGCGTGCTCAGCCTCGGCCAGTTCCTGGTCCTGCCCAATGTCGCGCTCTGGGCCGCGTCCTGGATGGCAGGTCCCGGCTTCGGCTTCGGTGAGGGCACGGCCATCACCTGGTCACACTCCAACCCTGGTCTGCTGCCGCTCATCCCCGGTCTGGGCGCCCTGCCGGACCCCGGCCCGCTGCCCGCTGGTCTGTGGCTCAGTGTCCTGGTCCCGGTTGCCGCCGGAGCGCTGGTCGGATGGCGAGCCGTGCGCGCGGTGGCTCGGCTCTCCTCCTGGCAGGTCAAGGCAAAAGTCGCGGTCGCAGCGTGTGCGGTCGCCGCCGTGGTTCTGACGTTGGCGAGCGCACTGGCGGGCGGTTCGCTGGGTGCCGCCCGGCTCAGCGGGGTCGGGGTGCCGTCGTTGGTGTTCGGCGCGGCCGTACTGGGGGAGATGTTGCTCGGGGCAGCGGTCGTCGTCGGCCTCAGCCACCTGCGCGTTGCCCGGCGCTGAGCTCAGCGACCAGCGCCGGGAAAGCCACCGATGAACGACTCGAGCCCGCCATAGAAGTGCGCCTTGCACTCCGCCATCGCTACCGCTGTATTGGCCCCGCTGGTGCAGTCCTGCAGGCTTTTGGCCGGTCCATAGACGGCATACGGCAGCAGCACCACAGAGGTGAGAGCGACCACCAGGACGAGGCCGACGACGCTCCACACGATGTTGCGGGCCGGTGCCCGGCCCGCGGACATGGCCCGGATCGCGCGGACCGACTCGAACCCGGCCCACACCAGCGGGACCACGGCAACCGCGGTCCACGGCAAGGGGGTTCCGGAGGCGACCAGACCGACGAGCATCAGCATCGCGGACCGTTGCGCATGCGCCATCCCCGGCGGCAGGACGCGCGGCTTGCGAGGTGCGGCCACAGTGGTGCTCCTGGCATGAGACGGGTGGGCGATGAGGGTGCGTCTGTCCGATATCGTCTCCCACCGTGACGAATACGCCGGACACCGGGTCGACCATCGGCACCATCGTGGTCCTCGTCTCCGGCAGCGGGACCAACCTTCAGGCGCTCATCGACGCCGCGGCCGACCCGGCGTACGGTGTGCGGATCGCAGCGGTCGGCGCCGATCGCGGCGACATCGAGGGCCTGTCCCGCGCGCGGCGTGCCCAGATCCCCACCTTCGTATGCAGCGTCGCCGACTTCGCCACCCGCGCGGACTGGGACGCCGCGCTCACATCGCAGGTGGCGGCATACCGCCCGCAGCTGGTGGTCCTGGCCGGCTTCATGAAGCTCACCGGCGAGGGGTTTCTGGGGCAGTTCGGCGGACGCACCGTCAACACCCACCCGGCCCTGTCGCCGTCCTTCCCCGGTATGCATGGTCCGAAGGAGGCGCTCGAGCACGGCGTGAAGGTCACCGGCTGCACGCTGTTCGTCGTCGACTCCGGCGTCGACACCGGCCCGATCGTGGCCCAGAGCGCCGTCAGCGTGCAGGACGACGACACCGTCGAGACCCTGCACGAACGGATCAAGACTGCCGAGCGTCAGATGCTCGTCGACTACGTGGGCCGGATGGTCCGCGATGGTTTCACCGTCACCGAACGAAAGGTCACCATCTCGTGAGCGAGCCGAAGGCTGCGGACAAGCGCGTCGTTCACCGTGCTCTCATCTCCGTCTACGACAAGGCGGGGCTGGTGGACCTGGCACGGGGTCTGCACGAAGCCGGAGTCGCTCTGGTGTCAACGGGGTCAACGGCCACGCGGATCGCCGACGCCGGCGTCCCCGTGACCAGGGTTGAGGACCTCACCGGTTTCCCCGAGTGCCTTGATGGTCGGGTCAAGACCCTGCACCCCGCGATTCACGCCGGGATCCTGGCCGACACCCGCAACCCCGACCACATGGCACAGCTGGCCGACCTCGGCATCGAGCCGTTCGACCTGGTCGTGTCCAACCTCTACCCGTTCACCGACACGGTCAGCTCGGGCGCCTCGCAGGAGGAGTGCATTGAGCAGATCGACATCGGTGGGCCCTCGATGGTGCGGGCCGCGGCCAAGAACCACGCAAGCGTCGCGATCGTGACCGACCCCTCGGAATACGGCTCGGTGCTGGTCGCCGTGCGCGGCGGCGGCTTCAGCCTCGACCAGCGCAAAACGCTTGCAGCACAAGCGTTCGCGCACACCGCGAGCTACGACGTGGCGGTCGCCAGCTGGATGGCTGGCGCGCTCGACACCACTGTCTCGGCCCAGGATGCCAGCTTCCCAGAGTGGACCGGCGCGACGTGGACCAGGGCGACCGTCCTTCGCTACGGCGAGAACCCGCACCAGTTGGCCGCGCTCTACGCCGACGGGCGCCCTGGTATCGCGGCCGCCGAGCAGCTCCACGGCAAGGAGATGTCCTACAACAACTTCATCGACGCCGATGCCGCCCAACGCGCGGCCTACGACCATGCCAAGCCGGCTGTTGCCATCATCAAGCACGCCAACCCCTGCGGTATCGCGGTCGGCGCCGACATCGCCCAGGCACACCGGCGCGCTCAGGCCTGCGACCCGCAGTCGGCGTTCGGCGGCATCGTCGCGGCCAACCGTCCGGTCACCGCCGTGATGGCCGAGCAGATCGCCGAGGTGTTCACGGAGGTCGTCGTCGCACCGGACTACGAGCCCGAGGCGCTGGAGATCCTTAAGCGCAAGAAGGCGATTCGCCTGCTGAAGCTGCCCGAGGGCATGGAACGGAGCGCCGACCAGGTCGAGTTCCGTGCGGTCAGTGGCGGCGTCCTGATGCAGACGCGCGACCAGATCGACGCGGTGGTTGAGGGTGCCGAGCATGGCGGGACCGGCGGGGGCGGCGGCGATGACCCGTCGCGCTGGACGCTGGTCTGCGGCGACCCGGCCGACGCCGCGATGATGGCCGACCTGGCATTCGCCTGGCGGGCCATCCGCGCCGTCAAGTCCAACGCCATCCTGCTGGCCAAGGAGGGCGCCAGCGTCGGCGTCGGCATGGGCCAGGTCAACCGCGTGGACTCCTGTCACCTGGCGGTAACCCGCGCCGGTGCAGACCGGGCGGACGGCTCGGTGGCGGTATCGGATGCGTTCTTCCCGTTCGCTGACGGACTGCAGGTCCTGCTGGACGCCGGTGTCCGGGCGGTCGTCGCTCCCGGAGGCTCCATGCGCGACGCCGAGGTCATCGAGGCCGCCACGGCAGCCGGCGTCACCATGTACTTCACGGGCACCCGCCACTTCGCGCACTGAGACCAGATCGGGCGTCGCTCGAAAGCCCAGGCCCGCCGGTATGACGAAGAGGTGGGTCCGCGGGCACCCGCCAATGACAGCTAGCGCGGCACCGCACATACGGGCCGGCTTACGGCATTGGTGATCACGTCGCCGAGCGAGACCACATGGGCGGCGGACAGACAGAGCGCCTGACCACTGGGCAGACCGCGCAGCGTCGCCTGCGGGGCAACCTGTGGACTGGTGTGGTAGTTGACGACCGCCCGTGCCCTGGCGGCCCCGGCCCCCTCGTAGATCACGGTGGCAACGACGTCGGGGCGGATCGGCATGGCCCAAGACACGATCAGCTCGCCCTTGTCCGGGCCTGGGGCCACGACAACGTTCTTCGGTGCGTACCCGGCGGCAGCCTGTGCCGCATTCGCTCCCACCCCGATCGGCGGGAGCCGGTCGGGCTCGGAACCGCGATGGCTCAGCCCCCACGCTGCGAACGCCGCAAGCAGGAGGCCCAGTGCCCCGCCGAGGATCAGGAGCAGGCGCCCGGTGCTGATCGTCTGCGCAGCGAGGTCCGGCGCAGCGGGGGCCGGCGCAATGGGGGCCGGCGCAGGCGCAGCGGCGCCGGGGTGGGGTTCGGACCCCTGGTCATCACGTCGGTGGGTAACGTGAAGCGCCTCCTCGTCGATCTCCTCACCTGCGGCTGATGTGCTCGTCGCAGCCGTGGTTGCCACGGCAGCAAAGCGCGCCGGCGCCCCGGGTTGGGTGGCGATCTCTGCGGCGGCGAGCCGCTGACCCAGCTCGGTCAGAGCGACGCCGAGCTCGGCAGCGGACGCGGGACGGTCCTGCGGCTGGGCAGCCATGCACCTGCGCAGCAGCTG
>JAYSQM010000328.1:0-2738 GCA_043721575.1 Phycicoccus sp.
GGTCATGTCGCCGATCACGCGCTCGTGCAGGCACAGGATGTTGCCCTCGGTATCGGCGAACCAGGCGGCCTTCTCGGCGCCCATGACACACACGTGGTCGGTGGTCTTGAGGTCCGGCAGGTCGTAGTCCAGGAAGCTCACGCCGCGTCCCTCGAGGTCTTGGATCTCGGTCGTGATGTTCTCGACCTCGAAGCTGAGCACGGTGTGCGTGCTCTGCGCGCCGCTCTCGGCGGCCATCAGGGCGATCATCGCGCCCGATCCGGCCTGCAGCATGTGGTTGCCGCCCGGCTCGTCGCCGAGGTCTTTCATGCCGAGCCGGTCGCGGTAGAAGTCGGTCGCGCGGGACATGTCGCCGACGGGCAGGATCGCCGTCAGGGGAGCGTTGTTGATCATGGGGCACCTCCGGGTAAGACTCGCTTTGCCCCCTGCAGGACATCCCCATTCTGCACCTGTCAGCGTCGCCCCACAACGGCCACGAGCACGACTGTCGGCCGCTGTCCGCCCCGCCCGTAGAGTGCTGCCGTGCCCCGCGAGACCACCCGGCTGACCCAGGCCCAGGCCCGGCGCATCGCCATCGTCGCCCAGGGGTTTGCCGACCCCAGGCCCGCGCCGGGCTCGGCCACCATGCGCCACGTCCAGCGGGTCATCGACCGCGTCGGGATCATCCAGATCGACAGCGTCAACGTCGTCACGCGCAGCCAGTACCTCCCCCTCTTCTCCCGCCTCGGCCCCTACGACACGGCGCTGCTCGACCGTGCCCGTGACGTCGGCCCGCGCCGTCTCGTCGAGTACTGGGCGCACGAGGCGAGCCTGATCCCGCCGCAGACCTGGGCCTTGCTCAACTTCCGGATGAAGCGCGCGCTGGCCGAGTCATGGGGTGGCATGCAGCGTGTCGCCCGCGATCACCCGGAGCTCGTCCAGGCCGTATTCGCGGAGGTCACCTCGCGCGGGCCGCTCACCTCCCGCCAGCTCGAGTCTGCGCTGGAGCACGACCTGCCGCGGGACAAGAGCGAATGGGGATGGAACTGGTCCCTGGTCAAGGCCGCCGTCGAGCACCTGTTCTGGGCGGGCCAGATCAGCAGCGCCGGACGCACCTCGCAGTTCGAGCGACGTTATGCCTCTCTCGAACGGGTGTTGCCCAAGACCATTGCGGCGCAGGCGATCTCGCCGGCGGATCGACCTGACGACACCGAGGCATTTCGCGAGCTCATGCTGATCGCGGCCAGGGCCCACGGGGTCGGCACCGAGCAGTGTCTGCGCGACTACTTCCGGCTCAGGCCCGAGCAGGCCCGCCCGGCACTCGAGGCCCTCGTCGCAGCCGGGGACCTCGCCCGGGTGAGCATCGACGGATGGAGGCGACCGGCATACCTGCACAAGGACGCGCGCATCCCGCGCAGGGTGCACGCCGAGGCCCTCCTGAGCCCCTTCGACTCCCTGATCTGGCAGCGGGACCGGACGCTCGCGTTGTTCGACTTCCACTACCGGCTCGAGATCTACGTCCCCGCCCACCTGCGGGTGCACGGCTACTACGTGCTGCCCTTCCTGTACGGCGACACCCTCGTTGCCCGGGTCGACCTCAAGGCCGACCGTGCGGCAAGGACGTTGCGCGTCCACGCGGTCCACTGGGAGCCCGGCGCCCCTCCGGCAGCCAAACCGGCCCTCGACCGGCACCTGGCCGATATGGCTGCGTGGCTGGGTCTCAGAGCAGTAGCCGGTTAGAGTCAGCGTCCCACTCGTCGACGAGCAGGTCGAAACGCACCAGGTCGGCAAACGTCCCGTCCCCCAACGGCTCGGCCTGTCGGTCTCGGCCGACCTCCACGAAACCGTTGGCGCGGGCAATATGCTGCGACGCCGAGTTGCCGTCAGCAACATTGAGCCGCAAGCGCTTTCGCCCCAGGCCGCCGTCCTCGCTCGCGATGAACGCGTGCCGAACGGCCAGACGCACGGCCTCGGATATCACGCCTCGACCCCGGGCGTCGGGATGGGTCCAGTAGCCGATCTCTCCCGCGGTGCCGAGGGCGTCGTGCAGGTCCATAACCGCCACCGCGCCAAGGCACACATCGCTCTCGGGGTCAGCCACGCACCAGTACAGGCCCTTGCCGTCGCGGGCTTCCTCGCTGCGTCCGGTGATGTAGGAGTGGGCGTGCTCAAGGGTGTACGGCGACGGCAGTTCGGCGAGCCAGTGTTGCGTGCGTTCATCCGAGCACGCCTCCATAACCCGCTCCGCATCCGTATGCCGCCACTCACGTAGGCGGATCCCGGGGACACCTGCCGCTTGCGAGGGATTGCCTTCCAACGTGATCGGCTCGACACCCAGCGCGCTGTCCAGGGCTGGGTCGAGCGCGTCGGCGAGCACCGCAAAGTGCACTTGGCTCACGGCAGTGCCGTCGGGCGCGACGCTGGCGCGAGGGGCGACACCCCACTGACGCATCCCGACGGCTCTCATGACCGACTGCGAGGCGACATTGAGCTCACTTGTGCGAGCCGTGACCCGTCGCAGCCCCAGGCCGCCGGACTCCTTGCTCGCCAACAGGTGCGGGAGCAGTCGTCGCAGCGCCCCGGTCATGAGCCCCTTTCCGCGGGAGTCCGGGTGGGTCCAGTAGCCGAGCTCGCAGCCACCGGGGAGCAACGGTCGTCCAAGGTCGAAGACGTCGATGTTGCCGACGGCCTGGTCGGTGGAATGCTCCGTTATGCACCAGCTGACGAGCTGGCCGTCCTGTTGGCCCCGTCGACGGCTG
>JAYSQM010000329.1:0-2471 GCA_043721575.1 Phycicoccus sp.
CTCGAGACGCCGGGCAGCGTGCCCTGAGGTGCCCGGATCTCCGCAGGGAAGTTGGGCAGGGTGGACAGGTCGTTGCCCAGCGTCGCGGTCTCGGAGGTGAAACGGTCTCCGGTGAGCTGCATCCCGTCACCTGAGTCACCCGCAAATCGGATCACGACACGGTCAAGACGTTGAACGGGCTTGCTACTCATGCCTGCGTTCTCACCAGACTTCCCAGATGGGCCTAGTACGTCCCTATGGCGTCTGGGCTTCTTCCATGGTATATCGCGCCCAGATCGTGAACGGAGCGAGTCCGCGAATTGGACCCCGCGTGTCGTATCGGCGACCTTGGTCCGGTGAACAGCCGCCTCGGGGCGCGAACGGGACGTGACTGACTAGGCTGTCGGGCGTGGTCCCGTATCTGACCGTTGGTGGAGTCGTCCTCGCAGGCGTGCTCCTTTTCGTTGCAGCCATGGGGGCCCGCCGGATGCTCGCGCCAGACGCGCCGACGGCCGCGAAGCTCAAGACCTACGAGTGCGGCGTCGACCCAGTCGGTGAGGGTTGGGCGCAGACGAATGTGCGCTACTTCGTCTACGCGTTTCTCTATGTGATCTTCGCCGTCGACGCGGTCTACCTCTTTCCCTGGGCCACGGTGATCCGCAGCGCCGATCTAGGGATGGCCTCGCTGGTCGAGATGGGCATCTTCATCGGTGTGCTCCTGGTCGGCCTGGCCCACGCCGCCCGGCGCGGGCTGCTCCGGTGGATCTGATGACCATGGATCTGATGACCATGGATCTGCTCACGCTGGATGCTGTGGTGACCGGGTGACCGGGTGACCGTCGAGCTGCCCATGCCTCGAGTGGGACCGGGCAACGACGACGCCCCCCGCCCGATCAAGGTCGTCCTCAACTGGGGCCGGCGATACAGCCTGTGGGTGTTCAACTTCGGACTGGCCTGCTGCGCCATCGAGTTCATCGCCGCGTCCATGGCGCGGCACGACTTCATCCGTCTCGGGGTCATCCCCTTCGCGCCGAGCCCGCGCCAGGCAGACCTGATGGTCGTCTCGGGCACGGTCACGGACAAGATGGCCCCGGTGATCCGCAGGCTGTACGACCAGATGCCCGAGCCCAAGTACGTCATCTCGTTCGGCGCCTGCTCCAACAGCGGAGGCCCCTACTGGGACTCGTACTCCGTGACCAAGGGCGTCGACCAGCTGATCCCGGTCGATGTCTATGTGCCGGGCTGCCCGCCGCGACCCGAGGCTCTGCTGCAGGGCATCATCCGTCTGCAGGAGAAGATCGCCTCAGAAACGTTGTCCACCAAGGCCATTCGTGCAAAGTATGCCGGGTCGCGCCGCGCCGCAGCAGGGGAGGTGACCCGTGCCTTGGTGACACGGCCACGCCCATCCAATTCAGAGGTGACCGGTCGCGATACCGGTGGTGGGCTGTCGTGACCGAGACGCCCTGCCGCGACGTGCCCCTGCAGCAGTGGACGGCCGCGCTGACGGCGGCCCGCCACGAGGGTTTCGACTTCTTTGACTGGCTGACCGCGGTCGATGAGACGGACGCGGCAGAGAGTCCCGGCTTCGACCTCGTCTGCCACCTGATGAACAGCTCGACCGGGCGGGGTGCGCTGGCTCGGGTCCTCATCCGCACCCGGGTACCGGGTGGTCAGTCCGCTGCCAGTGCGACGGGCCTGTGGTCCGGTGCGGCGTGGCACGAACGCGAGACCCACGAGATGTTCGGCATCGACTTCGAGGGGTTCGACGACGGGACCGGCCTGGGTCTGCGACCGCTCCTGCTGCCCGACGGCTTCGAGGGCACACCGTTGCGCAAGTCCTTCGTCCTGGCGGCACGGGTGAGCAAGGCATGGCCCGGCGCCAAGGAGCCGGGAGAAGGCAGTGACGAGGGTGGTCCGTCGCGTGGCGGTGGGACGCGTGCCGGGTCGCCGAGCCGTCGCAAGATCTCACCGCCGGGCGTGCCCGACAGCACCTGGGGACCGCGATGAACCCTGTGCTCGAGGTGGTGCTGCGTTCGGTGAGCGTGTTGGCCGCGTTCCTCGTGCTGCCGTTGGTGGTGGGCCAGACCGAGCACAAGGTGATGGCGCACATGCAGGGCCGGCTGGGCCCGATGTATGCCGGCGGGTTCCATGGCTGGGCGCAGCTGGTCGCCGACGGCGTCAAGTTCGCCCAGAAGGAGGACATCACGCCGCGCGCCGCCGACCGTTGGGTGTTCAAGCTCGCGCCCGCAGTCGCGCTGGTGCCGTATCTCGTTGCGCTTGCGGTCATTCCGCTTTCTCCGACAGTGGTCGCGGCAGACGTCGGCGCCGGTGTGCTGTTCGTGCTGGCGGCCAGCGCGGTCGGAATCCTGGGGACGTTGATGGCGGGTTGGTCAAGCGCCAACAAGTACGCCCTGCTCGGTGGCATGCGTGCCGCTGCCCAGCTGCTCAGCTACGAGCTGCCGATGATCCTGTCGGTGGCGTCGGTCGCTCTG
>JAYSQM010000330.1:0-3565 GCA_043721575.1 Phycicoccus sp.
GCCCGGCGCTATCCAGAGGCCATGGTCGAGGACCTCCGGGGTGCGTACGCGCTGACCTGGTCAGCGTTCGACACGTGGATGGAGGAGGACGAGGTCGTCTACACCCACCCACGCAGCCCGTTCGTGCGCATCGACTCCTTGGCCAGCAGCCGGCACGTCGTGGTCCTGCTGCATGGTGCGATCGTCGCCGAATCTCGTCGACCGGTGGTGCTGTACGAGACCGGTGTCGTTCCGCGCTACTACCTCCCACAGGTTGACGTGCGGATGGACTGGCTGATCCCCACCGCAACGATCAGTCATTGCCCGTACAAAGGCACCGCGACGTACTGGAACCTTGCGGTCAATGGTGCCGAGCTCAGCGACGTCGCCTGGAGCTACCGCACGCCGCTGCCCGAGTCCATCAGGATCGCCGGACTGGTCGCCTTCTGGCCTGAGAAGTGCACCGAGCTGGAGGTCAACGTCGACGGTCGGCGGATCGGTAGACCGTAGGCCTCACCTCGATTGCCTCCTGCGAGGGAAGCATTGTCGTGGCTCAAAGGGTTTGCTGATCATGAGTACCAGCCCCGAAGTGTTCACCACAGCCAACGTCGTCGTTCAGGTTGCTGACGTGTACTGGCGCCCGGGCTGCCCCTACTGCGCTGCCCTTCGACGTGATCTGTCGCGACTGAAGGTGCCCACGAGGTGGCACAACATCTGGGACGACCCGGCAGCCAGCCAGTTCGTCCGCAGCGTCAATGCTGGGAATGAGACCGTACCAACGGTCCGGGTCGGGTCGACCACCCTGACCAATCCGCGTGCCGAACAGGTCGCGACGCTGGTCGGCGTCCAGGCCGACCTGCGACCACAATCGACTCGGGGGCCGATGGGTTCTGTCGTGGGTGCCGACGGCGGTGCCTGTCATCGCGAGCGAGTTTGTGGCCCAAGGCGGTCATGCTGGGGTGGGCTGGGCGCTGGATGGGCTCGCGGTTGCCGCTTGGTGGGTCACCCGACGCCTTCGCCGGTGAAGGCAATTGATTCCCGCCGCGGCGGGCAGGTCGCGCGACTCCCGGTGCGGGCCGAGGGAGTATCCCCACTTACCGATTGGTCCCCTACTGCGCGAACTGTATGGCCCGCGATCGCCGTAGCAGGCGCCGTACTCGCAGCGGATGTCGTCAGCAAAGCCTGGGCGCTGCGGCAGGTCCCCTCAGAATCATCGGCGTCAACTGCGATCGTGCAGCTGCGTCACGTCGCCAACCGCGGTGCCTCCTTCGGTCTGGGCGCGCAGCACCCCATTGTTGTGGTTGTCCTTGCCCTCGTCGCCACCCTGGCCGTCGGCTGGTGGCTGACAAAGTCGGACAGCGCAGGTGAACGCACCGCCGTCGCCGCTGTGCTCGGTGGCGCGCTGGGCAACCTGATCGACCGATTGGCGAATGGTGCAGTCACCGACTGGGTAGGCATCGCCTGGTACCCGGCAACGTTCAACCTGGCCGATGTTGCGATCAGGGGTGGGGCAGTGGTCGCTCTCGTGTTGCGGGAGGTGCACCGCCGTCGTGCGCCGCGAACAGTGGCCGGGCTGCCGTGACTGGTCGGGTGGGGGTCGCCATGTCCGCGCAGCGACCTGCACTCCGTGGCAGGCCCTTGTTCGACGAATCTCGTTGTTGTGGAAGCAACTCGTCATCCGCTGGGTTTCCGAACTGCGCCGCGATCGCTGCGCAACATCGACCGACCCTGGAGGACACAATGGCTTCGAACACCTCATCCCAGACAATCCCTGCCACGACGACGTCGGGCCGCGTCACGCAAGCCGCTGGTTTGGGCGCCCTGCTCGGCGCGGCCGCTTCACTGGTCATGGCCGCCTTCGCGATGATGGCCGCGGCCACCTACCAGCACTCCGGGTTCTTCACCCCGCTCTATCACATCGCCTCGACGTTCATCTCTCCCAGCACCATGATGACGTCGATGCAGCACGCCATGGACGGCAGCACGTTCTATTTCGCGTTCGGTCCGGCGGTGCTCGGTGCGATCATCCACATGATGATCGGCGCCATGTACGGCGCAGTCTTCGCGATCGCCGCGGCACTGTTGCAGCGGCGCGGTCCGGTACTGATCACGGCCGGGGCGGTGTGGGGTGCCGTCGTGTTCGTCATCAGCTCCTTCATCGCGCTTCCGATCGCGGCTGCGCTGTTCGGCAGCGGCGACCAGATCTCGCAGATGGCCTCCAAAGTCGGCTACGGCACGTTCCTCAGCGAGCACGTGCTGTTCGGTCTCGCACTAGGAGCGCTGCTGGCGTCACGGCGCCTGTTCGCCCGCCCATGATGACGGCCAGATCATCCGCATGGGCCGCCGCGAAGGCTTGACTTCTCCAGGCATTGGAAGGTCCACTCTGTTTCCCGTACGCATACGGGGATGGCACACGGGAGGTTTGAAATGGACCATGGCACCGAGGTGGACCTGGCAGTGGTGGGTTCGGGAGGGGCGGCGATGGCGGCGGCCATCGCCGCGAGCCGCGCCGGCCGCAGCGTTGTTCTGGTCGAGCGGGGCACCCTGGGTGGCACGTGCGTCAATGTCGGGTGCGTCCCGTCCAAGACATTGCTGGCCGCGGCCGGTGCCCGCCACGGCGCGTTGACCAACCCATTCTCCGGCGTCCCTACCACCGCGGGCGCGACCGACCTCGCCGCGTTGGTGGCACAGAAAGACGAGCTCATCGGGCGGCTGCGGCAAGCGAAGTACGCTGACGTCGCCGCCGCCTACGGCGTTGAGGTACGCCCCGGTCAGGCCCGCTTCCGCGACCAGGACACCATGGAGGTCGACGGACAGGTGCTGAACGTGGGCACCTACCTGGTCGCCACCGGTGCCGAGCCGGCCGTCTCGGACCTGCCGGGCCTGGACGGGGCGGACTACCTCACCTCCCCACCGCAATGGAGCTGCATGACCTGCCCCAGTCCCTCGTGGTGATCGGCGGCGGGTACGTCGGGGTGGAGCAGGCCCAGCTCTTCGCCCACCTTGGTTGCGCCGTCACCCTCGTCGGACGATTGGCCCCCGGGGCCGAACCCGAGCTCGCGGACCTGTTGCGCGCGGTCTTCGCAGGCGACGGCATCACCGTCATCGAGGAGCACGCGGTGGACGTTGAGTCCACCGGCACTGGTGTCGCCGTCACCACGACCTCGGGCCGGCGAGTAGCCGGGCAGCGGCTGCTGGTGACCACCGGGCGTCGGGCGCGCACCGATGGCCTGAACCTGAGCGCCGCGGGGATCGAGGTCGACGCTGTCGGGTTCATCGTTGTCGACGCCCACCAGCGCACGACCAACCACCGCGTCTACGGCGCCGGTGACGTCACCGGCTCCCCCCAGTACGTTTACGTCGCTGCCGCTGCCGGTCGCGTGGCCGCCACAAACGCGCTGGGCATCGACGGTGCACCTTCCCAGGTCGACTACGCGGGCATGCCCCAGGTGATGTTCACCCGCCCACAGCTCGCCTCCGCCGGCTTCACCGAGGCCCAGGCACTCGCCCGGGGATACCGTTGCGAGAGCCGAGTCCTGGACCTGGCCGGCATGACCGTCGAGGACATCGCCAACACGTGGGCCCC
>JAYSQM010000331.1:0-2375 GCA_043721575.1 Phycicoccus sp.
ATCGGGGGATGACGTGACGACGAAGGCTGACAGGCATGGGTAGGGCACGGCGAGCACGCAAGATCGCGGCAACCGCTGCCTACGGAGGCGGCATCGGGGCTGCCGGAGTCGGCGTGCTCGGCCTGGTCGGCTACGGCGTGCTCAAGGTCGAGGCGCAGCTGGCCAGGCGCCTGGTCGGCCAGCCCTTTGACGGTGCCCCTGACGACGATGGCCTGTATGGCGCGGGGCTGGGTGAGCCCGTCCAGCTGCTCGTGCTCGGTGACAGCAGCGCCGCGGGGATGGGCGCGGACACGGCGCAGCAGACGGTCGGCGCCATCATCGCCAACGGAGTCTCAGCGCTGAGCGGCCGGCCGGTGCGGCTGACCAATGTCGCGGTCATCGGCGCGGAGTCCTCGGGCCTGGACGTTCAGCTCGCCACCGCGCTGGACGAGGTCGCCCAGCCTGACGTCGCCGTCATCCTGATCGGCGTCAACGACGTCACCCACCGCATTGACAAGTCCATCGCCGTGCGTCACCTCGAACAGACCGTCCGCGCCCTTCGCGCCACCAACTGCCAGGTCATCGTCGGAACGTGTCCCGACCTGGGGACCATCGAGCCGGTGGCCCAACCGCTGCGACTGCTGGCCCGCCGCTGGAGTCGCGACCTGGCCGCGGCCCAGACCGTGGCCGTGGTCGAGGCCGGTGGCCGCACCGTCTCCCTGGGCGACCTGCTCGGCACGGAGTTCGCCGAGCGCTCGCACGAGATGTTCAGCCACGACCGGTTCCATCCGTCGCCGGCTGGCTACGCCCGGGTGGCCTCGGCACTGCTGCCCAGTGTCTGCGACGCCCTGGGCCTTTGGTCGGACTCGATCCACCGCGGTCTCGACGCTAGTCGCGGCGAACGCGTGGACCCCGTCGCTGTGGCTGCAGTGCAGGCTGTCCGCGCCCCCGGCACCGAGGTGAGCGCGACGGCAGTCGGGGGTCAGCCCCGCGGCCCACGGGGCCGTTGGGCCATGATCCTGCGCCGACACCATCGCCCGGTCACGGACCGAAGCGAGCTGACCCCAACCAGGACCGAGGCGACCGGCATACCCGCGGAGGCAGGACAGCTTGCGACGCCGGGAACCACACCGGACGAGCCCGGGCAGATGGGACGAGACGAAGCCCCCCACCCTCACCGACCGAACACCGCGGCGGCACCGTTTTCGGCTCCGTAAGGGGTCGAAACGGTGCCGCCGCGGTGTTCGGATGAGCAGGAAGTCTGTATGCCGGTCAGCACAGCTCGCGGCGCAGGCTGGCCAGATCCTCCGCGAGCGTCGATGTCACCGTGGGCTTCGATGTCACCGCGGCGGCGCTCGCGTCGTGGACCATGACGGTGAGCTGGTCCATCAAGGTCGCCGGGCCAAGGTCTGGAACCACCGACGCCGCCAGGCCGTCCGCCTCGGCGACCGCGTCGGCCAGGGCCTGGACGAGCACGCGTACCCGACCGGCTTGCGACAGCGCCTGGCCGAGCGGCAGCTGACGCCACCGTTCGACCACGCGCTGGAGTTCGGCCCCGACCTCCTGGGGGACAGGCGATCCCGGAGTCTGTGACACGCTCAGATGAGCACGGTCAGTTGCGCATGCGGGCGAGCAGTCGCAGGATCTCGAGGTACAGCCAGACGAGGCTGACGATCAGCCCATGGGCCATCAGCCAGGAGTACTTCTCGGGCAGCTGGGCCGCGACGGCACGGTCGACCGAGTCGAAGTCGATCGCCAGGGAGTAGGACGCCAGGCCGACGCCGAGCACGGAGATACCAATACCGAGCAGGCCGCTCTTGCCGCCGAAGCCCCAACCGCTGCCGACGCCCATGAACGAGGCGACCACGTTGGCGAGGCTGAAGAGCAGGTAGCCCATGATCGCCATGCCGAAGATGCGGCGGGACCTGTCGGTCACCTTGATGATGCCGAACTTCCAGGCCAGGAACATGCCTGCGAAGGTGGCCGTCGTGGCGAGCACCGCGGTCGTGACGACTCCGGGAAAGAGACGCTCGAAGACCGAGCTGATGGTCCCGACGAGGACACCCTCCAGCACCGCGTAGAGCACGATCAGTGGCACGCTGATGGTCTTCCTGAAGGCGATGACCAGGCCCAGCACCAGCGAGCCCACCATCCCGCCCATCATCAGCGGCAGGGCCAGCCCCTGGCGCACGGGATCGGCCACAACAAACCACGAGACGGCAGCCACCGCGACGACGATGGAAAAGAGCCCAAGGGTCTTCATGACCACGTCGTCCAGCGTCAGACGTCCGGTCTGCACGGGGCCGGCCGACGGCTGGTTGTACCTGTCCTGGAGCTGGTCAGCGGTGAGGTTGTCCTGAACGCCCGATCCGCCGGTCATCTGCGTTGCCGCAGAC
>JAYSQM010000332.1:0-43549 GCA_043721575.1 Phycicoccus sp.
GACGAACCCGTCCAGCCCGAGCATCGCGGTCGCCGCGCTAACGTTGTTCTCCACCTGGGGCCTCTTCCTTGATTCGTGTCCACACACCACGAATCGTGAGGCCCCAGGCCCGTTTCCGGGCTCAGGCAGAAGGTCGTGTCACTACGGCGTCACCACGCTTGACTGAGAAGAGCCACTTTACGTGAGTCTCGTCGAGGGCTTGTCATACTCAGATCAAGGACCTAACGTTATTGCGGGGTGGGATTAGCCGACTCCGCCAGACACCGGAGGTAAGATCATGGTTCGTCGTTTGTCTGTGTGGGGAGCGACCGCAGCAATTTTCGCGGGGGTCGTGATCGCTGCTCCGCTGGCGCCCGCAGGCGCGGTCGCGGCGCCTGCGGGCGGGGCTACGCAGCCGGGGAGCGGGTGTGCGCCGCTAACTAGCTTGGGTGCGAAAGACATCCCGCTCTCACAGGGTCGGGTCGGGACCGCGGTCACCTTCGCCGCCGAGGCGGGGCTGTCAGTGGGAAGCGTTCAAGTGCCTGAAGGCTGGTCGCCTCTGACGGCATCTGACAAGGACTTGGAGAGCCTCGGGTTCCCAGCCCGTCCATCTGGCGGCCCGGCCTTGGCGGAGTGGCAGGCCACCTACCAAAACTTCAAGGGCAATGACCCGCTGGTCTCCAACCAGGTTTGCAAGAGCCCGCGAAAGCATGGGCAGATAGGGACCAAACCCTCGTCGAACTACGTCGGTCTGGAAGAGACGAATGCAACCTACAAGGGGGCCTATGGGACGTTTGCATTGCCCGCAACGAACGTGCTCGTGTGCCCACGCGCCTCTGCGGCATCGTTTTGGGTTGGTACGACGGACAACTCCACGATTGACCAGGGCGGAATCGACCTCGACCCATCGAACGATACCGGATACCAATTCTGGGAGGAATTGTACCCGCTGGCCACGTACTACTTCAACAACGGCAACGACATGCCGTGGAGAGCCGGCCAGTCCGTGCAGGTAAGTGAGTCATACGCAACTGATAGCGGCGGGCACTTCACCATCCAAGCATACAATAAGTCAACTGGATATATTTACACCCTATTTTACACGAATGCGTCGTCTTACTACCGCAGCGCGAACGCTGAATTTGTCAGCGAGAAGTTGGCGGGCTACTACGAAAGGAAATTTGGGACCGTCAGTTGGTCGGGGGCATATGTGGTGACCTCAGATGGGGTGGCGCACTACCCTGGTAGTCCTTCCTACTACGTTTACACCGCCCCGTTCGCGACTCAGGGGACTCCGAGCGGCTCGAGTTTCGCTATGACCTGGAAGGCGTGTTGATCAAGAGCCAAATTCCCAGAGCTATGTGGCGCCCACTAGCCGCTCTTCTGGTGGCTATCGCGGTGTTGGGCATCTGGTTTTCGACTACTCGCACCCAAAGGACCATAGCGTTTCCCGTTAACTGTCCAGCGCTGCCAGACGACACATCTGCGCCCAGGTGGTACAACGCTGCTGCGCTAAGCCTGCCGGAGGCGACGGACGGCGGCTTGCTCTGTGTCTATCGGGGTAACGATCCCAGGCCTGCAAAGGTGTTGTCCTTTAGTGGCAAGACGGGCGCCGAGCTTCTGTCCGACATTGCGAATTCCCAGGTCACCACACGAAGGATTAGTTGCCCTCCCGACAATGGCGATAAGGCCGAGATTTACTTTCGTCGCGGCTCCCGCGCCAACAGTTACACCCTTCGGTTGACCGGCTGTACTGCACTGGCCGACGACGACCATTTTGAATACGCCGACGTTCAACTCCTAGAGGCGATTAACGACCTTGCCCCAACCCAGTCGCCTCCGATCGCGCCGACGGGGGCGCCGGTCACGCCCTCCTCTAGTTAGCATCGGGGTTGATGTGCGCGAGTACCTTCGCCTGCGCGATTCCAGAACTCCTGACATAGCAACCGGGTAAGCCTTTGAGCGTCCTTGCTGTGTAAGGCTTTTCGGCGTGTCGTGCCGCTTGATCATGTCTTTTACCGGTCACCTGATCTGGCCCCACTTTGGCCCCCAATACCCATAACTTAGAGTTCCATCCGCGTTATTCTCGCTGGCATGCCGCGCCAGGGTCGGGTGGCCGGAGGGAATTTCACCCTCCGGCTCCCACGGATCCCGGCGTGACAGTCTCCTGTCACCGGGCTCTTGTCATCCTGGTCACCAGGCGGTGCAGACCCATCTCCAATGCGTGAACAGCGTTGGAGAGTCGCGGGTGAACTCGGCAAATCGCTGCCGAGAAGCCCGGATGCCTGCGAGTCGTCGATATTTGTTGCGGATCCAGCGCACCAGGTAGGCGTTGATGCGTGCCAAGAGGCGATACAGCGCTGACCGGTAGAACCGGCCGTAGTACTGCATCCAGCCCGCCACGATGGGGTTGATCCCCGCAGCGAGCTCTTCCCAGGTGTGGAAGATGCGGCGGTGCAGTCGCCAATGGCGGACCACACCGCCGATCCGTTTCAGGGCATTGGTGCTGATCGCGGGTAGGAACGCCAGGAACTTGCGCCCCTGACGGTCCCGCGAAGCCCGGGGTCGGAAGGTGTACCCAAGGAACGTGAACGACGTGCACTCAAAGGTGCCGCGCCGGTTGTTGTCCTTGCAGTACACGATCTTCGTCTTGTCCGGATGTAGGACAAGACCGACCTGTTCCATTCGCGCCGTCAGCGCCGCCAGTACTTGCTCGGCGCGTTGCTTGCTGGCGCAGTGCACCACGGCATCATCGGCGTACCGTTCGAACTCGACGTCGTCGAACTCTCTGGCCAGCCATGTGTCGAATGCGTAGTGCAGGAACAGGTTCGCGATCACCGGCGAGATTGGGGACCCTTGTGGGGTGCCACGGTCTCGTTGCAGCATCGTGCCGTCAGGCATCTGCATCGGCGCGGCCAACCACCGCTTGAGATACAAGATGACCCACGGCAGGTCGGTGTGTGCTTGCACCGCTTTAAGGATCAAGTCCCACCGGACACTGTCGAAGAACTTCGCGACGTCCAGGTCGATGACCCAGTCGCTCTTCCAACAGCGCCGTCGACACACAGCCACCGCATCCAACGCGGACCGCCTCGGCCGGTACCCGTAGGAATCTGGATGGAAGATCGGTTCTACCGCTTCCTCCAGCCTGCGGGCCGCCACCGTTTGAGCGATCCTGTCGGCGACCGTGGGTATGCCGAGCATGCGAGTTCCTGATCCATGCGACTTCGGTATCTCCACCGCCCGCACCGGGGGCGGGAACCAAGTCCCCGACGACATCCGATTCCAGATCTGATACAAGTTGTTCTTCAGATCGGCTTCGAAGTCGACCAGGCTTTGGCCGTCCACTCCCGCTGCGCCCTGATTCTCCTTGACCTTCAGGTATGCCTCCCAGACCTCACCCTTCCAGATCTCGAACGACTTGCCCTTCGATTTCAGCTGGTCCACTCGATTCCTCCCGAACATCGTCCGGTTGACCGGATCGAAAACAGCCACGAATGACCCGGCCCCTTCGCTCCGACCCCATTACAGGACCATCACCGCTACTACGAACCGGTCCGCCGGCACAGCCACCCAGTGAGCCCTACAGGGCCCACCTGCCGGTCCTCAACCACCGACAGGGTTGCTGCGCCTTCTCACGTTCCGCACGGGAGCAGCAGGTCGGGCTCACGTCGCCTCCATGCCGGACACCACCTGGCCAGTCAGCGCACATCCGCCAGGCTCATCCCGGAACGCGAAACATCGCCCCGGTTTCGATGCCATCTGTCTTTGTTACGACACGTCATCAGCGATTCGCTTGCGCTCGTCTTCCCGACCCCCACCTGACGCCTCTCACGGCGCCTTTTCCTCGATCGCTCACCACGACGGTCTTCAGCCAACGCAGCACGAGGCAGTTTGAAGCCTCCTCACGCAAGGCGACTCCGAAGGGCCTTCCTTCATCTCCCGAACAGCACCATCTCAGAAAGCTTCTCCTACATGCGAAGCTCCTTCCATGTTCGTGACACACGCCTCGGCAAAGTCACGTCTCAGCAGGTCAACAGGCATGTGATGGCCTGGTCGGGGTGTCGGGCGTGATGTCGTAGCCCTTTGGCGATGCTGGTCACTCCGGCCAGTCGCAGCAGGCTGATGGCGGTGTTGCGCATGGTGGCCATGACCTGTGGTGCGTTGCCGGTGCGGACCTGGGAACGGTCCTCATCGAACGTGACGTCGCGGTCAGTGGAGCCGGTTCTCGATGCCCCAGTGGCCCTGGATCCATCCGGCGAGGGTGGCTGGTGGCGCGTCGTGGTGGTCGGCGGAGGTGATCAGGTAGACGACCTCGACGCTCTTCTTCTGGCCTCGGGTCACGGTGCGGCGGACTTGGGCGATCTGGGTGGCGCCGGGGAAGTTGACCCAGGCGGGGGCGGCCACGACCTTGATGGTGCGGGTGACGCGCCGGCCGTGTCCGGTGCTGGTCACCCGGTGGGCCGGGACGTCTTTCCAGGGCGATGCGTGGGAAGTCGGCATTAGACCCAATACCGTTCAGTTAAGGTTACATCGGTGTAGTTTGGTGGCATGCCTAGAGCTGGATGGAAGAAGCCGGAGTCGGATCGTCGGTTGTCGGACCTGGTGTCGGTAGGGGTGCTGACGCGGGTGTTCCCGCCGGACCTGGTCGACGAGGTGATCGCCGAGGTCGGGCGGACCGAGCAGCGTCATCGGTCGCTGCCGGCGCGGGTGATGGCGTACTTCTCGATCGGGATGGCGCTGTACTCCGAGGGCTCCTATGAGGACGTGCTGGCGCAGCTGACGGATGGGCTCTCGTGGGCCTCGGGCTGGCAGGAGGCGTACAGCCCGCCGAGCAAGTCCGCGATCTTCCAGGCCCGGGCCCGGCTGGGGTCCAAGCCATTGGCCGCGCTGTTTGAGCGGGTCGCCAAGCCGATCGGCGGCGAGGCGACGCCGGGTGTGTGGCTGGCCGGACGTCGTCTGGTCGCGATCGACGGGATGTGTCTTGATGTCGCCGACACGGCCGCGAACACCACGCACTTCGGACGTCCCGGGGTCAACAAGGGCGAGCAGGCAGCGTTCCCGCAAGCCCGGGTCGTGGCGTTGGCCGAGTGCGGCACGCACGCGGTCTTCGCTGCCGAGATAGGCACGTACTCCCAGTCCGAGGCCACCTTGACCATGCCGCTGTTGGACCGACTGGAACCGGGGATGCTGCTCCTGGCCGACCGCGGTTTCTTCTCCTACGCCCTGTGGCGCAAGGCGATCGGGACCGGAGCTGACCTGTTGTGGCGAGTCCGGACCGACAAGGCCGGCCCCAAGCCCGTCCATGTCGAAGACCTTCCAGACGGCTCCTGGCTGGCTCACCTGCGGGGGCTTACGCCCGCCGCGGAACGCCGTCAAGAGCCGATGCTGGTCCGGGTCATCGACTACACCATCGAGGATGGACGCGAGAACCCCACCACCTACCGGCTCTTCACCACGCTGTTGGACCCGGCCGAGGTCACTGCCGTCGACCTCGCCGCGGCCTACACGAGGCGGTGGGAGATCGAGCTGACCTTCGACGAGCTGAAGACCCACCAGCGCGGACCCCGTACCGTGCTGCGCTCGAAGTCGCCCGACCTGGTCCTCCAAGAGATCTGGGGACACCTGTGCTGCCACTACGCGATTCGCTCCTTGATGGCCGAGGCCGCCATCCACTGCGGGCACGACCCGGACCGGGTCAGCTTCGTCGCCGCGCTACGGATCACCAGGCAGACCCTGGCCCATCCGGGCGCTTTTTCCCCCTGACCAACACGGCCGCGACAGCCCCGGCTGGCTGTTCTTCCTGCAGCGACTCATCGGTCGGCTCAACCCCGCCCGACGCCTACGCGCGGCACCACGGGTCATCAAAGGCAAGATGCCCAAGTGGCACGTCAAACGGGCTCATCACGCCGCCTGGCCACAACCGCAGCACCCTCCGGACTACCGCGTTCTAGCCACTAACTGAACGGTATTGGGCTCAGCCAGCCATCAAAAGGTGGACCCTTCGGATCAGTCTTCAGTCCTTGGAAAGTCCTTGGCAGGTTCGTTTCCCACCGTCACTGGTCAACGCGCGTCAACGCCATACCTGCAGGTCAGAGCGATATGCCCATCACCGTCAACGATCCTCAATCATGCGGGGAGAGTTTGAGATGTACTACGACCTGTGACCTAGGGCAGCACCCTCAGAAACGACAAATCGGGTATGCCGTGTCCCCTCGTTGGTGGGGGCACGGCATACCTGCGTCTGGGCTCTTCCCCAACGCGTGGCGCAGGAGCATGCTTGAAAGAGAGCGGAAAAAGTTGGACACCAGCAATGGAGGACGTCATGAAGGCGCAGGTCGGAGACCACATCATCCTGGCGGGTACGAGGGTCGACGACCCCGTGCGAGACGGCGAGGTGCTGGAGGTCAAGGGCAGCGACGGCGACCCCCCGTACACGATCAGATGGAGCGACGGGCACACCGGGCTGGTCTATCCCGGCCCCGGCGCAGTGATGAAAGTGGAGCGCGGGTCGGGCAGGGCCGAGTCCGCGGCGGCCACCGTCGGGAGCGCCAAGACGTGGCACGTGCAGGTGTCCGTGGTCGAGACCGGCGACAACACGCGCGCCACTGCCCTGCTCGTCTCCGATCAGCATGGTGAGTTCAGAAGTCAGGGCGACAGCCACCGCAGCCCGCGGGACGAGCCGATGGCCGGAATCGGTGACGAGGTGGCCGTGGCGCGGGCTCTTCGCCACCTAGCCGACACACTGCTGGCACGAGCGGAGTCGGACATCGAGGCGGCAACGGGAACCGACGCCTACGTGCGCCCCCTGTAGGGCAGGAACACTTCAGGAGTTGTATGCCGTGTCGACGGCCTCGCGGAGAGCGTAGCGAGGCCAACGCACGGCGAGCACGACGATGGCCAACAGGCTGCCGACCGCAATGACGGCGACGGCCGAGGCCGGGGAGGTGAGCTCGGCGAGAAGGCCCGCCACCAGGAACGCGACACCGCTGGCGGCCACCGAGAGTGCACCGGCGAGGCCGAAGACCCTGCCACGCATCTGGGCAGGAATGACCAGTGAGAAGGTCGACTGCAGAGGCAGCATGAAGGCCTGCAGCACCCCGCAGCCGAACCACAAAAGCCAGGCGATCGGCACTGCCGGGGCGAACATGGTCCCGACCAGGGGCAGCGGCATCAGCAGTGCCATGACGATGATCCGGGAGTTCTGGCGTTCGGGCTGCCAGCGTCCGACCATCACCAGACCAGCCACGGCGCCCAGGATGGGGGCCGCCATGAGCAGACCGCCGAGGCGCGCTGCCCCGGACGGATCCTGTGCGTGTGCATAGGCGATGGCCACGGCCTCCGGCGCCGCGATCGCCCACACCGAGCACAGGCTCAGCGCGAGTAGAGACCTCAGGACCGGGTGCCGGAAGAGATAACCGGCGCCCTCGCCGATGTCGCGGAAGAATCCTACAACGCCCGCGGACGGCGTTCCGCGGATGGCCTGGACCCTGACCACGACGGCGATGACCAGAGCCGAGAGCAGGAAGGTGGCGAGGTCGAACCACAGCGCGCCATCGGTGCCCGCCCACGCCACCACCAACCCACCCAGGCCCAGCCCGATGGCCTGGTTGACCTGTTCACTCATGGTGCCCATACCCAGCGCACGGGCGTAGAGCCGGCGATCGCTGAACAGGTCGGTCATCAAGATCTGGCTGGAGGCGACGGCCGGTCCACCGACGAGCTCAATGAGGAACAGCAGAGCGAACAGGATCCACAAGCTGGCGCTAGTGTCCACCGCGAGGATCAGGGCGCCCACCAGGGCCGCCCGCAGCAGGTGCGCGGTGATCAGAACGTACTTGTACGGGATACGGTCAGCGATCGGCGCGAGGAGACTACGGCCGAAGATGCTCGGCAGCAGGCTGACGGCAAAGGTGGCGGCGGCCGCAAACGGGGACCCGGTCTCCTTGAACACGAATGCTGCGACCGTCACCCGCGCCAGGTAGTCGCCCCACGTCGACAGAGCTGCCGCGAGAAAGATCGCCAGGTAGCCGCGGGTCCGGAAGACCTCGGAGTACGAGGGCATGGCAACGCCCGCACGCGAGTCCTCCCCCTGACCGTTCATCAGGGCGACGTTACCCGTCTAGGGCGACTCATAAAAGTTGAAAATGACCGCGGACCTGGCGCGACGGGCCAGGCGCCGGTAAACCTCCGCCAATTCGGTGCCCTGACCGGCCTCGCGGCCCACGATCCGTCCGATGCCGTCGGCGTCCCGCAGATCGCTGGGGAGCGCTTCAACCGGTCGACCGCGCCACAGCACCGAGGCGTTGCGCAGCGAGGACACGAACGTCCAGGCCCGTGCCATCGTCTCGACATCCGCGGGTCGGATCAGGCCTGCCTCACCGGCAGCGGACAAGGCCGCAAGTGTCCCGGTCGTGCGTAGTGCCTCGATCTCCCAGGAGTGACGCAGCTGCACGAGCTGAGCCGTCCACTCGACGTCGGAGAGCCCACCGAGCCCCAGCTTGAAGTGTGTCTTGGGGTCTGCGCCCCGTGGCAGTCGCTCGGACTCCATCCTCGCCTTGAGCGTGCGGATCTCCCGTATGGCGTGAGCTGACACTCCGCCCTGCGGCCACCTGATCGGGTTGATCAGGTCGCAGAATGCCCGCCCGAGGTCCGCGTCGCCCGCCACGGGCGCGGCGCGCAGCAGAGCCTGGGTCTCCCAGGTGAGAGCCCAGCGCTCGTAGTAGGCGGCGTACCCTGCGAGCGAGCGCACCAGCGGCCCGGACTTGCCCTCGGGCCGTAGATCGGGGTCGATGACCAGGTGTGGATCCGGACCCGCCGCCCCCAGCAGGCGCCTGACCTCCTGAACGACCAGTGTGGCGTGCTTCTGGGCGCCGGTCTCGCCCACGCCGTCGTCGGCCCGGTGGACGAACATGACGTCAGCATCTGAGCCGTAACCCATCTCGCCACCCCCGAGGCGTCCCATGCCCACGACCAGCAGGCGGGTGCCCAACGGTCTGTCGAGCTCGGCCTCCACCGCCCTGATGGCGATGTCGAGAGCGGACTGCAGCGTGGCTGAGGTCAGGTCGGTCAGGGCCGCGCCGACCCCAGCAAGGTCCAGTGCGCCGGTGAGGTCGGCGACCGCGATACGGAAGAGCTCCTGGCGTCGGACGACGCGCGCCGCCGTCATCGCGTCGTCGGCTGTGTCCTTGCGACGAATTGCTGCCGTCATCGTGGCCAGGAGTGCCTCGCGACTACGAGGGGTCATGCCTGCAGCGTCACCGAGGATGGCAACGGACTCGGGCGCGCGGGTGAGCAGGTCTGCGGCGTATCGACTTCGGGCCAGGACGTGGGCGAGGCGCTCGGCCGCGCTGCCCTCGTCGCGGAGCATCTTGAGATACCAGTGGGACGTGCCCAGGGAGTCGCTGATCTGCCGGAAAGCCAGCAGGCCGGCGTCCGGGTCGGCCTCGTCGGCGAACCAGCCGAGCATGACCGGTAGCAGCGTCCGCTGGATGGCAGCACGCCTGCTGAGCCCACCGGTGAGGGCTTCGAGATGGCGCATCGCCCCAGCCGGGTCTCGAAAGCCCAACGCTGCCAGACGTTCTCGCGCGGCTTCGGGAGTCAGCTGCGCTTCGGTGCTGCTGAGCCTGGCCGCCGCGATCAACAACGGGCGGTAGAAGAGCCGCTCATGGATTCGTCGCACCTCGCGCGCTTGCTGCTGCCATTGCGCGACCACTGCCCGTGCGGAGTCCCTACGATGGCCGACGGCTCTGCCGAGCCGCCGCAGATCCGCCTCGGCGCTGGGCATCAGATGCGTTCGCCGCAACCGGAACAGCTGGATCCTGTGCTCGAGCGTGCGCAACAGCCGATATGACTCGTCCAGAACTGCGGCGTCCTCGCGTGCGACGTATCCGCCCTTGGACAGCGCTGCCAGAGCCTCCAGCGTCGTGCCCGATCGCAGCGTCAGGTCAGTACGGCCGTGGACGAGCTGCAGCAGCTGGACACTGAACTCGACGTCGCGCAGACCGCCCGGACCGAGCTTGAGCTGGCGTGCGGACTCGGCTGCGGGGAGATGGTCCTCGACCCTGCGGCGCATCGCCTGTACGTCCTCGACGAAATGGTCACGACTGGCGGCCTGCCAGACGAGTGGGCCCACGGCCTCGAGGTATTCCCGGCCGAGGCCGGCGTCTCCCGCGACAGCCCTCGCCTTGAGCAGAGCCTGGAACTCCCACGTCTTGGCCCACCGCTGGTAGTACTGCAGATGGCTGGCAACCGTTCGGACCAGGGGCCCGTTCTTGCCCTCGGGGCGCAAGGCGGCATCCACGGGCCAGAGCGTGCCTTCGGCCGTGGCCGCGGAGCAGGCCCGCATCAGCGCCGTTGCCAGCTGGGTGCCGACGGCGAGCGCGGCCGTCTCATCGGCGCCATCACCGCTGGCCGGCTCGGCCACGAAGATGACGTCGACGTCGGAGACGTAGTTGAGCTCACGTCCTCCGCACTTGCCCATACCGATCACTGCAAACCGGCAGGTGTCCGCTGCGGGCCCGACCTCATCACGGGCGATCACCAGGGCGGCCTCCAGAGCGGCAGCGGCAAGGTCGGCCAGCGCCGCCGCGGTGGGCGGGAGCTCGTCTACCGCCTTGTCCGCGGTCAGGTCCAGCGCCGCGATCCCGAGCAGGTTGCTGCGGTAGGCCACCCGCAGGGCGTCATACGCAGGGATGGTGCCCTCGTCGGTCACCACATTGGTCACCGCAGTGACCAAGGCGTCGCGGCGCTGTTCGGCGCTCTGGCGCCTCGCGTCGGTGACGCAGCGCCAGTGACCCGGATGCGTCACCAGATGGTCGACGAGCGCGGAGGATGCCCCCAACACAGCCAGGAGCCGGTCGCGTCCCGCGCCGGCGTGCCGTAGTGCCGCGATCAGCTCTGCGCTGTCGACGACACGGCCCTCGCCGTCGATGTCGTTCTTGCGCAACGACTCCATCATGCGCACGAGCCCGAGCAGGGCAAGGTCGGGGTCTGCCACCTGGCTCAACGCATCAGACAGGCCGTCACCGAAGACCTCGTCCAGCGGATCGGTCAGCCCGGACAGTGCCGGGTCGTCCAGGAGGGCGTCGGCACGAGCCGGGTCGGCAAAGCCCAATCGGGCCAGCCGACCCGCGCGACTGGCGGACCTCGCGGATGCGCTCACCCGGCCAACCTACCGAGTGCGACGCACACACGGCTGAGGCCACCCACCCCTGACGTCCCTACAAACGCGGGAGATAGCGCTCGAGCTCGAACGGCGTGACCTGACCCTTGTAGTCGGCCCACTCTGCCCGCTTGTTGCGCAGGAAGAAGTCGAAGACGTGCTCGCCCAGGGTCTCGGCCACGAGGTCGGAGCCTTCCATCACGGTGATGGCGTCGATCAACGACGCCGGCAGCGGCTCGATGCCCATCGCCCGGCGCTCGGCATCGGTCAACGTCCACACATCGTCCTCGGCCTCGTCGGGCAGCTCGTAGCCCTCCTCGATGCCCTTGAGCCCTGCGGCGAGCAGCACGGCGAACGCGAGATAGGGGTTGCACGCCGAGTCCAGCGAGCGCACCTCAACGCGTGTGCTCTGGCCCTTGTTCGGCTTGTACATCGGGACGCGCACCATCGCGCTGCGGTTGTTGTGGCCCCAGCAGACATGAGCCGGCGCCTCCCCCCCGCCCCACAGACGCTTGTAGGAGTTGACCCACTGGTTGGTGATCGCACTGATCTCGGCACCATGACGCAGCAGGCCGGCGATGAACTGCCTGCCCACCGCGCTGAGCTGGTATGGCGCCCCTGCCTCGTGGAAGGCGTTACGGTCGCCCTCGAACAGCGAAAGGTGCGTGTGCATTCCTGAACCCGGGTGATCGCTGAACGGCTTGGGCATGAAGGAGGCAAAGACGCCCTGCTCCAGTGCGACCTCCTTGATGACCGCGCGGAAGGTCATGATGTTGTCGGCCGTCGAGAGACCGTCGGCATAGCGCAGGTCGATCTCGTTCTGGCCCGGTGCCCCCTCGTGATGGCTGAACTCCACGGAGATGCCCATGTTCTCCAGCATCGTGATGGCGGCACGGCGGAAGTCGTGTCCCGTACCGTGCGGCACGTGGTCGAAGTAGCCGGCCTGATCCACCGGAATCGGCGACGCACCAGGCCTGATCGGCTGCTCGAACAGGAAGAACTCGATCTCGGGGTGCGTGTAGAAGGTGAAGCCGAGGTCGGCAGCCTTGGCCAACGCCCGCTTGAGGACGAAGCGCGAGTCGGCAAAGCTCGGCGAGCCGTCGGGCAGGAGAATATCCCCGAACATCCTTGCGGTGCCAGGGTTCTCGCCACGCCAGGGCAGCACCTGAAACGTCCCCGGGTCGGGCTTGACCAGCATGTCGGCCTCGTAGACCCGGGCAAAGCCCTCGATGGCGCTGCCGTCGAAGCCGATGCCCTCGGAGAAGGCACCCTCGAGCTCCGCGGGGGCCACGGCAACCGACTTCAGCTGGCCGAGCACGTCGGTGAACCAGAGCCGCACGAAGCGGATGTCGCGTTCCTCGATGGTGCGTAGGACGAACTCCTGCTGACGATCCATGGTGCGATCCTGCCCTAACCGTGTTTCGTGCGGGTTAAAAGACATGAGTATTGCTTGCTGTCGAGGTCGGCAAAGGATCCCGATGAGGCCCGCTCGGCTCGGCCACTGGGAGTTCGGCACAGATAGGCTGCCGTTATGGCTCAGATGCGACTGGCCCTGGCGCAGGTCAACCCCACCGTCGGCGACCTGAGTGGCAACGCGCAGGCAGTCCGAGAGTGGACCGCCAGGGCGGCGCAGCGGGGCGCCCATCTGGTGGCGTTCCCCGAGATGATGCTCACCGGATATCCCTTGGAGGACCTGGCGCTGAGGGCGTCGTTCGTCGACGCCTCGCGAGCTGCACTGGCACAGCTGGCCACCGACCTCGTTGCGGATGGGCTCGGCGATCTGCCGGTCGTCCTCGGCTACCTGGACCGCGCGCCATACGGCCTGAGTGACTCAACCCGACCGCTCCCCCAGAACTGCGCCGGGGTGCTGCACCAGGGCCGGGTGAAGGCTCGCTACGCCAAGCACCACCTGCCCAACTATGGCGTCTTCGACGAGTTCCGGATCTTCGCCCCCGGCAAGGACCTCACCGTCGTGCGTATCGGCGACATCGACGTGGCCATCGCGATCTGCGAAGACCTCTGGCAGGAGGGGGGACCGGTCGCCCAGACCCGCGCGGCTGGGGCCGCAATGTTGCTGGTGATCAACGGGTCGCCCTACGAGCAGGACAAGGACGACGTCCGTTACGAGCTGGTCTCACGACGGGCCGCCGAGGCCGGCTGCACCCTGGCCTACCTGAACATGGTCGGCGGTCAGGACGAGCTCGTCTTCGACGGTGACTCGTTGGTGGTCAACGCTGCTGGGCAGATCCTGGCCCGCGGTCCACAGTTCGACGAGGACCTGCTCGTCGTCGACCTGGACCTCGAGCCAAGCACCGTGAATGCAGCCGACCCGTCCGCAGAGGGGGTGGTCCACGTCACCCTCAGTGACACGCCCATCGCCCCGTATGCCGCGGCGCCCGCAACGCTTGCCGCTCGCCTCGATCCGGTCGGTGAGGTCTACCACGCACTGCAGCTGGGGTTGCGCGACTACGTCCGCAAGAACGGCTTCAGGTCGGTGTTGCTCGGAGTCTCCGGCGGCATCGACTCGACCCTCGTGGCCACCATCGCCGCCGATGCCCTGGGTGGGGAGAACGTCGTGGCGATCAGCAACCCCAGCAAGTACTCCAGCCAGGGGTCCAGGGACGACGCCGCCGAGCTCGCACAGAACCTGGGTCTGGACTACCGCGTCATCCCCATTGAGCCGATGCTCAGCGCTTTCCTGGACAACGTCAAGCTGACCGGGGTGGCCGAGGAGAACCTGCAGGCCCGGGTGCGCGCCCTGGTCTGGATGGGGCTGAGCAACCAGGAGGGTCACCTCGTCCTGGCCAACAGCAACAAGAGCGAGGTCTCGGTCGGCTACTCGACCATCTACGGCGACAGCGTCGGTGGATACGCGCCGATCAAGGACGTGCCCAAGACGATGGTGTGGGAGCTGGCCAGGTGGCGCAACGCCGAGGCTGAGCGTCGCGGTGAGAAGCCGCCGATCCCCTTGGCATCCATCAGCAAGGCGCCCTCAGCCGAGTTGCGGCCCGGCCAGGTCGACCAGGACTCACTGCCACCGTACGAACTGCTCGACGAGATCCTCGACCGTTATGTCGAAGGCGCTCAGGGCCGGGCCGAGCTGCTCGAGGCCGGGTTCGACGCTGCGGTGGTGGACCAGGTGGTCGGGCTCGTCGACCGCGCCGAGTGGAAGCGCCGACAGTTCGCCCCGGGCCCCAAGATCTCCTCGTTGGCGTTCGGGCGGGACCGCCGCCTGCCGATCACCAGTCGCTGGCGCGAGCACGGTCCCTAGGTTTGGCACCAGAAGTCCCGCACGGTCCCTAGGTTTGGCAATGGAGACAGATGAGTGAGCAGCCCGCCCCCTACGGCAGTGGCGCCGGCAACGCGCCCGCATCGGCCACGTCCACGCTCAAGCGCATCCGTATCCCGCACCTGCAGGCGATGAAGGAGCGCGGAGAGCGCTGGGCGATGCTCACGGCATACGACCAGTACTCCGCCGAGATCTTCGACGAGGCCGGCATTCCCGTTCTGCTGGTTGGCGATTCAGCTGGCAACAACGTCTACGGATACGAGACGACCGTGCCTGTCACCGTGGACGACCTGGTGCCGCTGGTCCGGGCCGTCACCCGCGCCGCCAAGCACTCCATGGTCGTCGCGGACCTGCCGTTCGGGTCCTACCAGGCCAGTCCGACCCAGGCACTGGGCACGGCGACCCGGTTCATGAAGGAGGGCCTGGCACACGCGGTCAAGCTCGAGGGCGGACGCGCCATGGTCCCCGAGATCGAGCTGCTTGTGCGCGCCGGCATCCCGGTCATGGGACACATCGGCTTCACCCCTCAGAGCGAGCACGTCCTTGGCGGCTATCGTGTTCAGGGGCGCGGAGACTCGGGCGACGCACTCGTGCAGGACGCTTTGGCTCTGGAGAAGGCCGGAGCGTTCGCGGTCGTCATGGAGATGGTTCCCGCACCGGTCGCCGCCCGCGTCACCGAGGTGCTCCACATCCCGACGATCGGGATCGGCGCCGGCCCGAGCTGCGACGCCCAGGTTCTGGTCTGGCAGGACATGGCCGGACTGCGCGGCGGCAAAGCGCCACGCTTCGTCAAGCGGTATGCCGACTTGCGGACCACCCTGGGCGACGCCGCCCGCGCCTACGCGGCTGATGTCGCCGGCGGGACGTTCCCCGCGGCCGAGCACTCGTTCGAGTCCTGACGGCTCACGTTCAGGGACGTCTTCCGGCCAAACGCGGGAGACGAACCCGAAACGCCACGATAGGTGGGTCGTCTTCCGGCCAACGCGGGAGACGAACCCGAAACGCCGATTCTGATGTCGCTGGCGGGGAGGTCACTGCACCACGGGCACAGGCGCCTCGGGCGACGGTGGGCTCGACTCAACCGGCGGAGTCATCACTGGCGCATCAGGTCGAAACAGCCTGCCGCGCAAAGAGATCAGCAGGTAGATGACCGAAGCGCCCGTGAACGCCGCCATGATCGCGAAGATGAAGTGGTAGTCGAGCAGGGTCACGAGCAGCGCGCCGAGGGCCAGCGAGATGGACTGAGGGGCGCCCATGACGGTCTCAACTGCTGCAGAGACGCGGCCCATCAACGCGTGCGGGGTGCGGCGCTGGAGCATGGTCATGAAGGCAATGAACGTCAGCGGCGATGAGTAGCCGGCAGCCACCACAGCGGCGAGGGTGACCCACAAGGTGGAGGTGAGCGCCACGATCGCGAGGCCGACCGCAAGGAGAGCCATGCCGACGGTGACGGTCCCGGCCTCACCGAGTCGACGGACCCATCGCGAGGTGGTGAGGCCTCCCACGATGGCACCGACGCCCTGCACGGTCACCACCACACCGGCGAAGGTGGGCGGCCTGCCGAAGAAGTCCAGAAGCGCATAGATCGAGGCCTCGGTGAAGCCGAGCACGATGAGCATGAGTGCGAAGGCGACCAGGACGTGCTTGAGCACCGGCTCGTGCGCCAGATGCTTGATGCCGTCGGTCATCTCGTGCCACCAGTGCTGCTCGATGCGCTCGGGAGCCTTCTCCCGCAATGGGATCGACGCGATGATCAGCGCCGCGATCAGGAAGGACACCGCGTCCACGACAGCCACGACGCCGCCACCGAACATGCCGAACAACGCCGCCCCCACCAGCGGCCCGATCAGGCGGAAGCCCTCCTTCGTGGTCTGCAGCGACGAGTTCGCCTCCACGAGCAGGTCGTCGGGCATCAGTTCCTTGAGCAGCCCGTTCAACCCCGCGGGCAGGACCACGAAGGAGACTCCGTAGAGAAACGCGACGGCATAGACGATCCAGACGTCGCCTGCGTCTCGTACCACCAGCAGCGGAAGAACCATCAGGGCCGAGATCAGATTGCCCCACACCAGCAGCGGCTTGCGCTTGACCCGGTCGATGAACATCCCGTATAGCGGCGCGAACAGCGCAGGGAGCATCATCCAGAAGAAGGTGAGGCCCGCCGCGCCATTGGAGCCGGTCAATGTCTTGACCCACATACTCAAGACAAGGAGCATCACCGCGTCGCCGAGACTGCTGGTGGTCATGCCGGCGAAGAGCCGGGTGAACCCCTCTTGCTGGAACGCCTTACGCATCGGTCTCCCCTCCCTTGTCGTCGCCGGTCTCAAAGTCGTATGCCGGCACTCCCCACGCGAGGAACGCGCAGAGCCGCGCCCCCTTGGGTCGGCGTTCGGGGTGCTCGAAGCGGTCAATCCTGCTGATCAGCAGGTCACGCACTGCGAGGTTGATCTCGTTCAGCTCGTCGGACGTGAGCCACTGCATCGACTGGCTCGAGGAGCTGGCTTCCTGCCACGCGAGGGCGTCGGTACGGACCCTCGCCCGAGAGGTGGCGAATCTCGCCACCTCTCGCTCGATCATCAGCTGGCTCAGCGCCTCACCAGCTCGCGCCATCTCGGGCGACTCGTCGGCTTCGCCCCAACGCATACCCTGACTGGCAGCCTGCCAGGGTCGCTTGCGGCCCGTGCCGCCCTCGGCCTCCTCGACGAAACCGTGCTCGGCCAGCTTGCGCAGATGCCACGAGCAGTTCGAGGGCGTCTCGTCGAGCCGGTCGGCCAGCTCGGTTGCTGTCATCGGGCCGTGCACCGACAGCTGCTCCATGATCCCGAGACGCACCGGATGGGCCACGGCCCTCATGGCTCGTGGGTCATTCAGCTTCCGTTCCGAGTAGGACATGCGTCGAAAGTACCCTTTCGAAAGACTCATTGCTATAGCTTCACTCGCCTACGCTGGCCAGGTGAGCGAGCAGGCACCAAAGACCCGATGGGCACAACTGGCCGGCGGGGCCAGTGGATCCGACTATGCGGCCCGGTTCGAGGCCCTGGCGGCCACCGGTCAGGACCTGCACGGGGAGGCCGCGTTCTGCGCGGCTCTGGTGCCCGCGCCCGCCCGCGTGCTGGATGCCGGCTGCGGCACCGGCCGAGTGGCCATCCGCCTGCAAGACCTCGGTTACGAATGCGTGGGCGTCGATGTCGACGGGTCCATGCTGGCCGTGGCCGTGGCCGTGGCCGTGACAGTGGCGCCAGAGGCGGCCAGCCCCCGTCCGGGCTGGGTCCTGGCCGACCTGTCCACCCTCGATCTGGACCAGCACGGCATACCAGGGGGGTTTGACCTCTGCGTCGCCGCCGGAAACGTCATCCCGCTGCTGGCCGAAGGCACTCTGGAGCGCACGGTCGCGGCCTTGACTGCAACCCTGCGCCCCGGCGGGCTGCTGGTGACCGGGTTCGGTCTGGACTCCGCCCACCTGCCCGGCAACTGCCCCGTCACGACGCTCGCGGCATACGACAGTGCTTGCGGTCTGGTCGGGCTGGAGCTGTTGGCGCGGCACGGGACCTGGCAGGGCGCGCCGTTCGTGGACGAAGCCGGCTATGCCGTCAGTGTCCACCGCCGGGTTCAGGGCTAGGGCAGCCAGACAGATTCCCAGGGGGACCGGACCAGCTCAGTCCTCGAGCCCCTTGTCGTCCCACGCCTTGTCCTGCGCGTCCCACCGCTCAGTGTTCTCCCGGGCGTGCGATAAAGCCTGCTCCGCCGCCGCGTAGGTGTCGAACGGCCCCATCAGATGGTCCTGCGGACTCTTGTTGGCGTCATCCTCGACCTGTCCGTTGCTCACGTTGAACCAGTACGTCATGGCAAACCTCCGTGTGAGTCAGCTGTGCTGCCCTTGCCTAGACTCCACCGTATGCCGATCACCTACGCAAGCGTCGCGCCGGGCGCCCTCAGCGGACGTCGCGCCGTGCCCACCTCCATTGCCCGGCCCGAGTATGTCGATCGGCCGGCTCCCGCGAAGTACTCAGGTCCCGAGGTCAAGGACGCCGAGACCATCGAGAAGATGCGGATCGCCGGACGCATCGCGGCGCAGGCGATGGCGACGGCCGCTGCGGCGATCGCGCCCGGTGTCACGACCGACGAGCTCGACCGGATCGCTCACGAGTTCATGCTCGACCACGGCGCCTACCCCTCGACGTTGGGCTATCGCCACTTCCCGAAGTCGCTGTGCACCAGCGTCAACGAGGTCATTTGCCACGGCATCCCCGACGACCGCCGGCTCGAGGACGGCGACATCGTCAACATCGACATCACGGTCTTCATCGGCGGCGTCCACGGAGACACCGATGCCACGTACCTCTGCGGTGAGGTGGACGAGGAGTCCCGGCTGCTGGTCGAGCGCACCCATGAAGCCATGATGCGCGGCGTCAAGGCGGCCGTGCCCGGCCGCGAGATCAACGTCATCGGGCGGGTGATCCAGAGCTATGCCAAGCGTTTTGGCTATGGGGTCGTTCGTGACTTCACCGGTCATGGCATTGGCACGGCGTTCCATTCCGGCCTCGTGATCCCCCACTACGACGCGGCCCCGCAGTACGACACGGTCATCGAGCCCGGCATGACGTTCACCATTGAGCCGATGCTCAACCTGGGCACTCCCGAGTGGGACATGTGGGACGACAACTGGACCGTTGTGACCAAGGACCGCAGGCGCTCTGCGCAGTTCGAGCACACCATCCTGATCACTGACACCAGCGCCGAGATCCTCACCCTGCCCTGACTTCAAACCGTCGACGTCGCAACAACCGGAAGGCATCTCATGTCCACCACGCGTCACCCGCTTGGCATCGACATCGGCGGCAGCGGCATCAAGGGAGCGCCGGTGGATCTGGCCAAGGGTCAGTTCGCCAGGGATCGGCTCCGCGTTGACACCCCCAAGGTGTCCTCACCGAAAGCCGTTGCGGACATCGTGGCGCAGATCGCAGGCCATTTCGCCGAGGACACCGGCGACTCCCCCATCGGCGTGACCCTGCCCGCAGTCGTGACCAACGGTGTGGTGCGTACAGCCGCCAACATCGACCCTGCCTGGATCGGCACCGACGCGCGAAAGCTGTTGAGCGACAGGCTCGGTCGCCCGGTCACGGTGATCAACGACGCCGACGCCGCGGGAGTCGGCGAGCTCCACTTCGGGGCGGCACGCAACGCTGACGGACTCGTTCTCATGACCACTCTGGGAACCGGCATCGGGTCCGCACTGCTCTACAACGGCGTGCTCGTCCCCAACTCCGAGCTAGGACATCTCGAGATCGACGGCCACGACGCAGAGGATCGGGCGGCCGCGAACGTCAAGGACGACCAGGACCTGTCCTGGGAGGAGTGGGCCGAGCGTCTTCAGCGGTACTACTCCCACGTCGAGGATCTGCTCTGGCCGGACCTGATCGTCGTCGGTGGCGGTGTGTCCAAGAAGGCCAGCAAGTTCTTGCCGCTCCTGCATCTGCGTGCGCCGATCGTGGCCGCTCAGCTCCAGAACTCTGCGGGCATCATCGGTGCGGCCTGGCTGGCCGCCAACGCCTGAGGGCCCAACGACTGAAAGACCAAACCCCACAAGGCTGTTCGGTCAGCGAATGAGGGACAGCTCCTTGAGCAGCTCAGGTGCGCGACGTTCGTAGATCCTGGCGCCCCACCATGTCCCGAAGACGAGCGCTGCGGACCCGAGAACCACGGCCAGCCCGAGGCACAGCCAGCCCATCCAGAGGTACCCCAGAAGGGCCCCGATCCCGAGGCCGAGCAGCGGCAGGTTCAGCACGAAGACCACGGTAGCGGCCACCGCCTGAACAAACACCGTCAGGGCCGAGGAGCCGGGCGGGGCGCCGAAAGGGTTCTCGCCCGGGCCTGGTACGGGATAGGGCTTGAGGGCGCTCATCACACTGGCCACGCCGAAGCCGATGAGCAGGAAGCCCAGCCCCAACCCGAAGATCGCCGGCCAGAGGCTCCAAAGACCGGTGACTGCGCAGGCGAGCGTGGCGTAGCCGGGCAGGAGAACTGAGCCCACCATCGCCGTCGGCGCCAACCGTCCGAGGCGGTCGGCGCGGCCGGATACCCCCGTGGCGACGTGCGCCCAGAAGGCCGTCCCGTCATACGCGATGTCGTTGTGCGTCCCCCAACCCAGCAGATATCCCGCGAGCGGCGCCATGGCCAGCGACCACCTGATGCTGCTTCCGGTGAGCGGGGGCAGCATCAGGCCCAACGGCAGCAGGAGGATCAGCGTGACCGACGTGACGTAACGCGGATCCCGCCGCCAGTAGGTGATGCAGCGCGCGGCCACTGCCCCGGTGGGCGTGGCCGGCAGCCAGCCGAACCACCCCAACCCTGTATCGCGGGCGGCTGCGCGGCCGCCGGACGTCGCCCGGGGGTTCTCCAGGGCGCCCCGCAACAGGGAGTCCCACACTCGCAGGGCGACCACGAGCACGACCATTGCCAGGGCGAGGCGCAACAGTCCGGACCCGATCGCCCCGTCGACGATGTCGGCCGGCGCAGACCAGGCCAGACCCAGCGGTGTCCATCCGAGCACGTCCGCCAGGTGTGACAGCAGCCCGGGCGCAGAGACAAGTCTCATGATCGACGAGCTCGCTGCCCAGCCGCCCACCGCGACCAGGACCACCAGCATGGACAAGATCTCTCGACCCCTGCGGTTGCGTGACATCGCCGAGAATGCGGTTGCGGTCACCCGGCTCAGGACCACACAGGTGAGAACTGCCAAGGCGGCCGCAACCGGGGCCACCAGCACGGCCAGAACGGAGCGCGACCACGTGATCACGGTCGCGAGCCCCAGGATCGCCGTGACCGCGGCCGGGACGCTGACCAGGGACGACAACAGCAGGCCGAGCACAAGCTGACGCCGCGGGACCGCGAACGTCGCGAACCGCCCTGGGTCGAGGGTCTCGTCGATGCCGGAGGCGATGACCGGCAAGAGCGCCCACCCGAGGGTCACGGCGCTGCCTCCAACCGTGATCGTGGTCCTGGCGACGTCGCTGGGCAGCGCGAACCTCATGGCGATGAGCCCGACCAGTGCGGCGACGAGAAATCCCAGGCCGTACAGCCCGCCGATGATCAGACCCACCAGCTGCAGGGTGCTGCGCCGCAGTGAGTTACGCAGGAGCTGCCACTTCAGTCCGACGATGTGCGCAACCACGCCAGACCCTCCCCGACGTCGATCTGCCCACCGACCAGGTGGACGAGACGTTGCTCCAGGGTCATACCGGCCCGGACCTCGTCGAGCGTGCCGACCGCACGGATCTGACCGGCGACCACGATGGCGACCCGATCGCACAGCCGCTGGACCAGGTCCATCACGTGGCTGGACAGGATCACCGTGCCACCAGAGGATGCATATCCCTCAAGGATCTGGCGGATGGTCGAGGCCGAGATCGGGTCGACGGCTTCGAACGGTTCGTCGAGCACCAGCAACCTGGGCGCGTGGATCAAGGCACAGGCGAGCGAGATCTTTTTAGTCATGCCGGCCGAATAGTCAACAACCAGAGTGCCGCCCGCCTCCGCGAGGCCCAGAGCACTGAGCAGCTCGTGGGCTCGGTCAGTGACCACCGCGCGGTCCATGCCACGCAGCAGACCCGAGTAGCAGATGAGCTGCAACCCGGTCAGACGGTCGAAGAGCCGAAGCCCGTCGGGCAGGATGCCGACCAGCTGCTTCGCGCGGACGGTGTCGGACCAGACGTCGTGCCCGAGGACGTGAGCCGTGCCGGCGTCCGGCCGCAGCAGCCCAGTCGCCATGGACAGCGTGGTGGTCTTGCCGGCGCCGTTGGGTCCCACCAGGCCGAAGAACGACCCACGCGGGACGTCGAGATCGAGCCGGTCGACCGCGAGCGTCGGGCCGTAGGCCTTGGACAGGCCGCGCAGGCTCAGCGCCGCGGACGTTCCCCGAGATGGCATGTCCGCGACGGTAACAAACTGTCGGATCAGTTGGCGCTCGCGACGAGCAGGGCTTTCCTGGTGACTGCCGGCTCAGCTGAAGTCGACGGGGGCGCCGTCCGAGAGGTCGCGCAGCTCCATGTCCGAAGGCCCGAAGGTCCGCACCTGGGACAGATAGAGCTGGCGGCCGATGGCACTGAGCAACACGTCGTGGATCGGTACGCTGACCCGCGGTGAGATCCGCCGGGCGAAGGCCACGGTGTCGCGGCTTGCCGTCCAGGGCGCGTTCAGCGGCAGGGCAAGGATGTCGATCTGCCCGGGCTCGGCGTCGTAGGCGTCTCCGGGATGGAACAGGCTCGGCTCCCCCTCCGAACGAAGCACGACACCCAGGTTGCCGATCCGTGGCAACGCCTCGTTGATCAGCGCGTGCGTCTCGCCCATCGGCATGACCTGGACCGGCCCGAAGGTCAGCGCCTCCCCCGACACCGTGTGCTCGGCAGCGATCCCCGCCTCCGCCATGACAGCGGCAGCCTGCGGCTCGGCATACAGCCTGGCTTGTGGGTTGACCTCCAACAATGTCGGAAGTCGTTGCAGGTCAACGTGATCCCCGTGCTGATGGGTTACCAGAATGACGTCGAGCCCGGTCACGTCCTCGATGCCTGGCGAGAACGCACCCGGGTCGATCAGGATGCGTTGGCCGCCGGTCTCCACGAGCAGGCAGGCATGTCCGAGATGAGTGAGGCGCATGCTCGCAACCTAAACCCCCGTCCTGTGTGAGCCGCCTTTGACGTCGACGACCTGTCAGAGCGTGGCAACCGAACCGTTCAGGATCCGGCGTTGTCACCGCCTGCGGCGTCGGAGCGACGGTTCTGGCTGGACAGTTCGCCGGGTACGTGGCCGAGTTGCGCGGCGACGTCGGGGTTGATCAGGTGCAGCAGCTTGTGGGTTTCCTGGGCGAACGCTCGGGCCTCCACCGCGGCGGTGTGTGCGGCCTGGGTGAGCTTGTGAGCGTGGCGTTGTCGTTTGACCAGGGTGAGACTGGCACCGGCGGCGATGCCGGCACCGACCGAGGATGAGACGTTGGTGTAGTTGCCGAGGATCAGCTGGGTGTTGGTGCTGACCGCGTTCGGATAGCCCAGCAGGGTTGCGATGCCGGCGAAAATGAACAGGTAGAAGAACAGGAAGATCCCGAAGAGGATCACCGGTCGGCTGCTCAGCAGATTCGGTAGACGTCCCAGCAGTTCTGCGATCTTCGACCCGGCAGCGTCACCGTGCTGATCGATCACCCCCGGTTCGTCGGCCAGATGTTGCAGCGACGGCGTGTTGTCCTGGCTCATGGTCTCTCCTCGCTCGCAGCGACGGCCCGCGTGTTCGACGACACGCACAGAAGCCCTTTGGTGGATGAGCCGGTCGGTACGCCGGGTTCTGTCGCCCCGCACCGTTGCCGGCACGCGACGGACGGTCATCCATCTCGGGTACTCGTTGCCGAGCACCTCTAGCGGTCTACCCGCAAGCTCGGGCGGGCCGCCCTCGAACGCTTGCTGTCCGACCTTGCTCCAGGTGGGGTTTACCTAGCCACTCCAGTCACCTGGAGTGCTGGTGGTCTCTTACACCACCGTTTCACCCTTACCCCGACGCCTGTCCGACCGAAGCCGGATGGTTCGTCGTGGCGGTCTGTTTTCTGTGGCACTGTCCCGCGGGTCGCCCCGGGTGGCCGTTAGCCATCACCTTGCCCTACGGAGCCCGGACGTTCCTCGGCGATGTGCGTTACCCGGAAAACCCCGGGACCTCAGCATCGACGCGACCGTCTGACCGACTCATCCGTGGAACAGCATAGGTCCTTCGGACCCGTGGGTATGCCGGGTGGCCGGACCTCAGACACCGTCCACCACCTGGAAGCGCACGCTGCGCTTGGCGACATCGGCCTCGATGAGCCTGACCGTGACCTCGCCGCCGGCGGAGGACGCCCCATCTGCCGGGGCCAGGATCGCCGGGTCGCTGACCTGGACCAGACCACCGTTCTTGGTGACGTCGACGACCGACGCACGGAACGTCTCACCCAGGCGGTGCTGCATGGCCGCCGCCTCAACGGCATCCGTACATGCTCGCTCCACCGCGCCCGCCAGGTGATCCGAGGCGGTCATGACCTCCGGCAAGGTGGGCAACGCATGGCGCACCCAGTCGGGGACCGGAGCGTCACGGCAGATGGCCTCGCACACGACCAGGCCGAAGCGGTCGACGAGCCGGCGCAGCGGAGCGGTCACGTGTGCATACGGGGCGGCCACAGCCGCGTGCGCCGTCAGCTCGGGCACAGCGCCATCGAAGGGGGTGTAGCCGGCTCCACGGAACAGCGACGTCGCCTCGTGGATCAGGGCCAGATGCTTGGGGTTGGTGCGGTCCAGCGAACGCAACAGCTCGCCATACAGCATCTCCGCGGGCCAGGTGACCCCCAACGCTCGAGCCTGACGGCGAAAGCGCTGGATCGCGTTGTGGTCCGGCCCGGGCATGGTGCGCAGGATGCCGACCTCGGCGTGCAACATCATCTCCGCCGCGGCCATCCCGGTCATCAGCGAGATCTGGGCGTTCCACTCCTCCGCGGCGACGGGAGGGCGGAAGGCCAGAACGAAGTGACCGTCCCGGTCCACGTTGACCTCCTGCTCGGGCATGGGCAGGCTCGCCCCGCCGCGGGCCCGCTCCATGGCAATGCGTAGCTCACCTACCTCCTTGAGCAGGCTGAGGCGCTCGTCGGCGGTCCCGCCGTCGACCGCGCCCTGGACCTGCGCGTAGTCGAGGCGGTTCTTGCTGCTCACCATGGCGCGATAGACATCGACCGAGGTGCCCTCGCCATCGGGGTCGAGCAGCATGTCCCAGACGAAGGCAGGGCGCACCTGGTCCGGTAGCAGACTTGCGGCGTCCTCGCTGAGCTGCTCGGGGTGCAAAGGGGTGCGACGGTCGGGGGCATAGATGGTCTGCCCACGTTTGAACGCCTCGACGTCGATCGCGCCGCCCGGCCTGACGAAGGCGGGGACGTCGGCAATGGCATAACGCACCCGGTAGCCCTTGCCGGCGCGCTCGATGTGCATCGCCTGGTCGAGGTCCCTGGACCCCGGCGGGTCAATGGTCAGGAAGGGCACCGCGGTCTCGTTACGCTGGGGCAGCGCGGCTGCACCGGCAACCGCCTGCGCCTCCGCGATGACCTCCTGCGGGAAGTCACCGGGGACCTTGAGCTCGACGCGTACCGCGTCGAATGCCCGGCCCAGCTGCGTGGGGTCGACCCCCGAGTCGCTCTGCGCCTGCTTGTCCCTGACGAGATTGATCCATCGCATCGGCATGGCAGTCACCCTAGCCAGAACCTCCGGCGCACGCCCGTGCCCGGCCCGCCTACGCTCTGGGACGTGTTGATTCTGCTTCCACCCTCGGAGTCCAAGACCGGACGCACCCGCGGTAGACCCACCGACCCCGAGCGCGTCTCCTTTCCCGAGCTTGCCTCGACCCGCGCCGATGTGGCTGCCGCACTGGCTCAGGTCAGCCTGCACCCCGATGCCCCGACACTGCTCGGGGTCAGCGCGAACCTGCGCGCGGACATCGCGTACAACACCCGCCTGGGCTCTGCACCTGCGGTACCCGTCGCCGACCTCTACACCGGCGTTCTCTACGACGCCCTCGACCTGCCCTCTATGGACACCGCCGCACGACGCCGTGCGAACCGCTGGCTGGTCGTTGTCTCGGCCCTGTTCGGCGCCCTGCGCCCGACCGACAAGGTCCCCCCGTACCGCCTGTCCATGGGCGTTAACCTCGGCGAGCTCGGTCCGCTGGCGTCCGTATGGCGCGCCCCCCTCGCCGCCGTGCTCCCGATCGCAGCCGGTCGCGCGGTGATCGTCGACTGCCGCTCCAGCACGTATGCCGCAGCCTGGGTTCCCCAGGGCGATCTGGCCGCGCGATGGGTTCAGATCCGGGTTCCCGGCGCCACGCACATGGCCAAGCACACCCGCGGCCTGGTGGCCCGGCATCTGTGCGAGTCCGGTGTTGATGCCAGGACAGCGAAGGCTCTCGAGCGCGTGGTGGCCCAACGTTTCGAGACAACACTGACCAAGCCTGCCCGTCCCGGCCTGCCGTGGATCCTCGATACGAGGATTCTGTGACTGGCATGCCGGGCGTTCGATGACGGGCACGGACCTGCTGGACCTGGCGACGCGGGTCGGTCCTGTCCTGATCTTCCTGGTCGCAATCTCCGTGGTTGCCGAGATCGCTGACGCCGCAGGGGTTTTCGATGTTGCCGGGCACTGGGCTGCTCGCGCCGGCCGTGGCCGCACCTGGCTGTTGTGGCTGCTTGTCGTCGGTCTCTCGTGCGTCTCGACCATCGTCCTCAGCCTCGACACCACTGCGGTGCTGCTGACCCCGGTGGTGATCGCGGTCGCCCGTCAGCTTCGGTTGAACCCCCTGCCCTTCGCCATGACCACCGTCTGGCTGGCCAACACGGCCTCCCTGCTCCTACCCGTGTCGAACCTGACCAACCTGCTCGCGCTGCACCGGTTCTCGGCGCTGGGACTGAGCTACTCGGGATACATCTCGCTGGCCTTGTGGCCGGCGCTGGCAGCCATCGGGGCCACCGTGGGCGTGCTGGCGGTGCTTCATCTACGCGACCTGCGGGGGCGCTACGTCCCTGTGGCTCCACCTTCACCCCATGACCGGACGTTGCTGATCGTGGCCGCATCCGTCTGTGTGGCCCTCGGCCCGGCCTTTGTCAGCGGCATCACCCCGGCCATCCCGGCCTCGGCTGCGGCTCTCGTACTGGTCGTCACCTGTCTCGTGCGCAACCGTCCCCTCTTGCGCAACGTCAAGGTCCCCTGGCTCATCGTGCTCGGGGTCAGCGCGTTGTTCGTCGTGGTGGACCTTGCCCTGAACCACGGCCTGCGCGACCTGCTCGCCAGCTGGGTCGGAACCGGCACCGGGACATCAGACCTGTTGCGCGTCAGTGCAGTTGGAGTCGGCACCGCCAACGTGGTAGACAATCTCCCGGCCTATCTGGCCCTGGAGTCCGTCACCGACAACGACCCCCGCCGGCTGATGGCGCTCCTGATCGGCGTCAACGCCGGACCCCTGATCACCATCTGGGCATCGCTGGCCACGATCCTGTGGCGGGAACGATGCCGTCGCGCGGGGGTCAAGATCTCGCTGTGGCGATTCGCCTGGCAGGGCGCGGTGTGCGCAACCGCTGCCACCTTCACCGCAGCCCTCGCACTCTCGCTGTCGTGAAGTCGCATCAGCGGGTCCATGGCTTAGCAAGGATCTCCTGCACCAGCCCCTCAGCGGTAGGTGACACCCCTGGCCGTCAACGACACCCGGGTGCCGGCTTTCCCCGCCATGAGTGCAGGTAGATCGGCAAGGGCTCCGATGACTGCCTCGCGCCCTGAGCTGCGCGCGAACTCGATTGCCGCGTCCACCTTGGGGCCCATCGAGCCAGCCGGGAAGTCGAATGTGGAGAGCTCCTCAGGGTGTGCGGCCGAAATCGCACGCTTGTCGGGCGTCCCCCAGCCGATGTATACCGCGTCGATGTCGGTGGCAATCAAGAGAATGTCCGCGCGCAGGTCGCGTGCCAGTACGGCGCTGGCCCGGTCCTTGTCGATGACGGCATCGACACCGATGAGCGTGCGGGTGCCGGGCCGGTACATGGTGGGAATGCCACCGCCGCCTGCGCAGATGACCACGCTGCCCGTGGCGAGGAGTGCCTCGATGGGGCGCATCTCGAAGATTCGCTGTGGCAGTGGGGAGGGGACGACCCGGCGCCAGTGGTCACCGTCGGGCTTCACGACCCAGCCCCGCGACGCCGCCAGCTGATGCGCCTCCTCGGCGGTGTAGACGGGTCCGACGAACTTGGTCGGGTCGTTGAACGCTGGGTCGGCGGGGTCCACCTCGGTCATGGTGAGGATCGTGGCGAGCGACTTGTCGAAGGGCAGTCGATTGCCGAGCTCTTGTTCGATGAGGTACCCGATCATCCCCTCGGTCTGTGCGCCGAGCACGTCGAAGGGGTAAGCCGACGTGTCGTCGTACGCCGCGGCCTGCAGAGCGAGCAAGCCGACCTGCGGTCCGTTGCCGTGCGAGATCACCAGCTCATGTTCCAGCGCAACCGGCGCCAATGCGGCGCACGCGGTCGCGATGTTGGCACGTTGGTTCTGAACAGTCATCGGCGCGCCGCGCTGCATCAGCGCGTTGCCGCCAAGAGCGACGACGACGCGCATCAGGACCCAACCGTGGCAACCATGATCGCCTTGATGGTGTGCATCCGGTTCTCGGCCTGGTCGAAGACGATGGAGTACTGGGACTCAAACACCTCGTCAGTGACCTCGAGAGCGTCCAGACCGGTCTTCTCAAAGATCTGCTGCCCAACGGTCGTGTTCCGGTCGTGGAAAGCGGGCAGGCAGTGCATGAACCTGACGTTGGGGTTTCCGGTCTTGGACAGCAGATCCATGGTGACCTGGTACGGCTGCAGGGCGGTGATGCGTTCGTCCCAGATCTCCTTGGGCTCTCCCATGGAGACCCACACGTCGGTGTAGACGTAGTCGACGTCAGCGACGCCCTGGTCGACGTCCTCGGTGTGTGTCAGCCGCGCGCCGGTGACCTCCGCGATGGTCCTCGCGGTCGCGATCACGTCGTCGTGGTTCCACAGCTGTCGTGGCGCCACGATGCGCACGTCCATGCCCATCAGTGCCCCGGCCACGAGCAGGGAGTTACCGACGTTGTTGTGTGCATCGCCGCAGTACGCGAACGCGATCTCCTCGTCGTCCTTGGGTGAGTGCTCGCGCATGGTGAGCATGTCGCACAAAGTCTGGGTCGGGTGCCACTGGTCGGTGAGGCCATTCCAGACAGGTACGCCGGACCAGGCCGCGAGGTCCTCGACATGAGCCTGCGAGAACCCGCGGTACTCGATGCCGTCGTACATCCGGCCCAGCACCCTGGCCGTGTCCTTGACCGACTCCTTGTGCCCCATCTGTGACCCGCTCGGTTCCAGATAGGTGACGTGGGCCCCCTGGTCATGGGCGGCGACCTCGAACGCGCACCGGGTCCGCGTGGAGGCCTTCTCGAAGATGAGGGCGATGTTCTTCCCGGCGAGCCGCGGTTGTTCGGTACCGGCATACTTCGCCGCCTTGAGGTCCGCCGACAGCCCCAGGAGGTACTTCCACTCCGCCGGGCTGAAGTCGGGCTCCTTGAGGAAGCTTCGCTGTCGGAGGTTGAAGCTCATGGCGTCACCGCGTCTCGCTCGATCGGGCAGGTCATACACCGCGGGCCGCCTCTGCCACGGCCTAGCTCGGAGCCCACGACGGGCAACACCTCGATGCCCTCACTGCTGAGGAAGCGGTTGGTGGTGGTGTTTCGCTCATAGCCCAGAACCACGCCGGGAGAGATCGCGAGGAAGTTGTTGCCGTCGTCCCACTGCTCGCGTTGCGCGCGCATTCGGTCGATGGGTGCCCTCAGAACCCGGATCTTGTCGATGCCCAGCGCCTCGGCCACGACGGGGAAGAGCTCTGCGTTCTCTTCGACCTTGTAGTCTCCACCGGCGCCCACCGGCTTCAGGGTGAAGGACCGCAGCGCCTCAGGAAGGTACGGGTACACGGAGAAGGCATCGCGGTCGACCATGGTCATTGCGGTGTCCAGATGCATGAAGGCCCGCGCCTTCGGTAGCTCGACCACGATCACCAGGCTGACCTGACCACCCTGGAACAGCAACCGCGCAAGGGTCTCCGCCCCCTGCGGCGTGGTCCGTTCTCCCATCCCGATCATGACGACGCCATTGCCGATCACCAGCACATCGCCCCCCTCGACTGTGGCGGGCTCATGGGACACGGAGTCGTTGCCGTAGATGATGTCCAGGCCGGCATCGCGAAACATCGGGTGGAAGTTGTAGATCAGCCGTGAGTTGATGGTCTCCCGCTTGCGCGCCTGCTTGGCCATCGGGTTGATCGACAACGCGCGGTAGATCCAGGCGGAGTTGTCGCGCTGGAACAGGTGGTTGGGCAGGGGATGCAGCAGGAAGTCGTCGACGTCCAGGTACTCCATCAGCAGACTTGTGGTGCGCAGCAGCGGCATGACGTCACTCTTGAGCACTCCACCAACGAGCAGCTCGGCCAGCAGGTCCGCCGGTGTCTCCCCCACCAGCGCGTCGAGCGGCTTGTCCAGCGCCGGCCCGAACCGTGTCGCGGTGGTCAACCGGTCCTGCAGGAACCCCCGGGCACCTGGCTCGTCGAGCGCTTGGGTGAGCAGTTCACCGAAGTAGTGCACGGTCACGCCGCGCTCACGCAGCTGACCGACGAACGTGTCGTGGTCGGCTCGAGCCCTGTCGGCCCACATGATGTCGTCGAAGAGTAGGTCACCGATGTTCTCCGGGGTGAGCCGGTCCAGCTCCAGACCGGGCCGGTGGACGATCACCTGGCGGAGCTGCCCTACTTCGGAGTCAACATGGAAAGGCACGGCATGTCCTTTCTGGCTGTCGGGTGCGCTCAGCGGTGGCTCGTCGTGGGCCATGGCCGGTTCCGGGTTGACGCGACAAGTTGCATCCGATCGTCAGGTCAGGGGTGGAGCCTGTCAAGTTATCGGCAAGGTGTTTCAGCCTGTCCGGCGCCTCTCGTGAGGGTCTCGCGTACTTCCCGGCCGCGAGCGACCGAGGGTCCTATCGAGGTGACTCAGCTCCCGGTGTAGTAGGTATCGGCCACCTTCAGTGCCTCGTCCAGAATCGCGATACCTTCCCGGGCCTCTTCGGCGGACGTGGTGCACGGCGGCACGACGTGGGTCCGGTTGAAGTGAACGAATGGCCACAGCCCGCGATCCCTGCAGGCGGCGGCGAAGTCGGCCATCGGCTTGGCATCAGCACCACTGGCGTTGAATGGAACCAGCGGCTCGCGGGTGTCGCGGTCGCGCACGAGCTCCAGCGCCCAGAAGACGCCAAGTCCCCGAACCTCACCGACCGACGGGTGTCGTTCGGCCAGAGCGCGCAGCTCCGGCCCGATGACGTCCGTCCCCAGCGAACGAGCATGCTCAACGATGCCTTCCTCGCGGAAGATGTTGATCGAGGCGACAGCGGAGGCGCAGGCCAGCGGATGACCTGAGTATGTCAACCCGCCCGGGAAGGCCCGGTCCGCGAACGTCGCGGCGATACGCTCCGAGATGACGACGCCACCCAGCGGCACATATCCGGAGTTGACGCCCTTGGCGAAGGTGATCAGGTCCGGCGTCACGCCCCAGTGGTCCACGGCGAACCACTCGCCGCAGCGACCGAAGCCGGCCATGACCTCATCGGCGATCAGGACGATCCCGAACTCGTCGCACAGCGCACGGACCCCGGCGAGATATCCCGGTGGCGGGACCAGGATCCCGTTGGTGCCGACCACGGTCTCCAGGATGATCGCGGCAACCGTGTGCGATCCCTCGACCATGAGGAGGTCCCGCAGATGGGTCAGGGCACGCAACGACTCCTCATGCTCCGTGGTCGCGTGGAACGCCGAACGATAGGCATACGGTCCCCAGTAACGAACGATCCCGGGGAGGCCCGGCTCCGAGGCCCAGCGGCGTGGGTCACCGGTCAGCGCAATGGCTCCCGCGGTCGCACCGTGGTAGCTGCGGTAGGCGGCCAGGACCTTGTGCCGCCCGGTGTGCAGACGCGCCATCCGGATGGCGTTCTCGTTGGCCTCAGCCCCACCGTTGGTGAAGAAGACAGCGTTGAGGTCACCCGGGGCGATCTCCGCGATGAGGCGAGCGGCCTCGCTACGCGCATCATTGGCGAAGGCTGGCGAGATGGTGCAGAGCTTGGCGGCCTGCTCCTGGATCGCGGCGACCAGTTTGGGGTGCTGGTAGCCGATGTTGACGTTGACCAGCTGCGAGGAGAAGTCGAGATAGCGCTTGCCGGAGTAGTCGCTGAAGTACGACCCCGAGGCGGAGGCGATCGGCAGTGGGTCGATCTGGGCTTGGGCGGACCAGGAGTGGAAGACGTGCGAGCGGTCGTCGGCGCGAACTCGGGCCTCGTCTGCGTGGTTCGAGTCTGCGGGGCTCACGGGCGATGTTGTCTGGGTCAACGGAACGGTCCTATCGCGTGCGGGGGAAACCGAGGTCGACTGTGGATGTGGCGGGGTCGGGCCAGCGAGAGGTGACCACCTTGCCACGGGTGTAGAAGTTCATGCCCTCGGCCCCGTACATGTGGGAGTCGCCGAACAGTGAGGCCTTCCAGCCGCCGAAGGAGTAGTAGGCCACCGGCACCGGAATGGGGACGTTGATGCCGACCATGCCAACCTCGACGTCGAACTGGAACGCTCGGGCCGCTCCGCCATCACGAGTGAAGATCGCCGTCCCGTTCGCGTAGGGGTTGTCGTTGATCAGCGCCAGACCCTGCTCGTACGTCTCCGCCCGGACGACGCAGAGCACCGGTCCGAAGATCTCGTCGGTGTAGACGGTCATGTCGGGGGTGACGTGGTCCATCAGCGTCGTCCCGAGGAAGAACCCCTCCGGGGGCACGTCCTCGGCGCGGCCGTCGACCACCAGGGTGGCACCCTGCTGGGCGCCGGCGCCGATGTAGCCGGCAACCTTGTCGCGGTGCTCAGCGGTGATCAGCGGACCCATGTCGGTGTCCGGGTGGGTGCCGTCGCCGATGGTGAGCTTGGGCAGACGTGCCGCAATCGCGTCGACCAGCGGGTCTGCAACATCACCCACGGCAACGACCACGGACAGCGCCATACAACGCTCACCCGCCGAGCCGTATGCCGCGGAGACCACCGCGTCGGCAGCCATGTCCACGTCGGCGTCGGGCAGAACCAGTGCATGGTTCTTGGCACCACCAAGGGCCTGGACACGCTTGCCGTTCGCGGTGCCGGTCTCGTAGATGTACCTGGCGATCGGGGTCGAGCCCACGAAGCTCACGGCGGCAACGCCGGTATGGGCCAGCAGCGCGTCGACCGCCTCCTTGTCCCCCTGGATCACCGTGAAGACACCGTCGGGCAGACCGGCGTCCTTCCACATCTGGGCCAGGAACAGCGACGCCGAGGGGTCCTTCTCACTCGGCTTGAGGATGAAGGCGTTGCCGCACGCGATGGCGTTGGCACACATCCACAGCGGCACCATCACCGGGAAGTTGAACGGGGTGATCCCGGCGACCACACCCAGAGGCTGACGGATCGAGTAGACGTCCACCCCGGCCGAGACCTGCTCAGAGAACCCGCCCTTGAGCAGCTGCGGCACACCGGCGGCGAACTCGACGTTCTCCAGGCCGCGTGCGATCTCGCCGGCGGCGTCGGAGAGAACCTTGCCATGTTCGGCCGTGACGATGGCTGCGAGCTCGTCGGCGTGCTCGCGCAGCAGCTCTCTGAAGGCGAACAGCACACCGGACCGCGTGGACAGGGACGCGTGCCGCCAGTCCTTCGAGGCAGCAACGGCCTTGGCGACCGCATCTGTGACCTCGCTCTCGCTGGCAAGCTCCACCTCGGCGCTGCGCTGACCCGTTGCCGGGTTGTAGACCGGGGCCGTTCGGCCGGAGGTGCCAGGAGTGTTGCGACCATCGATCCAGTGTGAGATGCGCCTTGTCATGGACCGAGAATACGTGCCAACTGCATCCCATACAAAGTGTCATTTGCTATGTTACAAAGATGACCGTCATCGTGACCGCGCTCGAGGAGCGCCTGGACCAGCCCACTGCCCGCGGTCTGGCCCATGCGGTGAGCCGCGCCATCCGCGACGGCGTTCTGCCGGCCGGGACCAAGCTGCCGCCGATCCGCGAGGTCGCGACGCAGCTCGCACTCTCCCCCACCACGGTCAGCGCCGGCTGGGCGCTGTTGGCCCGCTCCGGCACCATTCGCACCGACGGTCGACGCGGTACGACCGTGGCCGACCCCGTGGGACCCGCGAACACCCGCTACCGGCGTGCCCTGGAGGGTCAGACCGGCTTCTCGCTCGACCTGTCCACCGGTGTCCCGGACGCCGCCCTGCTGCCCAACCTCAGCAGGGCACTGGGCCGACTCACCACCGCGGGTACGCCAGGCAGCTACCTCGACGAGGCTGTTCTGCCCGAGCTGCGTGACCTGCTGCTCGCCGAATGGCCCTATGTCGCAAGCGATCTCACCATCGTTGACGGCGCGATGGACGCCCTGGACCTGGTGGCCCGAACTGTCATCCGCTTCGGCGACCGCGTCGTCGTCGAGCACCCGTGCTTCCCTCCCCTGCTCGACCTGCTCGACTCCATCGGGGCTGACGTCGTGGGTGTCCCGCTCGACAGCGAAGGCATGCGGCCGCAGTCCCTGGCCGTCGCGCTGGCATCGCCTGCAGCAGTCGTGATCCTGCAACCCACCGCCCAGAACCCCAGCGGAATCTCGACCACACCACGGCGAGCCCGCGCCCTGGCCGAGCTCATCGACCGAGCCGGCACCTTCGTGATCGAGGACGACTCCGCCGGCGCCATCGCCTCGGCCCCGACCATCAGTCTGGGTCGTTGGATCCCCGAGCGCACAGTGCACATCCGCAGCTTCTCCAAGTCGCATGGTCCGGACCTGCGTCTGGCTGCGGTCAGCGGGCCCGCCCAGCTGATCCACGACGTCCTCGCGCGTCGCCAGCTCGGCCAGGGATGGAGTAGTCGCCTCCTCCAGCGAATCCTGTTGAGCCTGCTCACCGATGAAGGTTCCCGCGCCGAGGTCCAACAGGCACAGCGGGAGTATGCGCGTCGACGCGCCGCTCTCGTCGACGCGCTCGCGCGGCGGGGGGTCGAGGTCGGCGGAACGGACGGCATCAACATCTGGGTGCCGGTGCACGACGAGGCCGCGGCCTTGGTCCGGATGGCAAGTCAGGGCATCGGCGTCACCCCCGGGTCGCCCTTCGCGGTCCTGCCGGGCGGGGGCGCCCACGTGCGCGTCACCGTCGGACTTGTGGTGCAAGGCCATGAAGAGCTGGCCGAGACCCTGGCTGCGGCGGCGAACACCAGCTCATGGGGGTCACGGGCTCGCTAGCACGTCCAGACACGGAGCGAGCGAGTACTCAACCGAACAAGCGCAGTAGATCCCGCGGGGCAAGACCGGCCAGGGTTGAGATCTGAACAGCCCCAATGGTTTCAGGGACCTTGACGTGATGCGGCACAGCAATCGTCGGTATGCCGGCTGCCACCGCCGACGCAACGCCCGGCGGTGAGTCCTCGATCGCGACACAGGCTCCGAGGTCGACCCCGAGCAGACGCACGGCTGCCAGGTAGGGCTCGGGGTGGGGCTTGCCGTGCCGAACAACGTCCCCGGTGACGACCGCGGCGAAGGTGCCATGCGGCAGATTGCTCACTACGGCTGTGGCCAACGACTCCCAGGACATCGTGACCAGGGCGCACGGAACCCCTTGCACCACAAGGCTTTCGAGCAGCTCACGGGCGCCCGGACGCCACGGCACATGCTCCTTGACCCTGGCAACGACGCTGGCCAGCAGTGCGTGGACGATCGCGACCGGGGTCAGCTCGATCGGCGAGTGGGCCCGGATGTACTCCGCCGAGACCAACAGGTCGTTGCCCACCAGCTGGTGTGCGTGCTCGTCGGTCCACACGCCCCCGTGCTCCTCCACCAGAGCGTGCTCCGCGGCAATCCAGTACGGCTCGGTGTCAACCAGGGTGCCGTCCATGTCCCACAGAACCGCCGCCGGAAGAACCTCGGTCATGTGGCGTTGAAGGCTAGGTGGCGTTGAAGGCTATGTTGCATTGAAATACTTGGCCTCTGGGTGGTGCACGACCAGAGCATCGGTGGACTGCTCCGGGTGGAGCTGCAGCTCCTCGGAGAGAACCACGCCGATTCGCGACGGGTCGAGCAGCCCGACCAGCACCGCACGGTCCTGCAGGTCCGGACAGGCCGGATAACCGAACGAGTAGCGAGACCCGCGATAGCCCTGACGCAGGATGGCACCGAGGTCGTCGTTGTCGTCGGCGCCGAAGCCGAGCTCTTCGCGCACCCGTGCATGCCACATCTCGGCCAGCGCCTCGGTCAGCTGCACCGACAGACCGTGAAGCTCGAGGTAGTCGCGATAGGCGTTGCGACCAAACAGCTCTGCGGTTGCCTCGGACACCCGGGTACCCATCGTCACCAGGTGGAAGGCAATCACATCAGGCTCTCCGTCGACCTCGTAGCGTTCCTTGGTCCTGAAGAAGTCCGCAAGGCACAGACGACGGTCGCGACGCTGTCGAGGGAACGAGAACCGGGCCCGCTCGCTGCCGACCTTCTGGCCGTCGGCGCCCTCTTCGTGATGGAGGACCACGAGCTCGTTCCCTTCGCTGTAGCAAGGGAAGTACCCGTACACGACAGCGGCCTGGAGCAGGCCGTCGGTCTTGATCCGGTCCAGCCACATCCGCAGCCGCGGACGGCCCTCGGTCTCGACCAGGTCCTCGTAGGACGAGCCGCCATCGCCTCGTGTGCCCTTCAGGCCCCACTGCCCCAGGAACGTCGCCCGCTCGTCGAGGTATGACGCATAGTCGGCCAAGGCGATGCCCTTGACGACCCGGCTGCCCCAGAACGGTGGTGTCGGGATGCTGTTGTCCTGGGTCACGTCCGAGCGCGTGGTGTCGGCCGGTGCGTCATCATCGGCCGGCGCCACCACAGCCCGAACCCGGCGCCTGCGCAGCTCGGGCAGGGTCTCCGAGACGCTGAGCTGCGGGTTGGCGCGGGCGGCCGCGACAGCGTCCATCAGGCGCAGACCCTCGAAAGCATCTCTGGCGTAACGGACTTCACCCTCGTAGATCTCAGCGAGGTCGTTCTCGACATACGCGCGGGTCAGGGCAGCCCCACCGAGCAGCACCGGCCAACGCGCCGCGACCCCGCGGGAGTTCAGCTCCTGGAGGTTCTCCTTCATGATCACCGTTGACTTCACCAGCAGCCCACTCATGCCGATGGCGTCGGCGTTGTGCTCCTCAGCTGCCCGGATGATCTCGGCGATCGGTTGCTTGATGCCGATGTTGACGACGTCGAACCCGTTGTTGGACAGGATGATGTCCACCAGGTTCTTGCCGATGTCGTGAACGTCGCCCCTGACGGTGGCCAGCACGATGCGGGCCTTGGCCTGACGCTCGGAACCGTCGGCATTGCCCTCGATGAACGGCTCGAGATAGGCCACCGCGGCCTTCATCACCTCGGCGGACTGCAGCACGAACGGCAGCTGCATCTCGCCCCTGCCGAACAGCTCTCCGACGGTCCGCATCCCGCCCAGCAGGTTGTCGTTGATGATGTCCAGGGCACTGTGGCCCTTGTCGAGCGCCGTCTGCAGGTCCTCCTCAAGGCCCACGCGCTCGCCGTCGACGATGCGCCTGGCCAGGCGCTCCTCCAGCGGCAGGGCAGCGAGCTCGTTGGCGCGAGTCTCCTTCAACGAGACGGAGTCCACGCCCTCGAACAGCTCGAGCAGGCGGCTCAGCGGGTCGTACGTCAGCTCGCTCTCCCCCGGCTCACCAGCCCAGACGCGCTTGTCATGGACGAGGTCGAGGGCCACCTGGCGCTGCTCCTCGGGGATTCGCGCGATCGGCACGATCTTGGCGGCGTGCACGATGGCCGAGTCGAGTCCGGCCTTGACGCACTCGTGCAGGAACACCGAGTTGAGGACCACCCGGACGGCCGGCTTGAGACCGAACGACACGTTCGAGACGCCCAGGGTGGTCTGGACGTCGGGATATCGACGCTTGAGCTCGCGGATGGCCTCGATGGTCTCCAGGCCGTCGCGTCGCGTCTCCTCCTGACCAGTGGCGATCGGGAAGGTCAGCGTGTCGACGATGATGTCCTCTACGTTCATGCCCCAGTCACCGGTGAGGGACTCGATCAGCCGCGACGCCACGGCCACCTTGTGCTCCCTGGTGCGGGCCTGACCGGTCTCGTCGATGGTCAGCGCGATGACGGCAGCGCCGTGTTCCTTGACTACGGGCATGATTCGCGCGAAGCGCGAGCCCTCGCCCTCGCCGTCCTCGAAGTTGACGGAGTTGACGACCGCGCGGCCGCCCAGCAGCTCGAGGCCGGCCTCGACCACGGGAGGTTCGGTGGAGTCCAGAACCAGCGGCAGGGTGCTGGACGTGGCGAACCGGCTGACGATCTCGTGCATGTCCTGCACACCGTCACGGCCGACGTAGTCGATGCAGACGTCGAGCAGGTGGGCGCCGTCCTTGGTCTGGTTGCGGGCGATCTCGACGCACTCGTCCCAGCGGGAGTCCAGCATCGCCTCCTTGAATGCCTTGGATCCATTGGCATTCGTACGCTCGCCGATCACCAGGAACGACGCGTCCTGACGGAAGGGCACCGCGGAGTACAACGAGGCGACGCCATGCTCGGGCCGCGGCCGACGCGGCTGGATCGGCGATCCGCCAACGGCCTTCACGACCTCTGCGAGGTGGGCGGGCGTCGTACCGCAGCAGCCACCGACGAGGGAGAGCCCGAACTCCCTGACGAACTGCGTGTGCGCGTCCGCGAGATCCTGGGGCGAGAGCGGGTATGCCGCGCCCTCCTTCGTCAGCATGGGCAGCCCGGCGTTGGGCATGCAGCTGATCGGGATGCGGGAATGGCGCGACAGGTGGCGCAGGTGCTCGCTCATCTCGGCCGGGCCGGTCGCACAGTTGAGCCCGATGGCGTCGATCCCGAGCGGTTCCAGAGCGGTCAGCGCGGCACCGATCTCGGAGCCCATGAGCATGGTGCCCGTCGTCTCGACCGTGACCTGGACGATGACCGGCAGGGTCTCGCCGGCCGCAGCCAGTGCGCGCTTGGAACCGATCACCGCAGCCTTGGCCTGCAAGAGGTCCTGGGACGTCTCGATCAGGATGACGTCAACACCTCCGTCGATCAGCCCGCGGGCCTGCTCGGCATACGCGTCGCGCAAGGTCGCAAAGGAGACGTGGCCCAGCGAGGGCAGCTTGGTGCCGGGTCCCATGGAACCGATCACGAACCGCGGATGCTCGGGAGTCGACCAGTGCGTGGCCGCTTCGGCCGCGATCCGCGCCCCGGACTCGGCAAGCTCGTAGATGCGATCGGAGATGTCGTACTCGCCGAGGTTGGCCAGGTTGGCGCCGAAGGTGTTGGTCTCGACCGCGTCGACCCCCACGGCGAAGTAGGCGTCGTGGACGCCTCGCACGACATCCGGACGGGTGATGTTGAGGATCTCGTTGCAGCCCTCATGGCCTTGGAAGTCGTCCATGGACGGGTCCGCGGCCTGGAGCATTGTGCCCATCGCGCCATCAGCGACGAGGACACGCTCGGAAAGAGCCTTGCGGAAGAGGTCGGAGCGGCTGCTCAATGTGGTGGACCTTCTCACTAGGGGGATCGGCCCAAAGTCTATCGGCGGGGCGTGGGACCGCCCGACCGGGATTCCGTAGTCTGGTCACTTCAACCACTGTGAGCAGCTACGGAGGCACCTGGTGATCGAGCTCGAGGACGTGCCAGAGCTGCGCGACCCGATCATGATCGCCGCCTTTGAGGGCTGGAACGACGCGGGCGAGGCGGCCACAGCGGCGATCGAGCACCTCAGCGAGGTGTGGAGCGCCGAGCCTGTCGCAGCCATCGACCCCGAGGACTACTACGACTTCCAGGTCAACCGTCCTCGGGTCGTCCTCGAGGGTGGAAAGCGCCGGATCAGCTGGCCCACGACCCGCATCCTGTTGGCTACGTCAACCTCGCTGGACCGCGACGTCATTCTCGTCCAGGGCATCGAGCCGTCGACGCGCTGGCGTTCGTTCACCATCGAGCTGCTCGAGTTCGCACGGCAGGTCGGTGTCACCACGTTCGTGACGCTGGGCGCCCTGCTCGCCGACGTGCCGCACACCCGGCCGATTCCCGTCACCGCCACCTCAGAGCACGAGGACGTCATCCACCGCTTCGACCTCGAACCCAGCAAGTACGAAGGAGCCACCGGCATCATCGGGGTCCTGGCCGACGCGGCCTGCCAGGCAGACCTGCCCTCGCTGTCCTGCTGGGCTGCGGTTCCGCACTATGCGGGAGGTACCCCGTCGCCCAAGGCCACCCTCGGGCTCATCGCCAAGCTGGAGGAGCTGCTCGACCTGACCATCCCGCACGGCGACCTCCCCGACCAGTCGCGGGCATGGGAGCACGGAGTGGATGAGCTGGCCGAGTCCGATGACGAGGTGGCGGAGTACGTCCACTCCCTCGAGCAGGCTCAGGACACAGCGGACCTCCCAGAGGCCTCCGGTGACGCCATCGCGCGCGAGTTCGAGCGCTACCTGCGCCGTCGCGGCGAGGACCCACCCGCCGGCTAGAGCCGGATGCCCAGGAGTGCGTCGAGCGCGCGCCCGACCAGACCGGGGGCGCCGAGCTCGCTCCCGCCCCGCTCGAGGCTCTCCCGGGCCCACTCGTCGACTGCGGCGAGGGCGCCCGGCGCATCGAGGTCGTTCGCGAGACACTCACGGATGCGGGCGATCGCCCTGTCGGCCGACGGTCCGCCGTTGCCGGACAACCCGGCCCGCCAAGTCTCAAGTCGCCGCTGGGCGTCCACCAGGATTTGGTCGGTCCATTCCCAGGGTGTGCGGTAGTGGTGCGCCAGCAGGGCCAGGCGCAGGGCCATCGGGTCGACCCCTGACCGCCGCAGCTTAGAGACGAGCACCAGGTTGCCCTTGGACTTGCTCATCTTCTCGCCGTCGAGCCCGACCATGGCCTGGTGGACGTAGGCGCGCGCGAACGGCGAAGCGCCGGTGATGCCGCAGGCCTGGACGGCACTCATCTCGTGGTGAGGGAAGACCAGGTCGGTGCCGCCCCCCTGCACGTCGAACGTCATGCCGAGGTAGTCCAGGGCGATGGTCGTGCACTCGATGTGCCACCCGGGTCGACCGTCACCGAGGTCGCCGCCGGGCCAGGACGGTTCGCCGGCGCGGGCCGCGCGCCACATCAACGGGTCCAGCTCATCGTGCTTGCCCGGGCGCCCCGGGTCTCCCCCACGCTCGGCGAAGACCGCCATCATCTGGTCCCGGTCCCATGCGGAGACCGAACCGAAGCCCTGGGCGCACGAGAGATCGAAGTAGATGTCGCCGGCTCCTGCGGTCCCCTCACCCTCGGGAAGCTCCAGACGGTATGCCGCGCCGCTGGACAGCAGGTCGGTCACTGCCTTGACGACTGACGGCACACTCTCGACCACGCCGATGTAGTGATCCGGGGCGATGACGCCCAAAGCGGTCATGTCCTCCCGAAAGAGCGCAATCCCATTGTCTGCCAACGCCTGCCACTGGACACCGTCGCGCTGGGCACGCTCGAGCAAGGGGTCGTCCACATCGGTCACGTTCTGGACGTACAGCACCTCATGGCCTGCGTCGCGCAAGGCTCGACCCAACAGGTCGAAGGTCACGTAGGTCGCGGCATGGCCCATGTGTGTGGCGTCGTAGGGAGTGATCCCGCAGACGTACATCCGCGCGGTTGGGCCCGGCGTCAACTGGCGCACGGCTCCGGATGCGGTGTCGTGGACACGAATCGGGCGCCCGGTGCCGGGCACAGCAGGGATGAACGGCGACGGCCAGGATTTCACGGACCGAGCCTAATGGGGATGCGCCGCGCCCAGCCTGGAGGGGCGGGCAGGGCGCTGCTCAAAGGGGCGGCCACGGAACGGCCGGGCCACGGCCGTTGGGCTCCGGGAACCGGCCGGTGGCCAGCAGGCCCGCGATGCGGCGGCTGACGGCGTCGACCTCGGTCGGTGACAACAGCCCCTGGATGGTTCGTGACACCGGGCTCAGTGGGTTGCCCAACCATCCCGACAGCGCTTCCAGCCTGGACAGCTCGGCTTCTGGCAGCGGCTTGCCCGCCCATCCCCACAGCACGGTGCGCAGCTTGGGCTCGCTGTGACAGCTGACGCCGTGGTCGAACCCCCACAGCGAGTCGGACTGGTCCACCACCAGATGGGAGCCCTTGCGGTCGGCATTGTTGATGACCACGTCGAACACCGCAGCAGAGGCGAGCTCGGGCCGGTCCGCGTGCGCCACGACCACCGCCGTGCCGTCGGCCAGCTGTGCCTCGAACACGGGCAGCCAGCCCGGCACAAGCTCTGCGTGGGTCACCACGTCGATGAGGGTCCGGGTGCCACCCGGGGCGGCGTCAACCCACAGCTGGACCGAACCAGGCCCGAGCGGCCCATCTCTGATGACCGTTGGAGGCACAAGATTCCAGCCGCCGACAGCCGAGAGCACGAACGCTGCCGCCTCACGTTGGGCGAGGGTCCCGTCCGTGAAGTCCCAGAGCGGCCGCTCCCCCTCGACGGGCTTGTAGATCACCCGCGTCCGGATGTCCCCCAGCTCGAGCTGCCCGAGCAGTGCCACGTTGCTGGCCTCCACCAGGCGGCCCTCCAGCTCGATCTCGCCGAACGTCAGGAGATCAAGGACGTGGGCGACCTCTTCCTGCGTCGAGGGAGCGGGCAGACTCATCTTGACTGCTCAGCGCTCAGCGCTTGTACCCGTTGGCGCGAGGGCAGACGTGCCCGGTCGGGTCGAGGGGCCCGCCACAGAACGGGCACGGGGGACGCCCGGCGGTGACGAGCTTGGCGCATCGGCGGGCGAAGGCACGCGCCTGGGCAGGCTCGATCACGACACGAAGGACCGTCTCGAACTCACCGGGATGCTCGGGCTCCAGCGTGGGCTCGCCCTCGTCGTCGACCTCGAGAGCCTCCTGCCCGTCATGGCACTCCAGGATCAGGACGTTGCGTTCGGCGTCCCATCCGAGGCTCATCGCGCCGACCCGGAACTCGTCCTCGATGGGGGTGGCCAGTGGGGCGATGTCCTCGACCGCGTCAGCAACGGCGTCCGCCTCCTCACCGCGGGCAAAGTCGTCGAGCAGGTCGTTGACCCGCTCGGCGAGCGTGCTCACCTGTTGCTTCTCCAGCGACACGCTGGTCAGCCGTGACCCGGCGCTGGCCTGCAGAAAGAAGGTCCGTTGTCCGGGCGGCCCGACGGTGCCCGCAACGAACCGTTCTGGTGGGTCGAACTCAAGGACCGGCATACGGTCGACTTTAGTCGGAGGAGCCTGCGCCGCCGCCCACGGGCGCGTCGCCGGGTGGTGGCACGAGAGCAGACAGGTCGGCCCCGCCATCGTTGAGTCGCACCACGAAGGGTCGCCGATCGGTGTAGCTCACGACCGACAACGACGCCGGACTCACCATGATCCTCTGGAAGTGGTCCAGATGTGCGCCGGCGGCGTCGGCCAGGATCGACTTGATGACGTCGCCATGGGAGACCAGCGCCCACAACGCCTGTGGTCCGTGTTCTGCGC
>JAYSQM010000333.1:0-5415 GCA_043721575.1 Phycicoccus sp.
GGCCACAGCCAACTGACGCATGAAGGGCCGCCTCCTCACCGGAGCCGGCCCTTCATGCTCTCGTTTGGATCAGTCAGTCGACCAGGTCGATCAGAAGGCACTCACGCCGTTGGGCGTGCCCAACCCGGTGGGGCCGTCCCAGCCGACGCGGGCGTTGCACCACTGGGTCGTGGGGCAGGTTCCGTTCGATCCGGAGGTGACGTCGAACAGGGATGAGGCGTGGCCGTACGGCACGGCATTGGCGTAGCCGGCGGTGTTGCCGGACAGTGCGTAGACCGAGCCGATGATCGGAGCGGACACGCTGGTGCCACCGAAGACCATCCATCCTGACGAGCCCTGGCGCGCGGTCGAGTCGTACACGGCCACACCGGTGTTCGGGTCGGCCACAGCAGAGACGTCGGCCATTGCGCGCTTGGCGCAACCCGTGTCGAAGTTCGCGGCGGCAGCCAGGGCCGTGTTGTAGGTGGAGCAGCCGGAGCCGGCGCCGGACCAGACTGTCTCGGTCCAGCCGCGGGTGTTGCCGGCGGCGTTGAGGCTGGTGCCGCCGACTGCGGTGACGTAGGACGACGACGCGGGGTAGGACCCGCCCTTGTACCCGGTGTCACCGGTGGAGGCGGTCACGGCGATCCCCGGGTGGTTGTAGTACGAGCCGTAGGTGGTGTCGGCTGCGTCTCCACCGCCGTAGCTGTTGGAGATGGCAGCGACCCCGGCGGTCCGGGCCGCGGTGTTGACAGCGGCACCGAGGTTCGCGAAGGACGCGCTGTCGGCTTCGACCAGCAGGATGTGGCAGTCGGGGCACGTGGCCGAGACCATGTCGAGGTCGAGCGAGATCTCCTGCGCCCAGCCGCTGTCCGTGCGCGGGTATGACGTTCCACCACGCTGGTCCACCTTGTGGAAGCAACCGTTGGCGGTCGTGCACGAAGACAGCCCGAACTGCGTGCGGTAGGTCCCCAGGTCAGCCTCGGCGGTCGGGTCGTTGTACGCGTCAACGATGGCGACGGTACGGCCACCGGACGTCAGACCAGCGAGCTTGTAGGCGGACTGGATGTTCGTCGGGCCGTAGCCGCTGGGCGTGGTGGTCGCAAGGGGCTTGCCGGCGGGGTCGGTACGCACGAGCGACTTGCACGCGGCGTAGCCCGCAGCCGGTGCGCCGCAGACCTTGGCCGAGTGCAGTTGCCCGGCCGGGGAGGGGGTGGCGTTGGCAGAGGTGGTTGCGACCATTGTGGTGAGGCCGACGAGAGTTGCGGCAGAGACCGCCAGGAGTGCGCGATAACGCATGAACGAATCCTTCTTCCTTTTGGGACGAGCGGTTTCCCGGGTGGGATCACGCTCTCCCGACGGGACCGTTGCCACCCGTGACATGTGTCACGGGTGGGGTTAAGGAACAGGTCAAGTCCTTAAAGAGCAGGTCAAGTTCTGCTGCCGGAAGTCTCCCTCAGTGCTGGAAGACGGCGTCCAGATCGTAGACGATGGCTCGGTCGACCTGGTCAGCCCTACAGGACTCAGGGTCGCGATCCGGGCGCCAGCGTAGGAACGTCACGGAGTGGCGAAAGCGTGCGCCCTCCATCTGGTCGAACTTCACTTCGACCACCCGATCCGGGCGCAACCTGACGAAGCTCACGTCCTTGCTGCTGCTGAACCGGGAGCGCTCCGTTGTGCCCTTCACCGCATCCCCCTGATCGTCGGTGACGACCAGAGGCGCGAGCTCATCGACCAGGCTGAGGCGTCGGGCGTTGGTGAACGCCGCGATCCCACCGACGTTGTAGAGGGTGCCGTGCCCGTCGTACAGACCAAGCAGAAGTGAGCCGACACCGTTGCCGGACTTGTGGATCCGGTAGCCCACGACCACCGCCTCGGCTGTTCTGGAGTGCTTGACCTTGAGCATGACGCGTTTGCCCTGCTGGTAGGGGGCGGCCAGGGCCTTGGCGACGACGCCGTCGAGCCCGGCACCCTCGAACCGCTCGAACCAGTCCCTGGCGGTGGCGGCATCGGTGGTGGTCCTGGTCAGGTGGACGGGTGCGTCGACCGGCAGGCTGGAGAGCACGGACTCCAGCCGCTTGCGGCGGTCACCGAACGACAGACCGGTCAGGTCGTCGTCGTCGAGGGCAAGGATGTCGAAGCAGATCAGCTCGGCGGGAGTCTCACGGGAGAGTCGCTGGACCCGAGAGTCCGCTGGATGGATGCGTTGGGACAAGCTCTCCCAGTCGAGTCGTTGTGCGCCGGGAGGGCCTGCGCGGACGACGATCTCGGCATCAATGGCACACTTCTGCGGCAGATGCTCAAGGACCGCCTGGGCCACTTCCGGGAAGTATCGGGTCAGCGGTTTGGAGCCGCGGCTGGCCAGCTCCACCTCGTCGCCGTTGCGCAGCACGATGCACCGGAAGCCGTCCCATTTCGGTTCATAGGACAGGCCCCCTGCGACGGAGTCGGGCTCCGGCACGACGATGACGGCCTTCGCCAGCATGGGCGACACCGGAAGGGTGATGGGCAGGTCCACGGATGCATTGTGAACCTGCGACGATGCCTGCGTGCCATCGAATCGCCGGGTCGCCCGAAGAAGTCTCGTCCTGGCCGCCGCAGCAGCCGTTGGCGCGGCCCTGTCCGCGGCCGGAACCGTCGCTGCTGCAACGTTTTTCGCCCGCAAGGTGTTGACACCAGATCCGCTCAGGCTCGACGACACGCAGATTCTGGTGGTCGAGGACGACAGTGTGACCCTCGGGCTCACACCCGAGTCAGGGCAGCCGGGCCGCTACGGGCTCTGGCTTGACGGCGGTAAGGGGCACGCCCGGGTGGGGGCGATGCTCGACGTTGACGAGGAGACCGGACGCGTCCGACGCGTACTCGAGGGCGTTGACGCCGGTGAGCTACGCGTCGGTCCCGCCCGTTGGAACCAGTACTACTACGCCGGCGGACCCAAGGATGCCCTGGGGCTGCCGTCGCGGGACGTGGAGATCGCCGCGGAGATCGGGATGCTTGCGGCCTGGGAGGTGCCCGCGGCGGACGGTGCCGCGGATCGTTGGGCGATTCTTGTGCACGGCAGGGGAGCGCGGCGGGAGGAGTGTCTGCGGGCGGTGCCGGTGCTTCACGACCTCGGCTTCACCGCCTTGATACCCTTGTACCGCAACGACATCGGCGCTCCGCCGAGTCTGGACGGCAGATACAGCCTTGGGCTTTCGGAGTGGCGCGACCTCGAGGCGGCCCTGCTTCACGCCGTCGACGCAGGCGCTGAGCAGCTCGTCCTGTTCGGGTGGTCCATGGGCGCTGCCATCGTCCTGCAGACCCTGGACCGCTCGTGGCTCTCGGATCGTGTCACCGCCGTGGTCCTGGACTCGCCGGTGATCGACTGGGCCGATGTCCTGCGTCACCACGGTGCGATGAACAAGATCCCCGGCCCGATCGGGAGCCTGAGCCGTTCACTGATCGGCCGTCGGTGGGCGCGCCGGCTCGTCGGCGTGCACGAGCCGATCGACGTGGCCCTGACGAACTGGGAGCACCGCGCAGACGAGCTGAAGCACCCCACCCTGCTCATTCATTCCCTTGACGACGAGTTCGTTCCCGCCGGACCCTCGATCTCGTTGGCTGCCAAGCGCCCTGACCTGGTCCGCTTCGAGCCCTGGCGAGTGGCGCGACATACCAAGGAATGGAATGTTGATCCCGAGCGCTGGGATGCCGTCGTGCGTGACTTCCTTACTGGATCGATCCAGCCTGTCTGACCGAGGCGACCGGGCCGTCCAGCGCTCAACGCCGTGTCCAGTGCTCAGGGCCGTGTCCAGCGCCCCAGGATCGTGCCCTGCGACTCGATCAGCAGCCGGGGCAACAGGTTTGCAGTCACCGACGCTCCTGCAGTGATACGCGGACGGTCCCCGGCGACCAACGTCGGTGCGAGGGTCAGACAGAGCTCGTCGAGCCTTCCCGAAGCTGTCAGGTCACGCATGAGATGAGGACCGCCTTCGCACAGAATGCGACGTAGCCCTCGAACAGCCAGAGCGTCCACCGCAGCTGCCAGGTCAACGCTCGCGTCTCCCGCGACGATCACGTGCTCCGTGCCAAGCGTGCCCCGGGCGAGATCGATCGCCTCAGCGCCGGCACCCTGGCAGGTGATCAACAAGACCTCACCGGAGTCCTTTCGGACCCGGCTCAGCTGGGGCGGAATGTGCCCGGAGCGGCTGACGACCGCCATCGTGGGGTGCGCGGGCCGCCCTTTGCGCTGTTCCAGCCAAGGGGCACGGACCGTGGCTCGTCGATACCCCTCGATACGCGCCGTTCCTGCACCGACGAGGATCACATCCGAGAGCGCCCTCAAGAGCCCGAACACGTCGCGGTCGGCGCCGGTGTTGATGGAGCCGGAGCGCCCGTCGTCGCCGGCCGCGGCCCCGTCCAGCGTCGAGATGAAGTTGGCCCTGACCCACGTCCGTGACCCGGAAAGCTCGGGGTAGGCGTAGGCCAGTGCCAACGCTTCTGGATCCATCACCCCGTCATGGCCGGGGGTCCATCGGCCGAGGTCGTCGTGGGAGAGGAGCAGACGCATGCGCGCCATCCTTCCATGCAATATTCGGGTCAGTCCGGCGAGGTGGCGCTCGGGACGCGGTGATGCAACGATCGTGCCCATGGCCAAGACCAAGAAGCAGGCGCAGAGCACGCCCGGGAACGCAAGGCCAGGGCCGTTCACCCAAGCACTGGGGGCAGGCCCGGGATTCGTGTTGGCCGACCGTGACCCACGTTCCACACCGGGGTACGACGGGGACAAGGCGGCCGGGACCGAGCTCTTGGACACAACGGTCCCCGAGCTCGGTGACCTGCAAGAGCGGCTGTATGCCGAGTCCAGGGCCGGTGGGAAAGCGGCGGTGCTGCTGGTGGTGCAGGGGATGGACACCTCGGGCAAGGGCGGCATCATGCGCCATGTCGTCGGGTCGGTGGACCCCCAAGGTGTTCGCTACACCGCGTTCAAGGCGCCGACCAGGGAAGAGCGGGAGCACCCCTTCCTGTGGCGTATCCGCAATGCCTTGCCGCGTCCTGGCCAGATCGGTGTCTTCGACCGCTCGCACTACGAGGACGTCCTGATCGCACGGGTCCACAACCTGGTGCCGCCCGCGACGTGGGGTCGTCGCTACGGGCAGATCAACACCTTCGAGCAGACGGTGACCCAGGCCGGCACGACCATCGTCAAGGTCATGCTCCACATCTCCAGCGACGAGCAGAAGGCGCGGCTGAGCGAACGACTCGAGCGCCCGGACAAGCACTGGAAGTACAACCCGGGCGATGTCGACGAGCGCGAGTCCTGGCCGGCGTACCAGGCGGCGTACCAGGCGGCCATCGACAAGTGCTCGACCCAGGACGCTCCCTGGTTCGTCGTTCCGGCGGACCGCAAGTGGTACGCCCGGCTGGCCGTCCAGCAGCTGGTGGTCGAGCACCTGC
>JAYSQM010000334.1:0-3131 GCA_043721575.1 Phycicoccus sp.
ACGTGGGTCAGCGGCCGCGCATTGCCTTGCGGTCCATGCGGACCCGGTTGGGGTCGACGCCGGCCGGCAGCGGCGGACGCAGACCGCCCATTGCCTTGAGGCGTTTGTTGACCGCAGTGACCTCCGCTTTGGTGAGTACCGGCTTCATCCGCTGGATCTTGCCGGCCACCTTGCGGACCGACACCTCGTCCTTGCCGCCGCCCTCGCCAACGCGGACCACCGTCACCGGGACGCTCGGTCCTGCGATCCGGCTGATCTTCTTGCGCTCCGCCTCAGCCAGCTTGGTCGCTCGCGCCGCAGGACCCTCGGCGACCAGGACGACTCCCGGGCGTCCGGTCGCGCGGAACACCATCGCGGTCGACGACAGGTCGCCGGCTCGGGCGGCCTCAGCGGCAACGGGCTGCTGCTCGAAGTACCAGCCGCGACGCAGTGAGGACAGGGCAGCTCCCGCGGCGCCGGGCTGGCCCTCGATGGACTTGTAGGCCGCCCGCTTGGCCCGGATGCTCAGCACCACCGAAGCAGCAAGGACAGCCATGGGGATGCCGAGAATCAGGAAGTAGACCCAGCTGCCGAGGAGCACACCGATGGCAACCATCGCGACGAGCGTGCCCAGGGCAGCCAGTGCCATCCACCAGCCGATGGTCGGGTCGACAGCGCGCGCGGCGGTGAAGACCTGACGGATCTGGGCGAAGCGTCCGGGCTTCTTGGGCGCGGTGGTCTTGGGCGCGGTTGACTGATCGGATTTCTTGCGGAACATGGGGATCAGACTACCTTCAGGAGACGTCGGAGAGGCGACGCTGGAGCAGCGAGGAAGCCTCCTGGCGGGCCGGGCTGGAAGCGGCCACCGTCAGGTGGGACAGGTGCTCCGGCACCGGACGGCCCCAGCGCAACATGGCCTGGGCCCACAGGCGACCGGCGCGGTAGGACGAACGTACCAAAGGCCCACTCATGACGCCCTTGTAGCCGATCTCCTGCGCCAGGTCGGACCACCGGACGAACTCCTCCGGCTTGACCCAGCGGTCGACCGGGTGGTGCCGCGGCGAAGGCCGCAGATACTGCGTGATCGTGATCAGGTCGGTGCCGGCGTCGTACAGGTCGTGCAGGGCCTGCTGGATCTCATGGCCTTCCTCGCCCATGCCCAGGATCAGGTTGGACTTGGTCACGAGGCCGGCCTCACGGCCCATCGTGATGACATCGAGCGAGCGGTCGTAGCGGAACGCCGGGCGGATCCTCTTGAAGATGCGGGGGACCGTCTCAACGTTGTGCGCGAACACCTCGGGCCTGGCGTCAAGGACCTGACCGACGAGCTCGGGTACTCCGTTGAAGTCGGGGACCAGGATCTCCACGCCGGTGCCCGGGTTGAGCTGGTGCACCACGCGGATGGTCTCGGCATAGAGCCAGGCTCCGCCGTCCTCGAGGTCGTCGCGCGCGACGCCGGTGATGGTGGCGTAGCGCAGGCCCATCTGCTGGACCGACTCGGCAACCCGGCGGGGCTCGTCACGGTCGAGGTCCTCGGGCTTGCCGGTGTCGATCTGGCAGAAGTCGCACCGCCTCGTGCACTGCTCACCGCCGATCAGGAAGGTCGCTTCCTTGTCTTCCCAACACTCGAAGATGTTGGGACAGGCCGCCTCCTGACAGACCGTGTGCAGACCCTGGGACTTCACCATCGAGTGGAGCTTGGTGTACTCGGGCCCCATCTTGGCGGTGGTGCGGATCCACTCCGGCTTACGCTCGATCGGCGTCTCGGCGTTGCGGGCTTCGACGCGCAGCATGCGGCGACCATCAGGTGCGACGGACACAAACGGCTCCCTTGCCATGTTCGTGAGACAAACGGTCTGCCCCGGGCAGACGCGAACCAGAGGCAGAGCTCAAGGGTACGCCGGTGACGCGCGTCATCGGACGCGGCCACTCGGCGTAGGCAGAGGCCACAGGACGGCATACCAGGTCTGTATGCCGCCCGCTCACCAGGCGGGCTCGGCAGCCCCCACGTCAAAGCGGGGGTCTTCAACGAGATTGGTGGGTCCCTCGAACGCCAGGATCGCCCCAGTCGGGTGGGTGAGGAAGTGGTCGCCCGCAGCCGAGCGGGTGCAGGTCCGGGTCCCGATGCTGTCGTGATCACGAGCCCCACGGGACCCACACCTGCACCCACACGCGCGTAGTTCGCGCAAGCCCCGATTCCGGGTCTGAGCAGGGTCGCCACGAGCGAGGCGTCCGCGTGGGGAGCGCTCCCAATGGACACATGCTGGCGAATGCTGGTTGGCTGGGCAGGTGGAAATCGCGGCGATGAACAACCGCACCGTCGGCTGGGGCGGTGCCGTCAACGCCCGTGACCTGGGTGGCCTGCCCACGAAGACCGGAGCTGTCAAGGCGGGCCGGATCTTTCGGATGGGGCGCCCGGAATGGCTGACCGAGGCCGGTTGGCAGCAGGCGTACGACGATGGCGTGCGCACCATCGTGGATCTGCGCAACCCCCAGGAACGGCGTCGAACGCAGACCGATCCGGACGTTTCAGATGCCGTGCTAGCGCCGTTCTCCGTGATCCACACACCCACCGAAGATCCATCTGACCAGGAGTTCATGAGCATCTGCGGCCCTGTCCTGAACTCACCTGAGTCGTACCCCGAGAACCTGCGCCGCTGGCCGATGAAGCTCGCTGATGTCTTCCGTGCCGTTGCCTCGGCGAAGGGCGCCGTCGTCGTCCATTGTGCGGCGGGGCGCGATCGGACCGGCATGGTGACCATGCTGCTGCTCTCCCTGGCCGGGGCCGCGCCGGAGGTCATCGCGGATGACTACGAACTGGGTGTCAGAGCATTCGAAGACCACACGAGGACTGCGAAAGATCCAGGTGAACCGCTTCGCACGGATGAGGAGCTGGCGCGTTGGATTGCCCATACCCGCGCCGAGCTCACGAAGGCGCTCGAGGGCTTCGACACGGCCGGATACCTCCTCCGGGCAGGCCTGACGAAGCGCGAAGTGCGTGCCCTGCGTGCCCGCCTGCTGGCGTAGGCTCCAGCTCAGCTGACGTCGCGGCGGCGGAACACCAACGCGGCCAGGCCAACGACGAACACGACCAGCAGACCCAGGTATGCCGAGCTGTGGCCGAACGTGAGGACCTTCTCGACGCCCTGGCA
>JAYSQM010000335.1:0-6102 GCA_043721575.1 Phycicoccus sp.
CGCTGGCACGGGCTCTCCAGCCGGTATGACGCGCCGGTCGCGGGCGAGGCGTCCCAGCCGGACTCAACGGGCGAGTCCTCTCGCGAGCAAGAGTCGGCATGGGACCAGCTCTCCCGCGGCGAGGATCCCACTGCCAAGCACTGAGCAACCCGGGTTCCTGGCGCCGGCCGGCGCTGACACAATGACCTCGCTGACACAATGACCCCAGGGCTTCGAAGAACAGCAGCACGAAGAGCAGCGCGAAACAGCAGCGCGATCAGCTGCACGAAGAGCAGAGACTCGCGGTAGTGGAGAGAGAGACCAATGGCAGAGCACGGACACGGCCACAGCAAGGCAGCCTGGACCGCAGTCACGATATTGTTGGTCGCCGCTTTTCTGGTTTCTCTGGCTGTCGTGGTCACGAGCTGGCCGCTGGCCATCGTCGGCATCGCCTTGATGGTCGTGGGTGTCGCTGCCGGCAAGGTCCTGGCCATGGCCGGTCTGGGTCAGGCCAAGTCGGAGCAGTCAGGCGCCAGCACTGTCATTCGCTGATCGCACTGACCGCCATTCGCTGATCGCACTGACCGCGCAAAGGGGGCGGTTCGGACCGGTTCCCACTCGCGGATAGCCTTGTCGGGTGCGCACTGTCCTCGACGAGATCATTGACGGCGTCCGTGAGGACCTCGCAGTCCGACAGGCCCGCATCTCTTTGGATGAGCTGAAGTCCCGCGCGCAGCGGGTCGCACCGGCCCACGACGCGTTCACGGTTCTCAGCGCCGGAGACGGCGTCAAGGTGATCGCCGAGGTCAAGCGTTCCAGCCCGAGCAAGGGCGCCCTGGCCATGATCGCGGACCCGGCCGGGCTGGCTGTCGACTACGCCGCCGGTGGGGCTAGTGTGATCAGCGTCCTGACTGAGCAGCGCCGTTTCGGAGGCAGCCTCGAGGACCTGGCGGCGGTCCGCTCAGCCGTTGACATCCCGGTACTGCGCAAGGACTTCATCTTCTCCTCCTACCAGCTGTGGGAGGCGCGAGCCTATGGCGCCGACGTCATCCTGCTGATCGTCGCGGCCCTCGACCAAGCCACGCTCATCGGCTTGCGTGAGCGCGCCGAGTCCCTCGGGATGACTGCTCTCGTCGAGGTGCACGACGAGGCCGAGACCGAGCGGGCGGTCGATGCCGGCGCCCGCGTCATCGGCGTCAACGCCCGGAACCTCAAGACCCTCGAGGTCGACCGCGACACCTTTGCGCGACTGGCCCCGCGTATCCCTTACGGGATCGTCAAGGTCGCGGAGTCCGGCGTTCGCGGGCCACACGACATGCTCGACTACGCCCGCGCGGGTGCGGGCGCCGTGCTCGTGGGCGAGAGCCTGGTGACCGGTGGTCGCCCCCGTGAAGCCGTAGCCGATCTCATTGCCGCGGGCGCCCATCCGGCGCTGCGCCAGCAGGGAGACTGATGAACGACCAGTCCAGACCGGTCGCTGCCGACCCGCGGGTCGGCCGCTTCGGTGCGTATGGCGGTCGCTACGTCCCCGAGGCCCTCGTGGCTGCCCTCGAGCAGCTCGACGAGGCACGGCTCAAGGCCAACATCGACCCGGCCTTCCAGGGCGAGCTCGAGCGCCTGCACCGCACCTACACCGGCCGTCCGAGCATCCTCACCGAGGCCCCGAAGTTCGCCCAGCACGCCGGGGGAGCCCGCATCCTGCTCAAGCGCGAGGACCTCAACCACACGGGCTCGCACAAGATCAACAACGTGCTCGGCCAGGCGCTGCTGACCAGACGCATGGGCAAGACGCGCATCATCGCCGAAACTGGCGCCGGTCAGCACGGCGTTGCCAGCGCGACGGCGGCCGCCCTGATGGGCCTCGAGTGCGTCGTCTACATGGGAACCAAGGACACGGAGCGGCAGGCCTTGAACGTCGCCCGGATGCGGCTTCTGGGCGCCGAGGTCATCCCGGTGAGCCACGGCAGCGCGACCCTGAAGGACGCGATCAACGAGGCGATGCGCGACTGGGTCACCAACGTCGAGACCACCCACTACCTGCTCGGCACCGTCACCGGTCCGCATCCGTTCCCCGAGATGGTGCGTGACTTCCAACGGATCATCGGTGTCGAGGCACGGGCCCAGGTGCTCGACCTGGTCGGTCGTCTGCCCGATGTCGTGTGCGCGTGCGTCGGCGGGGGCTCCAACGCCATGGGCATCTTCCACCGTTTCATCGACGACCGGTCCGTGCGCCTGATCGGGCTCGAGGCCGGGGGCCAGGGCGTTGACACGGACAAGCACGCGGCCCGTTTCAGCACTGGGCACCCAGGTGTCCTGCACGGTGCGTTCACCTATGTCCTTCAGGACGAGGACGGACAGACCCTGGAGTCCCACTCCGTCTCGGCCGGGCTGGACTATCCCAGCGTCGGGCCCGAGCACTCGTTCCTCAGGGACAGCGGCCGGGCCGAGTACCGCCCGATCACGGACACCCAGGCCATGGACGCCTTCTCGCTGTTGTGCCGGACCGAGGGGATCATCCCCGCGATCGAGAGTGCTCACGCGCTCGCCGGCGCCCTCGAGGTCGGGCGCGAGCTGGGGCCCGACGGCGTCGTTCTGGTCAACCTGTCAGGGCGCGGTGACAAGGACGTCGACACGGCAGCGCGTTGGTTCGGGTTGCTGGGCGACGGGCCGCAGTCAGAGGGGCTGGACCAGCAGTGAGCGGCGTCGGGGCAGTTCTGGCCGAGACCAAGGCGCAGGGCCGGGCCGCGCTCGTGGGCTACCTGCCCGTCGGGTTCCCGGACGTCCAGGGATCCATCGACGCCATGGTCGCCATGGTCGAGGCCGGAGTGGACATCGTCGAGATCGGTGTGCCCTACACCGACCCGCTGATGGACGGCCCGGTCATCGCGCACGCGGCCGACATCGCCCTCAAGGGTGGGACCCGGCTGGGGGACGTGTTCACCGCCGTGCGGGCAGTTGCCGACGCCGGCGCGCCTGCGTTGGTCATGACCTACTGGAATCCCGTTCTCCGCTATGGCGTCGACCGGTTTGCCGACGACCTCGCCAAGGCTGGCGGCGCCGGCCTGATCACGCCAGACCTGATCCCGGACGAAGGTGCCGAGTGGATTGCGGCTGCCGAGCGCAACGACCTCGACCGCGTCTTCCTGGTTGCGCCCAGCTCGACCCCGCAGCGGCTTCGGAGCACCACCCTGGCGTGCCGCGGCTTCGTCTACGCCGCGTCGACGATGGGAGTCACCGGGGCACGCACGACGGTGAGTGGCACTGCCGAGGTGCTGGTCGCCCGGACTCGCGCCATGACGGACTCGCCGATCTGCGTCGGGCTCGGTGTCTCCACCGGTGCCCAGGCCGCGCAGGTCGCGGCCTTCGCCGACGGCGTGATCGTCGGGTCGGCTCTGGTGCGATGCCTCACCGATGCCGGGACGCGCGTGGACGGTCTCACCGCGATCCGCAAGCTCTCGGCCGAGCTGGCTGCCGGCGTCCGAGCGGGCCGCTGAGCTCATGGGCCTTCGGGGCGGCGGGCGGCTGACCGACGTCATCGGTCTGCTGGCCCGACTGACCCTCGGGGCCGTCCTCGTCCTGGCCGGCGCGCTCAAGGTGACCTCACCGGCGGCCTCGGCGATGGCGGTGCGTGCCTACCAGATCCTTCCGTACGACTTCGCGGGTTACCTTGGCTACGCGTTGCCCGTGGTCGAGATCTTGGTCGGACTGCTCTTGGTTGCAGGCCTTCTCACCCGTGCGTCTGCCGTGGTTGGCGGTCTGCTGATGCTGGGTTTCGTCATCGGCATCATCTCGGCGTGGACGCGGGGGCTGACCATTGACTGCGGCTGCTTCGGCGGCGGGGGAACCATCGGAGCCTCTCAAACGCAGTACGGGAAGGATGTACTGCGCGACGCGGCACTGGCAGCCTGTGCCGCGTGGCTCGTCGCTCGTCCTCGCACGGCATACAGCCTTGATCACCGTTTGTTCGGATAGGAGCGACCAACCACATGCGTCCAGATGCGTCCAAGAAGCTCGCGGTAGCCGCGCCGAGGGGCCCCAACCGGGCCGTCGTCGGCGCCGTCATCGCCGCCGTCGTGATCGTGGGCGTGGTGGTCGCCATCCTGATCGGCAACAACAGCAGGCCAGTTTCCGGCACCGACAAGGCCGGCGGCTCGGTGAGCTCCGCCCAGCCTGCGGGTGTCATCGGAGGCAACGGTGGCGGCATCGTGGCCAACGCTGCGACGGCCAAGAGCAACGCGCCCACGCTGGACCTCTACGAGGACTTCCAGTGCCCAGCCTGTGGCCACCTCGAGAAGGTGATGGGCGCCGGGATCACCTCGATGGCCAGGGCCGGTGACATCAAGCTGGTCGTGCACATGCTGTCCTTCCTGGACAACAACCTCAAGAACGACTCCTCGACCCGGTCCGCCAACGCGGCGGCCTGTGCGGCCGACGCGGGCAAGGTTCTGCCCTACCACGCAGCGGTATTCGCGGGACAGCCAGCCCATGAGGGCGTCGGGTACACCGACGCCCAGCTCACGGAGTTCGCCACGACCGCAGGCCTCACCGGTGACGCGCTGACGACCTGGCAGAGATGCACCTCCTCGGGTCAGCACGCCCAGTACGTGACCGATGTGCAGACCGGCGCCGAGAAGGCTGGAGTGTTCGGCACGCCCACCGTCAAGCTCAACGGCCAGGACATCACCAAGACCCTGTCGACGCCAGATGCCCTGGTCGCTGCGGTCAAGGCGGCCACGAAATGATCGCGTCCATCCCGAGCCCGGAGCAGTCGGTCTGGTTCATCGGCTTCTTCCCCATCCGGGCCTACGCGATGTTCATCCTGGCCGGCATCATCGTGGCGGTCTGGATCACCCAGCGCCGGCTCGCCGATCGAGGTGGCAAGCCGGGTCAGGCGCTGGATGTGGCGGCGTGGGCCGTTCCGTTCGGGATCGTCGGCGGCCGGCTCTACCACGTGATCTCCAGCCCGCAGCCCTACTTCGGCGAGGGTGGTCATCCCCTCAAGGCGTTCTATATCTGGGAGGGCGGTCTCGGCATCTGGGGAGCCGTGGCGCTCGGCACCTTTGGTGCTTGGATCGGCTGTCGTCGCAACGGGGTTCGCTTCCTGGACTACGTCGACGCGGCGGCGCCCGGCGTGGTCCTCGCGCAGGCGATCGGTCGCTGGGGCAACTACTTCAACAACGAGCTGTATGGCGCCAGGACCAACCTGCCGTGGGGTCTGGAGATCCACTGCTGGGACCAGGCCGCGGGGGCCGCGGTCACCTGCCAGGGCAGCACCACGAACATCCTTGGCACCTTCCAGCCGACGTTCCTCTACGAGTCGCTGTGGAGCCTGCTGGTCGCTCTGACCCTGGTGCTCGTCGACCGTCGGTTCAGCCTCGCCAAGGGCCAGATCTTCGCGCTCTACGGGATGCTCTACACCGTCGGTCGGGGCGTCATCGAGATGATGCGCACGGACACTGCCAACCACGTCCTCGGGCTTCGCCTCAACGTGTGGACGTCGGTGGTCGTCTTCGCCGGCGCGGCGTTCGCATACTGGCGCTTCGGGGTGCGCGGCCGGGCATCTCAACATCCGGACTGATTCGTCCCGCCTGTCAGGATGACGGGCTTTCCGGTATCCTGCGACCACCACGCTGGCCAATGCCGTCCATGCAGGGTTCCCGAGGTGCTTGCAGGTTCGCGAGGTGCTTCTCGAGACGTCAAGGACGGTGTCAGATCGTGGCTTCTTCGCTTTTCTCCGCTCAACCGACGAACCAGGGGTTGTACAACTCCGAGTTCGAGCACGACGCATGTGGCGTCGCGTTCATCGCGACCATGCGCGGCACCGCGGGACACGACATCGTCGACCATGCGCTGACGGCACTGCGCAACCTCGAGCACCGCGGCGCGACCGGCGCAGACCCTCTGGTCGGTGACGGAGCCGGCCTCCTCACCCAGATCCCGGATGCCTTCCTGCGCGAGGTCGTGGACTTCGAGCTGCCCCCGCAGGGCTCCTACGCCGCGGGCATCGCCTTCCTGCCCACGGATACACGCGAACGCGCCAGCACCGAGGCCACGATCTGCGCCATCGCCACGCAGGAGGGCCTGACGGTCCTCGGGTGGCGCGACGTGCCGATCGCCGCCGAC
>JAYSQM010000336.1:0-1682 GCA_043721575.1 Phycicoccus sp.
GCCCAGGATGATCGCGTCGAGATAGGTCAGAGTCTGCACGGCCCTACTTTCGTGTCGTCCGGTCGGTCAGTCAGCCAGCCCAGTCTCGTCCAGAAGCTCGGCCATCGTGCGCACGACATGCAGGCGTTCGTCCAGCGAGGCACCCTCGGCAGCGATCGTCAGGGTCGTGACACCGGCCGCAGCGTAGCGGCTCAGTCTGTCCTTGACCCGGTCGCGGGGGCCGATCAACGAGGTCTGGTCGATGAAATCCAGTGGCACAGCGGCTGCGGCCTCGCGGTGCGCCTTGGCGAGGAACAGATCCTGGACCTTCGCGGCCCCCTCCTCGAAGCCCATCCGGACGGCCAAGGCGTTGTAGAAGTTCTTCTCCCGCGATCCCATCCCGCCGAGGTAGAGCGCGGAGTAGAAGCGCAACGGGGCGGCGGCCGCCTCGAGGTCATCGTTGAAGATGACAGGAACCGTTGGCACGACATCGAATCCTGCAAGCCGATCCTGTTCGGTGCCACGATCGGCCCTGGTACGCCCGACCCTCAACGAGCCCAACAGGTCGCCGGAGTGCTCCGGGCTGAAGAAGACCGCCAGCCAGCCGTCCGCGATCTCGCCGGCAAGCTCGAGATTCCTGGGACCGACGGCAGCCAGATAGACCGGCAGATGTTCGCGCACCGGATGGATCGTCATCTTCAGGGCCTTGCCGGGGCCATCTGGAAGGGGCAGCGTCCAGTGCTTGCCTTGGTAGGCAACGGTTTCGCGTCGCAGCGCCATCTTGACGATGTCGACGTACTCGCGAGTCCGTCCCAGTGGCGCGTCGAACTTCACCCCGTGCCATCCCTCGCTCACCTGAGGTCCCGAGACCCCCAGGCCCAGCCGGAAGCGCCCGCCGGACAAGGTGTCGAGGGTCGCGGCCGTCATCGCCGTCATCGCCGGGGTCCGGGCCGGGATCTGCATCACGGCCGAGCCCAGATCGATCTTCTGCGTCAACGCCCCCACCCACGACAGGACCGTGACCGAGTCCGAGCCATACGCCTCGGCGGCCCAGACGACGGAGTAGCCGACGCGATCGGCCTCCTGAGCCAACGCAATGTTGTCTGCGTCGTTGCCGCCACCCCAATATCCCAGATTCAAGCCAAGTTTCATGTGGGCGAGGCTATCGGCGCGCTGTCGTCATGGGGAGGGCCATACGCCGCTAACCTACCGAGATATGCAACACAGACGGATGGGACGTTCAGGGCTTTCGGTGTCCCGCCTTGCCCTCGGGACCATGGGCTGGGGCGCCAGCACCCCGGTCGAGGATGCCGGCGACCACCTCAAGATCTACCTGGACGCGGGAGGAGACTTCGTCGACACGGCCCACGGTTATGCCAACGGCGCCTCCGAGGAAGCACTGGGCACGATGCTCGGCGACCTGGTCCCCCGCGACGACCTCGTCATCTGCACCAAGGCAGGCATCTCCCGGCGGTCTGGGGCGCGGGTGGTCGACACCTCGCGCCGCACGCTGATGCACCAGCTCGACACGTCGTTGCAACGCATGGGTACGCCATACGTGGATCTCTGGTTGGTCCACACCTGGAGCGATGACACTCCCGTGGATGAGACCCTGTCGGCGCTGGAATGGGCCGTGACCAGCGGTCGGGCACGCTACGTCGGGGTCTCGAACTACTCGGGATGGCAGGCTGCACACGCCGCGA
>JAYSQM010000337.1:0-17545 GCA_043721575.1 Phycicoccus sp.
GTGGCTGGCGGTAGGCCATCATCGCCCCAGGTTGGGGTCACGTTGGGGTCAGCCCTGTCAGAGCCATGCCAAGGTAGCTGGGGAAGTACCGCGCACTGCACGAGCGGCGACTCGCGCCGCACCAACGACCCATGAGTCGGCGGTCAGGCGCTCTTACCTGGGTCACGGCCCGCACCGCTGATAAGCGGCGGGTAGAGAAGCTGCTTGCGGACGCCCCGATCAAGTTGTCGGTCGTGGCCTCGGACCTCTTCGGGGTGTCCGGCCGGGCGATGATGGCCGCGTTGATCGCCGGGGAACGCGACCCCAAAGTGTTGGCCGAGAAGGCGCGGGTGCGATGCCCGCCAAGACCCCCCCGAGTCGAGTCTTGACCCCCAGACCTCGGCAGCACGTTCGACGCTGATCGTCAATGTCCGAATCCTGAGCAACGCCAATGATTCTGACGCACGGTGGCGAAATCTGCGGCGTTGCTACACGCATTGCTACACCGGATCACGCGCATCTCGTCGTCGGCCGGACAGTTGAGGCCCAGATGCCGTGCAAGGGCGCAACTTGCCGTGTTCGGCGACCCTGACCGCGACGAACGCGGATGGGTGCTGTCCGTGGCTCACCTGGCCGTCATCCGAATGCCGCAATGCAAGATGCGCTTCTCGATCACCCACACCGAGCCCGACTGGCACCTGTCTCCCGGCTGGAACCACTGCCCTACGACCACAAAGCGATCGTGGCTGCCGCCGTTCGCGAACTGCGGCAACGGTATGCCGACCGCCCCGACCCCGAGCGCCTCCTTGGCCCACGCTTCACAATGCGGGAGCTGCTGGACGTCCACGAAGCTATCGCCGGAACCACGCTTCAGAAGGACACCTTCCGACGGGCCATGGAAGCCCACCTTCAGGGAACTGGAAGCCTATCCACTGGCACCGTCGGCCGCCCTCACAGCGATTTCACCGTGCTCGGTGACGACTGCCTCGCCGGACGCCGGAAACGACCACCCTCATCGCAGTCTCAGATCTGCATCGAGCTCACTCCCGGCGAACAGCGCGGCAACGGGTTCGGGAGTTCGAGGAAGCGCTTCATCGAACGATTGCCTCGCGCGTCTAACCGATAGTTCGCTTCGAGCCGGGCTCGCAGGTCGGCACGCCCCGTCGTCGTAAAGAACTCCACCATGCCAGGCCAACCCGGACCGAAATTGGCTGAAGCCACGACGCGTCTCACCTCACTGGCCACGAGCGGTACCACCGCGCTGAGCGCGAAGAACCTCGCGTGGGCGTGACTCAGCGAGTCAAGGGGGTCATTCTCGGGGTCGTCGACTTGACCGCGACGGCAGACCGCGGACACAGAGGCGAGATTGTGGGGTGTAAAGGTCTCAGCCAAGGCGACAGCGCTGTGTGTGACCTGACATAACGCTAGCAGCGACTCGCCCGGGGTGCGGATCCTCAGTTTCAGCTCCAGGACCACGAGATTCCCGTGCCTGTCAAGGAGGAGGAAGTCGGCAGACGGCAGGTCCCATCGTCGGTGTGCGTCGTTCACCTCCCAGTTGGTCATCACCTCCCAAGCAGCCATGAAGCGAGGCTCGTCATCGATGACAGCCCCGAGGGTGAGCCAGCTCAGTCGGAGCGCCTTCTGGAGCTGCCACTCGTTCACACCGGAGGGACCGCACGGTCCGCCGAAACCGCATGAACCACCGGTGAGCCTGGCGCCGGGGGTGTCACGATGTACCCGCCGTCGAAGTCTCCGACAACGGTCAACTGCTCGGGAGCCGTCACCCACAGCGAAGCAAGATAGGCGCAGAAGATCGCATCGATTTCGTCTTCGATCCTCTTGAGGTCAACCGGTCGTGTGGCGTTCGTGGCGGTGCTCATCATGTCCAACCATCGTGGGTCGTCGGCCAATCGGAGCGAGGTTAGATGCGTGGCCATGTAGCCCATGAGGACCTGGAAAGCCAAACGACGATCGATGACTGTGCGTCCACGCCCTGCCTTGTACTTGATGGTCCGGACAAGCCCAAAGAGGGAGACCATAGCCGGATGGGGATACACCTCGATGCACGTGGGTCTCTTCGAGGAAGGGCGCACCGTTGGATCGATTTCCCAGCCAAACTCGTCCGCGAGTCTCGCACCACGTAGGGATACGAACTGTGGTCTGCCGAGGTTGGACGAGTGGGCCGATGCCTCGTAACGACCGAAGGCCGCGCTGATCTGTCGCTCACAGGGACGTTGCCCCGTCTCGTTCTTCACGACGAGAGGCGCATAAATTGCGGCTGTTCTGATCGCATCCGCATATGGCCGAAGGTAGTCCACGATCTCACTGTCATGGAGCAGCGACGCGGACGCTACGAGGTGGCCGTCGGTTCGACGGGCCACCAGGGCATGTTGGTAACGGGCGGACCCGGCGCACGACCCGGACGGCGTCACGATGGCGTCGTATCCCGCGAACGCGTCGACGAAGTTGCGGACGACCGGGACGGCCTCGTCGAGGTAGCCAGTGTTGACCATTGGCTGAGCACAACAAGTCTGCGCGAGAGGGAACTCCACCTCGACCCCCAGCCGACGCAACAACCGCACGACGGCCTGACCGGTCTCGGGGAACATCGCGTCGTTCAGACACGTGACCATGAGTGCGACCCTCATTGCCCGCCTCCGAACACGCGCGCCTCGGCTGCCTGCCACTCGGCGCCTCGGCCCGCCGGTTCGTAACGGCGTACTTCGTGAGTCCCCGCGACGAGGGCGCGCATCGCCTCCAGGTCGGGCAGGTGCGCTCCGAGCATTCGGGCCTGCACCAGGACGTTGCCCAGCGCCGACGCCTCGACCGGCCCGGCGAGCACGGGCAGTTCGCAGGCGTCGACGGTGAGCTGGCAGAGCAGCTCGTTGCGTGAGCCCCCACCGACGATGTGGACCACCTCAACCTCCCGGCCGGACAACTCCTGAACTGCGCGAACGGTCCGCCGATAGGCCAGTGCGCGACTCTCCATGATTGCTCGTACCATCTCCGCACGTCCAGCGGGCGTCGGCTGACCGGCGGCCCGGCAAGCCGTCGCCAAGCGCTCGGGCATCGCTCCCGGCGCCAGGAACCCCGCCGCATCCGGATCGATCAGGCAGACGAACGCCGGCACCTGCGCGGCCTGACACAACAGCTCATCCAGGTCTGGTGCATCACCCTCGATGGCCCACGCGCGCAGACATTCCTGCAGGATCCATAGCCCCATGACGTTGCGTAGAAAGCGGATTCGGCCGTCGCCCCCCCTCGTTGGTGAAGTTGGCACGCTGCGCCGCGCCGGTGAGTACGGGTGAATCGAGCTCGACTCCGACCAGCGACCACGTGCCCGACGAGAAATAGGCAAAGCGTTGACCCGGGGTAGCGCACACCACTCGATGCTGTCCTTCAGGCCTGCCTGGGTGTTTGACGGGTCCCGCAGTCCTCCCTTGGGCGCCCGTGAAGACCGGATCATCGCTGGTGCTTGGTGCGCTTCTCCGGGTTAGCGGCCCACGTCGCCGCAGAGGTGCACATGCACGCCGAGCTCGGCGAACATCGCGGCCTTGGCCGTCAGCGCCTTGGCGGCGGTCCGCGCGTCTGGTGCGTAGACCACGTTGAGGTGGTTGGCCTTGTGTCGAGCCATGAACTGGTCACGGGTCACGCCGTGTAGTACGGCGTGCATGATCGGCCATTGGGGCGTTGTGGCGGCCAGTCTGCGGTTGGTCTCTTCCGTGGGCAGTTCCAGTGCCGTCGCGCGACCAAGGTCGACGTGCAGAGCGTCGTCCATGATGAAAACCCGTGACCAGACGACCTCGCCGGGTTTTGAGACTCCGCTGAGGGTGCCACCGCCCAGCGGGAAGTACATCGGCGGCTGACGCATGCTCCACGACTTGTCATAGCCGCCGTTGTGCGAGGCCGGAACCGACCCAGAGATCTCGAAGACCCAGACGAATTGGCCGTCGTAGTCCTGGCCCCACCGGATGTCGTGCAGCGTGGTAGCGGGGTCGAGGCCCATGGCGGTCCAGATGCGGTTGGTGACGAGCGAGTCGACCGCGACGCCCTCGTCCACCTCGTTGAAGTGGGGAAGCGGACTGCCGGCGTAGAGCTCCCGGGACCCGTCGCGGCTGCGCACCGGAGGTCTCTCCACGTTGTTGAGCAGTCCCTCCGCGAGGTCGCTGGCGGGGACGACGTCCTTGAGTCCCTGCTGGTACTGAATGCCCACCGCGTCCAGACCGAAGTCGTCGGACATACGCAGCGCCGCGATGTACATCTTGAATTGGCTCAGCAGTTGCGCGTCCGTGAGTTCCGTCGCCTCGTCGGTACCGGTGTGGAACATCATGCCGGCCGCGTCCAGCCACGATCGAACGGCTTGCGCCTCGTCTTCGCTGACACGGGCCATCTCCGCGACGAGGGCGCTCTGCGACAGGCGTTCCTTGTAGATGCCCAGGGGGTTTAGCAGCTCGTCGTCGAAGATCGCGTTGTACATCCCCATACAACCTTCATCGAAGACCCCGATGATGGCCTTATCGCGGACGAGCTGGGTGGCGAGTGCCCTGCCGAGCTCCACCTCCGGGCCACTGCCGAGCTCGTGGGCTTCGCGCACATGGCTGGTCTCGTGAACCAGGGCCCCGGTCTCCAGCCAGGTACGCAGGCCGTTCCGCGCCCAGTCGTCGGTGAAGTCCTCGCTCCACAACGCCGAGTAGGCCACGCTGGCCTTGGTGAGGCTGCCGGTGAGGTTCAGCAACCCCACCAGGCCGGGGAACTGGCCGCTCCAGTTGGCCACGACGAGGATCGGGCCGCGGTGGCTGCGCAGGCCGGCGAGCACGTGGTGGCTGTACTGCCACACGCCTTCCACCACGACCAGCGGCGCGTCCGGCGGGAGTCCCTTGAAGACCTCGATACCCGCCCGCTGACTGTCGATGAAGCCGTGGCCCTTCCCAGCGTCGAACGGGTGGCCGCGCCGTACCGTCCAGCCCAGCGTCCCCACGGCGGCTGCGAAGTCGGCCTCGAGCTTCTCCTGCGCCGGCCAGCAGGTCACGTTGGCGCTGGGTCGCAGGTCGCCACTGGCGACCGTGTAGACGACTCCGGGCTCTGCTGCTGGTGGTTCGACAAACTGCGGCATGGTGTAGGAGGTCATCGGAGGCTCCCTCGGGTGTCGGGGTATGGGTGGAGTGTCATCGGGCGAAGTGTCACGGCAGCATCAACGCTGCTGCCGCGCGGCCAGTGCGTGCGCCACGTCGGCAGAGCTGGTGTAGAGCTCGCGGTACAGGGGATACAACTCGTCGTACTGCGCCGTGGTCTGGGGTCGAGGGACCACGACCTCCTGGACGGGGTTCCATGCGTCGACGGAGGCGTCGCCGATGAGTTGGGCGGCGAGCAGGGCGCCCCCGTAGCTCGCACCGATCGACTGCGCCCGCACCTCTTGGGCGCGACCGGTGATGTCGGAGACCACCTGGGGCCACAGCGAGCCCCTGATTCCGCCCCCCACCGCGACGATGCGCCGGATGTCACCGCCCGCGGACTCGATGGCCTCGATGTTGTGGCGGACCCCGAAGCCTGTTGCCTCGAGGGCGGCCCGGTACAGATCGCCGCGGGTGTGCGACAGGGTCAGGCCGGCGATGACGCCGCGGGCCTGCGGATCCATGATCGGCGTCCGTTCGCCGGCGAAGTACGGCAGCATGATCAGCCCGTTGGCCCCAACGCCGGACTTCTCGGCGAGGTCCAGCAGTTCGGGGTAGCCGATCGAGCCGAACAGGTCGCGCAGCCAGCTGGTGATCGCTCCTGAGGTGGCCATACCGCCGGCAAGGTTGCGTGTGCCAGGCAGGGCGCCAACAGTGCCCCAGAGCGCCTGGCTGGTCAGGCGGTTGGGCACCGTGTGGACCAGGAACATGGTGGTGCCGTACATCAGCATGAGGTCACCGAAGCCCTGGGCGCCGACGCTGAGAGCCTCTGACCAGGCGTCGATGGTGCCCGTGATGACGGGGATGCCCGAGGGCAGCCCCGTCATCACGGCGGCCTCGGGGGTAACGGTCCCGGCTGCCTCGCCCGGCCAGCGCAGCGGTGGCAGGTCGATCTGGGCGGAGATGTCCACGGCCCACGGCCGGTACCAGTCCTGGGCGTGGGTGTCGTAGAGCGGCGTGCACTGGCTGGCGGAGTGCTGGTCGAGCACGTAAGCGCCCGTGAGCTTGCGGACCAGCCAGGAGCTCGGCATGTACACGCGGCGGGCGCGGGCGAACAGCTCGGGTTCCTCGTCGGCGACCCAAGCGATCTTGGCGCCGGCCGCCTGCGACGACAGCGCCGAGCCACAGCGATCGAGAATCTCCTGTGCGCCGTACCGGCCGTTGAGGCGTTCGATCTGCCGTCCCGCGCGGGTGTCCACGCCGTAAAGGATCGCCGGGCGTAGCGGCTGGTCTGCCTCGTCCGTGAGCAACACGCAGGGACCCATGCCGCTCACACCGACTGCCAAGGGCTCGGCCGTTCCCTCGGACAGCAGGTCCCGACAGATCGTGACCAGCTCGTCCCACCAGACGGTGGCGTCCATCTCAACCATGCCCACGGCGGGGCGGTCGACGGAGTGCTCCACGACGCAGGACCGCAGCATCTGACCGCGGAGGTCTACGAGCACGCCCTTGCTGCTCGAGGTACCGATGTCGACACCGATGACTGCAGGAACTGGCACGACAGACAGATTCGCAGAAATCGATTTCCGAAGTCAAGGGTTCGGTTAAGCGCCGCTCGTCGGCCCTGGCGTCGGCTCTTCGATACGGAGCGGATGTCGGCCTACGGGGGGTCTACGTCCGCGGTGCTGTCGGTCACTACGGTGCGCGCCGGGCCGTCGTCGCCGTTGATACGTGCGAGGAGCAGGTCGGCGGCCTGGACCCCGAGTCGTCGCGCGGGCCAGGGCACGATGCTCACGCCCGGGGTCTCCCACGTGGGGAACGGCAGGTCACCTAGGGAAGCCAGGCCGATGGCCGGCGGCTGCTTTCTGACTTCGAACAGGTGCTGTAGCGCACCGACCGACATGAGGTTGTTTGCGACGAAGACGGCGTCAGGAGGGTGTCGCATCCGCAACAACTCAGCCATGGCCGCCCGTCCGCCGTCCACACGGTAGTTGGTGTAGCGGATGTAGTTGTCCGGGTTGGCCCGGGGGCTGCGCGCGGTGAACACCTCCCGCCAGCCGGCCGCGCGCTGCTGAGCCGTCTGAACCTCGCGTGGACCGGTGATGCATGCGACTCGCGCGAACCCTCGCTCGTACAAAATCGTCGTTGCCGTGCGACCGCCGTTGCCGTTGTCCATCAGGACGGTGTCGATGTCGTAGCGAGACGAGCGGTCGACCGCTACCACGGGAGTCTTGCGGGCGAGGATCGCGTCGAGGTCGGTGGACACTGAGGCGGGAGCCAGGATGACGCCGGCCATGTTTTCGGAAAGCGCGACGTCGAGGTAACGCGTTTCCTTCGACAGCTGATCGTCGGTGTTGCAGAGCACCACCGAGAAGTTGGCGGCCAGGGCTCGGTCCTCAACGCCGCGCGCGAGCGCCGTGAAGAAGGGGTTCTCGATGTCGGGGATGATCAGTGCGATGACCTCGGAGCTGCGGCGGCGCAGGGTGCGAGCGGTGCGGTTGGGCCGGTAGTCCAGCGCTTTGGCCGCCTCGCGCACCTTGTCGGCATACTCCGGCGATACCGGCACACCGTTGAGGGTGCGCGACACGGTGGCGGGGGAGACGCCCGCCAGCGCTGCCACCTCGTAGATCGTCGCGGCCATGGTGTCTGAAGGTTACTGCTAACGAGCTGGGACGGTTGACTACGCGCGGGGCCTCAGCCGTAGGTCCTGCATTCCTCCGTCGACGGCGATTGTCGTGCCGGTCGTTGAGCCCGACCGCGGGCTCGCGAGGTACGCGACGGCGGTGGCCACCTCGTCGGCCGAGACCAGGCGGCCGTGCGGCTGGCGCGCCTCGAGGGCGGCTCGCTCGCCCTGCGGGTCGTCCGCGCGCGCGAGTAGCCGGCCGATCCACGGCGTGTCCGCCGTGCCCGGGTTGACACAGTTGACCCGGATGCCCTCGGACAGGTGGTCGGCCGCCATCGCACGGGTCAGGGCGACGACTGCGCCCTTGCTGGCGCTGTAGAGCGCGCGCTGCGGCAGCCCCGCAGTCGCGGCGATGGACCCCATGTTGACGATCGCCGCCGAAGGTGAGCGCCTCAGCGCCGGCAGGGCGGCCCGGCTGGTTCGGACCATGCCAAGCAGGTTGATGTCGAGCACCCGTAGCCACTCGGCGTCGTCGTTGTCCGCGACGGTGCCCTGAGCACCGACGCCGGCGTTGTTGACCAGTACATCCAAGCGGCCGAGCGCGGCCAGGAGTTGTGCAATTGCGGCCCGGACCGACGCATCGTCGCCAATGTCGGTGCGCAGCGCGAGCGTGCCCAATCCCCCTTCCCCTGGGTCGAGGTCCAGGACCGCCACGCGCGCGCCCTGCGCGACAAGCTCTCGCACTACGGCCGCGCCGATACCCGAGGCGCCCCCGGTAACCACTGCGACCAGGCCGTCGAAGTCTCCGGACATGACTGCTCCCCTCACTCCCCGACCATCTCGTGCCGCTGCCGGCCGAGCCCGTCAATCTCCATTTCCACGACATCCCCGGCGCGCAGGTATGGGAAACGGCCGGAAAGCGCCACCCCCTCCGGCGTACCGGTCAGAACCAGGTCCCCTGGCTCCAGTGCCATGTACTGGCTCAGGTGCCAGACCAGAAACTCGACGTCGAAGATCATGTCGGCGGTGCTCGAGTCCTGCCGAGGCTCGCCGTTAACCCAGCTGCGCAGGCGTAGCGCGCGGTGGTCGACCTCTTCGGGCGTAACAAGCCACGGACCGGTCGGTCCGAAACCCGGCGCGCACTTCCCTTTGCTCCACTGGCCGCCCGAGACTTCCATCTGAAAGTTGCGCTCGGAGAGATCGTCGGCCACGACGAAGCCAGCGACGTGGTCCAGGCTGTCCTTGGGGGATTCCAAGTACAACGCGCGCCTGCCGATGACGACGCCCAGCTCGACCTCCCAGTCGGTCTTGGTGCTACCCCGCGGGATCGCGACGGGGTCGTCCGGCCCGCCAACAGTGTTCGAGGTCTTGAGAAAGACCACGGGGTCCTCGGGAGGCGCCAAGCCGGACTCGGCGGCGTGCGCGGCGTAGTTCAAGCCGATGCAGACCACCGCGCCGGGCCGGGTCAGGGGCGAGCCGCTGCGCAACGATCCAGCATCGGGGAGTCTTGGCAGCTCGCCCGACTCCAGCGCCTGGCGCACCTCCTGGACGCCTCCGCGCGCGAAGAAGCCCCCGTCCAGGTCAGGCGTCAGTCCGCGCAGGTCGTAGGTCACGTCCCCACTGACGACGGCCGGTCGCTCGGCCCCTATCGGCCCCAGTCGGGCGAGTTTCATGAGCTTGCTACTCCTCCTCATGCACGAGAGCGGTCGGCCGGATAGCCGAAACTTGAGCCCTTTGTATCGCAGTCGCAAGCGCAAGTCGACCGTATCTCCATCCCTTGACCGCCGAGACATCCGATGTTTATGCTCCAGCGGACTCGTCACCGTGGAGGCATCACTCGTGAGCCGCATCACCGCCCTGGAGACCGCCGACGTGCGGTTCCCAACCTCTGCGTCGTTGGACGGCTCCGACGCGATGAACTCCGACCCGGACTACTCCGCGGCCTACCTACGGGTTTGCACCGATTCCGCGGACGGTCTGACGGGTCACGGCTTCGTCTTCACCATCGGGCGGGGAAACGATGTCCAGGTCGCAGCTATCGAGGCGCTGTCGGACCACCTCGTGGGACGCGACGTCGAGCAGTTGTTCGACGACATGGGTGCCATGTGGCGCGAACTGGTGCACGACTCCCAGTTGAGGTGGCTCGGCCCGGAGAAGGGCGTCATGCACATGGCCATCGGTGGCGCGGTCAACGCCCTGTGGGACCTGAAGGCCAAGCGCGAGGGCAAGCCCTTGTGGCAACTGCTGTCGAGCATGACCCCAGAGCAGCTCGTTGCGCTCGTCGACTTCCGCTATCTGACTGACGCGCTGACACCACAGGACGCACTCGCGATCCTGCGCGCCGCCGAACCGGGCCGCGCGCAGCGGCGCGCGGAGCTGCTTGACTCGGGCTACCCGGGCTACACGACCACCCCCGGTTGGCTGGGCTATGACGACGCCAAGCTGGCCCGGCTCTGCCGCGAGGCCGTCACGGAGGGCTTCACCCAGATCAAGCTCAAGGTAGGAGCCGACCTCGACGACGACCGCCGGCGACTCGCCATCGCGCGCGAGGTGGTCGGGCCCGACGTCCGAATCGCTATCGATGCCAACCAGCGTTGGGACGTCGCCGAGGCGATCAGTTGGACGAAGGCCCTTGAGCCGTACGGCCTCGCCTGGGTCGAGGAGCCGACGAGCCCCGACGACGTCCTGGGCCACGCGGCGATCGCTCGCGCCATCGCACCGGTCCCGGTCGCCACCGGCGAGCACATGGCGAACCGGGTGATGTTCAAGCAGTTCTTGCAAGCCGGCGCCCTGCAGGTGCTGCAGATCGACGCGACACGGGTGGCCGGCGTCAACGAGAACGTCGCAATCCTTTTGCTCGCAGCGAAGTTCGGGGTGCCGGTATGCCCTCACGCTGGTGGTGTCGGGCTGTGCGAGGCCGTGCAGCACCTGGCGATGTTCGACTTCGTCGCGGTGTCAGGGAGCATGGAGGGTCGGTTGATCGAGTTCGTCGATCACCTGCACGAGCACTTCGTGACTCCGGTGCAGGTTCGCGGCGGCCGTTACCTCGCGCCGACGGCGCCGGGTGCCGGTACCGAGATGCTCCGCTCCTCGGTCCTCGAGTACTCACTGCCGCGCCATGTCTGAGCGCCCCAGGTCTGAGCCGGGGGTGGCGCGGACGGCTGCCGACCTGCACCTCGGTCCACTGGGTTACGGGGCGGCCAACGTCGGCAACCTCTACCGCGCCATGACGGACGTGGAGGCGTGGGCTGTTCTGGATGCGGCGTGGGAGAACGGGATTCGCCACTTCGATACCGCTCCGCACTACGGACTGGGGTTGTCAGAGCGCCGGCTCGGCGCGTTCCTGGTGACCAAGCCGCGTGGTGACTACGTGCTGTCAACCAAGGTCGGCCGGCTGCTGCGGCCCAGCCCCGAGACAGCCGACCGGCTCGACGACGCCAACGGGTTCGCGGTGCCGGCGTCATTGCGGCGCGTGTGGGACTTCACCGAGAACGGCATTCGCAGCAGCCTGCAGGAGTCACTCGAGCGGATGGGACTGGACGCGGTCGACGTCCTGTACCTGCACGATCCCGAGGAGGACAACCTCGGGCCGGCCCTCGAGAACGGGGTCGCCGCCCTCGTCGCGTTGCGCGATGAGGGGCTGGTAACGGCCATCGGCGTGGGATCCAAGTCGACGGACGCCCTGCTGGCCGCGGTGCGTACCGGCGCTGTGGATCTGTTGATGGTTGCCGGTCGCTACACCCTGGTGGAGCAGCCGGCCCTGGACGAGTTGATTCCCGAGTGCCGCGCTGGCGGGGTGGGAGTCGTGGCCGCTGGGGTCTTCAACTCTGGGCTGCTGTCATCGTCGCGGCCGAGCGCTGGCGCGCGCTACGAGTATGCCGACGTGCCGGCTGACGTGCTCGAGCGAGCCCGACGCATCGAGGAGGTATGCGCCGCCTACGGTGTGGCGCTGCCCGTCGCGGCGTTGCAGTTCCCGCTGCGAGAGCAGGCCGTCCGCTGCGTCGTAGTAGGCGCCGCGCAACCGCGCCACGTGAGAGAAAACGCGGAGCGAGTCCGGGCCGTCGTGCCCCATGAGCTGTGGGACCGGCTGGCGTCCGAGGGGCTGGTGCGGGTGTGAAAGCCCTTGCCAGCCAACGTGTCGACGCACACCTGCACGTATGGGACCTCGACCGCAGCGACTACGCCTGGCTGGCCCCGGACCTCGGGGAGGTGTACGCGACGTTCACGCCGGAGCAGGCCCGTGTGCAGCTCGACGCGTGCCGGATCAGCCAGGCGCTGCTCGTCCAGGCGGAGGATTCCGAGCGTGACACCGAGCTGATGCTCGACGCGGCCCGGCGACACCCATGGGTCGTCGGCGTCGTCGGCTGGGTGCGGCTCGACGAGCCCGCGACCGCTGAAGAGCAGCTGGACAGGTGGCAGGAGCACCCCGCCTTCTGCGGCGTGCGGCACCTCATCCACAACGATCCCCGCGACGACTTCCTTGCTCTCGACGCCGTGCGTCGGTCCCTGCGTATCCTGGCTGAGCGGGAGGTCCCCTTCGAGGTCTCCGACGCCTGGCCGCGGCACCTTGCGGCGACGGCGGAGTTGGCGTCAGCGCTGCCCGAGCTGCGCATCGTCGTCGACCACCTCGGCAAGCCGCCCTTTGGCGGCCAGGACTGGGCCGGGTGGCGCCGCGCCCTCGCCGACGTGGCCGCCCACCCGAGCACCACCGCCAAGGTCTCGGGACTGCAGGTGCCGGGCCGGCCGTTCACCGTCAAGGAGCTGAGACCGGCGTGGGAGACCGCCTTAGAGCTTTTTGGCCCCGAACGGCTGATGTGGGGCAGCGACTGGCCACTGACCATCCTCGCGGCGGGCTACGCCGGCACCTGGGAGGTCATGTCGACTCTCGTGAACGAGCTGTCGGACGCCGAGCAGTCAATGCTGTTGGCCGGCACGGTCAGGTCGGTCTATCGGCTCGGCGGGCTGACCCATGCGCCTGTGGATCACCACCTTAGATGACGGTGTTGCTACGAAATTGCTCGGTGCCCGCTAATCCATTGACGCATTGAAGGGTCACTCCTACACTCCTGAGGAATCGATTTCAGAGGAGCAGTCGTGCTGAACGGTGTCCATCCAATCCTCACGGGGGACCTGTTGGCGCACCTTGACGCCATGGGTCACTCTGACGCGGTGGTCGTGGCCGACGCGCACTTCCCCGCCGGCCGGCTGGCCAGTCGACTGCTCACCTTCCCGGGCCTGTCCACGCCTGCGGTCCTCGCCGCCGTGCGCTCGGTGCTCCCGTTGGACGACGCCCCGTCGCTGGACCTGATGGCCTCAGCAGACGGCACCCGCCTCGCGGTCCAGGTCGAGCTCTTGGCGGCGGCCGGAACGCCAGAGGGTGAAGTGCGCTTCCTTCCGCGGCTGGACTTCTACGACGTGGCCGCCACGGCCTACCTCATTGTGCGCACCGGGGAGACACGGGCCTATGGCAACGCCGTGCTGCGCAAGGGAATCGTCATCGCCGAGGCAGGGAGTCGCTGATGGAGCAAGAGCCGAATGCTCCTGGCGTGGGTGCGGACGTCCCGTTGCTGCAGGTCCAAGGCGTCAGCAAGAGCTTCCCTGGGGTCAAAGCCCTGTCAGACATGCACCTGGACCTGCGGCGGGGCGAGGTTCTGGCGCTGGTGGGGGAGAACGGTGCCGGGAAGTCGACTCTCATGAAGTTGCTGTCGGGCATCTACACCGCCGACGAGGGTCAGTTCTTTCTCAACGGCGAGCCGCTGCATGTCACCTCGCCCAAACACGCCCAGGAATTCGGCATCAGCATCATCCACCAGGAGTTCAACCTGACGCCCGATCTCACGGTCGCGCAGAACATCTACATCGGCCGCGAGCCGCGCGGCGCCGGCTTCTTCCTCGACGAGCGCAAGCTCAATGCCCAAGCCAAGGCACTCATCGAGCGGCTGCATCTACCGCTGGAGCCCAAGCAGGTCGTCGGAAATCTTACGGTCGCCAAGCAGCAGATGGTTGAGATCGCCAAAGCACTGGCGTACGACGCCAAGGTGCTGATCATGGACGAGCCGACCGCGGCACTCAACGAGGCCGAGGTCGAGGTGCTGCACGGTCTGATCCGCCGCTTCGTACAGCCGGAGACTGGCGTCATCTACATCTCACACCGCATGGACGAGCTCAAGATCATCTCCGACCGCATCACGGTGATCCGCGACGGCCAGTACGTCAGGACGGTGGACACCCAAGAGACGACCATGAAGGAAGTCATCTCCCTCATGGTCGGTCGCGAGATCTCCCGCGAGGCCAAGCCCGAGGGTGTGACTCAGGGCCGTGAAGTCCTACTTTCGGTCTCTGGGCTGAGCACGAAGACGTTGCTCAAGGACGTCAGCTTCGAGCTGAAGCACGGCGAGATCCTCGGCTTCGCCGGTCTCATGGGGGCCGGCCGAACGGAGGTCGCGCGAGCCCTGGTCGGCGCCGACAAGGTCGACGCCGGCACCATCACGCTGCGCGGCAAGCAGATTCAGATCAGGAACCCCGCCGACGCGGCGAAGCACCGGATCGGCTACCTGTCTGAGGACCGTAAGCGGTTCGGTCTGCTGCTAGAGCAGGAGGTCAACGCCAACATCGGGCTCAGTTCGTTGTACGAGCTGTTCCAGTCGTGGGGCTTCATGAAGGACAAGGCGATGCGCGCCAAGTCAAGGCATTACGTGGATGCGCTGCGGATCAGGACGCCGTCCGTGGCCCAGACCGCCAAGAACCTCTCTGGGGGCAACCAGCAGAAGGTGGTCATCGCCAAGTGGCTGGTCAAGGACTGCGACGTCCTGATCTTTGACGAGCCCACGCGCGGCATCGATGTCGGCGCCAAGGAGGAGATCTACAAGCTCCTCAATGACTTAGCGCGACAGGGCAAGTCGATCATCATGATTTCCTCTGAGCTGCCCGAGGTGTTGCGTATGTCCCACCGCATCGTGGTCATGAGTGAAGGGCGGGTCACGGGGCTGCTGACCGCAGCCGAGGCGACCCAGGAGAACGTCATGCACTACGCGACCCTGCGCCCCGACCAGAGCTCCGACCCCCCCGACCCCGCCGCCCCGCTCGGCCGCGCGTCGGCACCGGGCACAACGGCGGGCCAACCGAAGGCAGGACACGAATGACAAACTCGACGCTCACGCCTAATCAGCAGGATCACCACACCGCTGCGGCTGGACTTGGCACCACCCTACGGGACCGGCTCGAGCAGTTTCTCGCCTTCGCGAGCCTCATTGTCATCTTCATCTTTTTCTCTGTGGCCAGCCCCAACTTCTTGAACTACGCCAACGTCACGGCGATCCTCTTCTCGACCGTCGTCATCGGCACCCTGGCGGTCGGCACCACGTTCGTCATCATCACCGGCGGAATCGACCTGTCGCTCGGTACCGGGATGGCGCTGTGCGCCGTGATCTCCGGCGTCTTGATCGTCAACGCCGGCTGGCCAGTCCCGCTGGGCGTGCTCGGCGCAGTGCTCTTCGGCGGCCTGATCGGCTTTGTCAACGGGTTGAACATCGCGCTGCTCAGGCTGCCGCCCTTCATCGCGACGTTGGCCATGATGTTGGTGGCGCAGGGCCTTGCCCTGGTGATCTCGCACAGCGCGCCGATCTACTTCAGTGACGCGCCGAGCTACACCAAGATCTCTACAGGAAACCTCATCCCCGGCTTCAGCCTCCCGAATGCCGTGCTCGTACTCGCAGTGCTCGCGATCGTCGCGGCCGTCCTGCTCAACAAGACGATCCTGGGTCGCTACACCTACTCGATCGGCAGTAACGAGGAGGCGACGGCGCTCTCGGGCATCAATGTGCGCAAGTGGAAGATCATCGTCTACACGCTCGCTGGCCTTTTCATCGGTTTGGCGGGCGTCCTGATCTCCGCACGACTGGGCTCTGCGCAGCCGGCCACGGGCACAGGCTATGAGTTGCAGGCGATCGCGGCCGTGGTTATCGGTGGCACCTCACTATCCGGCGGCAAGGGCTCCATCGTCGGCACGGTGATCGGTGCGCTGATCATCTCGGTGCTGAACAACGGCCTGCAGATCATGTCGATCCCACAGGAATGGCAGAACGTCATCCTCGGCTGCGTCATCCTCATCGCCGTCTACGCGGACATGGCGAGAAAGCGAGCCGCGTGACCACATGACCGTCCCACCGCAGGAAACCCGCACCAGCACAACGAGATCCAACAAGAGACAAAGGAGTCCGATCATCATGCAGACAAGACCATTTCGAGCGGTCGTCGCGGTCGTCGCGGTAGCACTGGCGCTTAGCGCTTGTGGATCGTCCAACAGCGGCAGCCCCTCGTCCGGCAGTAGCGGTGGCCACAAGCCGTACATCGCCATCGTCTCCAAGGGCTTCCAGCACCAGTTCTGGCAGGCCGTGAAGAAGGGCGCCGAGCAGGAGGCTCAGAAGGAGGGTGCGACGATCAGCTTCGAGGGCCCGGCCACTGAGGCTGACGTCGAGGCGCAGGTCACGATGCTGACCAACGCCCTGACCAAGAAGCCCGACGCCGTCGGCTTCGCCGCGCTCGACTCCAAGGCTGCTGCGCCGCTGCTGGAGCAGGCCCAGAAGGCCAAGATCCCTGTCGTGGCGTTCGACTCCGGTGTCGACAGTGACATCCCAGTGACCACGGCCTCGACGGACAACAAGGCCGCAGCGGCCGAGGCCGCCAAGCACATGGCGGAGGCCCTCGGCGGCAAGGGCAAGGTGGCGTTGGTGGTACACGACCAGACCAGCCGCTCTGGCATTGACCGTCGTGACGGCTTCATGGACTGGATGAAGAAGAACGCTCCGGGCATCCAGGTCCTCGCGCCGCAGTACGGCGGTGGCGACCAGGCCAAGTCGGCAGACATCACCAAGTCGATCATCTCCGCCAACCCCGACATCAAGGGGATCTACGGTTCCAACGAGGGATCGGCCATCGGTGTCGTCAAGGGTGTGGAGGAGAGCGGCAAGCAGGGCATCACCATCGTCGGCTTCGACTCGGGCAAGGCCCAGATCGACGCGATCAAGAGCGGCGTCATGCTCGGCGCCATCACTCAGAACCCGATCGGCATCGGCGAGCAGGTCGTCGCCGCGGCAATGAAGGCCATCAAGGGCGAGAAACTTCCGAAGATCATCGACACCGGCTTTTTCTGGTACGACAAGAGCAACGTCGCCGACCCCAAGATCGTAGCCGTCCTCTACCAGTGAGCCCGCAGTGTGGCCTGGGACGGAAAGGGCGACTACCGAAATCGCAGCAACGATCCTTTGGAGGTTGATCGAGCGGCCACTTCCATTGTTGTCGCGACCAGGCGCTAGTGGGAGGAGGCTGACGGCGCGTTGCTGACCGCGCGTTGCTGACCGCGCGTTGCTGACGGCGAGGCCGGCGCGGACCGTCTTCGAGCTGCTTACTGACGGTGCTGATCCGGCCGCCGTGTCAAACAACGTGGCCCAGTCGCTTGACGCGGCAACGAGTCGATAAGGCGGCCACGCGCTAGCTCCCGCCCGCCGCGTGACGATCCACGTACGGCGGAGTCTGCAGTCACGGATGGTGTCCCTCCACTCAGCGTCACCAAGGGCATGCCTGGACTGAGCCTCGCCGCCGCTATCCTGTCGGCTCCCGTTGCCGGGTTGACGGCACTCGTCGTGCTGATCGGCGGCACGACCGACGTGGCCGGCGACAGCAGCTTTCCGGGACTGACGGGTGGTTCGCTCTGCGCCACCTCCGGCCCGATCCCAGGTTTGTCGGCAGTCCAGGCCCAGAACGCGCGCGTCGTCGTTGCGACTGCTTCAGCTCGGGCCGGTGACCACGCCGCCCTGATCTCGGTGATGACCGG
>JAYSQM010000338.1:0-2638 GCA_043721575.1 Phycicoccus sp.
GGTCCCGGCGGATGACCGGTCCTGGCGGATGACCGGTCCCGGTGTGTGACGGAGGCGACGGTGCGAAGATACGGGATCGGCGGGCTCGCGCAATTACGCTGGACCCGTGGCGGACGCACCGATCGGGATCTTCGACAGCAGCTTTGGCGGCCTGACCGTGGCCCGCGCCGTCCTGGACCAGCTGCCGCACGAGTCGGTGATCTACCTGGGTGACACCGCCCGGCAGCCCTACGGTCCACGCCCCATCGCCGAGGTCCGCAAGTACTCCCTCGAATGCCTCGACGCCCTGGTGGACCGCGGGGTCAAGGCTCTCGTGATCGCCTGCAACTCTGCCTCGGCCGCCATGCTCCACGACGCCCGCGAGCGCTATGCCGTCCCCGTCATCGAGGTGATCCGTCCCGCGGTCCGCCGAGCCGTCGCAGCCACCCGTAACAACAGGGTCGGCGTCATCTCCACGCAGGCCACGCACCAGAGCCAGGCCTACGTCGACTCGTTCGCGGCGGCCCCGCAGATCACCGTCACGAGCCAGCCCTGCCCACGGTTCGTCGAGTTCGTCGAGTCCGGTGTCACCTCTGGCGAGGAGCTGCTCGCGGTCGCCCACTCCTATCTCGAGCCGGTCGCGGCCCAGGGCGTCGACACCCTCATCCTCGGCTGCACGCACTACCCATTGCTGACCGGCGTCATCTCCTACGTGATGGGGCAGGACGTCACCCTGGTGTCCTCGGCCGAGGAGACCGCCAAGGACGTATTCCGTGTGCTCGCCGATGCTCGCGCGCTGCGGCCCGACGACCTGCCGGCGCCGCAGCACGAGTTCCTTACGACCGGAGACCCGCTGGAGTTCGAGCGTCTCGCCCGCCGGTTCCTCGGCCCCGAGGTCGTGCGCGCCAGCATCGAGACTTTGGCGGCGGCGCGTTGAGGCTGACCATTGTTGGGTGCTCCGGCTCGTTCGCCGGGCCGAGCTCGCCTGCGTCCTGCTATCTGGTCCAGGCCGAGCACGAGGGCCGCACCTGGAACCTCGTGCTCGACCTCGGCAACGGCGCTCTGGGCGCCCTCCAACGGCACATCGACCCGCTGGCCATCGACGCCGTGGTGCTGAGCCATCTGCACTCCGACCACTGTCTTGACCTCTGCGGCCTCTACGTCGTCCAGAAGTACTACCCCACAGTTGTCCCGCGCACCCGGATCCCTGTCTACGGCCCCCCACGCACGAGCGAGCGGATGGCCCGCGCCTATGACCTGACGCCGCCGGACGGCATGCATGGTGAGTTCGACTTCCGTGTGCTCGGCGATCGTGAGGCGGTCCGGATCGGGCCCTTCACTGTCACTCCTCATCTGGTCAGCCACCCGGGGGAGGCCTACGGCATCCGGGTCGAGGCGGACGGCAAGGTGCTGGCCTACACCGGCGACACGGACACCTGCGACGCCCTGAAAGCGTTGTGCCACAACGCAACTCTGGTCCTGGCTGACTCGGCGTTCATCGACGGTCGCGATGAGGCGCAGGGCATCCACCTGTCCGGCAGCCGGGCGGCGCAGGCCGCGGTCGACGCCGAAGGAGTGCGGCGGCTGATGCTCACGCACATCCCCCCGTGGAACGACCCGTCCGTATGCCGTGCCCAGGCAGCGGCTGTGTGGCCCGGTGACATCGAGCTCGCCGAACCAGACGCCGTACACGACCTCTGAGCCAGACGCCGTACACGACCTCTGAGCCCGAGCGCCTAGCCTTGGGCGCATGACTTCCAACGATGCCCGTCACGATGGCCGCGACCCCAACCAGCTCCGCGACATTGTGATCACCCGCAACTGGCTCGACCACGCCGAGGGCAGCGTCCTGGTGGAGTTCGGCAGAACCCGCGTGCTGTGTGCCGCGTCGTTCACCCCGGGCGTGCCGCGGTGGCGCAAGGGCAGCGGCGAGGGCTGGGTGACTGCCGAGTACGCCATGCTGCCGAGGGCCACGAACACCCGCTCAGACCGCGAGTCGGTCAAGGGCCGGATCGGCGGTCGCACCCACGAGATCTCGCGTCTGATCGGCCGCAGCCTGCGCGCTGTGATCGACACCAAAGCGTTGGGAGAGAACACGATCGTCCTCGACTGTGACGTTCTCCAGGCCGACGGTGGCACTCGGACGGCCGCGATCACCGGCGCCTATGTGGCCCTCGCCGACGCCATCGCGACCGGCCGCCGCAATGGTGCCATCGGCAAGAACGCCCAGCCGCTCAAGGGCTCGGTCGCGGCCGTGAGCGTTGGGGTCGTCAACGGTGTACCGGTCCTCGACCTGGACTACCCGGAGGACTCGAGCGCCGATACCGACATGAACGTCGTGCTGACCGGAACCGGTGCGTTCGTCGAGATCCAGGGCACCGCCGAGGCCGAGCCCTTTGACCGTGAGGTGCTCAACGCTCTGCTCGACCTGGCCATCGGCGGCTGTGCGGAGCTCACCAGGCTTCAGCTCTCTGCGCTCGCAGAGGTCACTGCGTGAGGCGGATCGTCCTCGCGACCCGCAATGCCCACAAGGTTGCCGAGCTCAAGGCGATCCTCGGTGACCTGGTCGGCGGGCTCGACCTCGCGATCGTGGGCGTGAGCGAGTTCCCAGGCGTTGAGGACGTGGTCGAGACCGGCGTGACCTTCGCCGAGAACGCCA
>JAYSQM010000339.1:0-1254 GCA_043721575.1 Phycicoccus sp.
CACGCCGCGTGGGACAAGGGGTATGCCGACTGGCGGGCTTCCCATGCCGAGCGCGCCTCCTTGCTCGACCGCCTGGTCAACCGGGAGCTGCCGGCGAACTTCGCGTCAGCCTTCCCGACGTTCCCGCCCGATGCCAAGGGCATCGCGACCCGTGCGGCCTCCGGCACAGTGCTGGCCGCGCTGGCGGACGTCATGCCCGAGCTCTGGGGTGGTTCGGCGGACCTGGCCGAGTCCAACAACACGACGATGGAGGGCGCGACCAGCTTCATCCCCGCGAGCAGGCAGACGGCTCAGTGGAAGGGCGGCCCCTACGGCCGGACCCTGCACTTCGGCATCCGCGAGTTCGGTATGGGATGCATCCTCAACGGCATCACCCTCGAGGGGCTGACCCGCGCCTACGGCGGCACGTTCCTGGTGTTCTCGGACTACATGCGCGCCTCGGTTCGACTGGCCGCGCTCCAGAAGCTGGCGGTGACGTTCGTCTGGACCCACGACTCCATCGGTCTGGGTGAGGACGGCCCCACCCATCAGCCGATCGAGCACCTCGCAGCGCTGCGCGCCATCCCCGGTCTGGATGTCGTCCGTCCCGGCGACGCCAACGAGACCGCGGTCGCGTGGCGCACCATCTTGGAGCACACCGACCGCCCGACGGGTCTGGTTCTGTCACGGCAGGCGCTGCCGACCCTGGACCGCGAGACATGCGCGTCGGCCGAGGGCACGGCCAAGGGCGCCTACGTGCTGTTCGAGGGCTCGACGGAGGGCTCGACGGGCTCGACGGAGGGCTCGACGGGCTCAGCAGAGGTCTCGACGGGCTCAGCAGAGGTCTCGACTGGCTCAGCTCCGGCAGTGATCCTCATCGCCACGGGATCCGAGCTCAGCATCGCCGTTGCCGCCCGTGAAACCCTTCAGGCACAAGGGATTTCGACTCGAGTCGTGTCGATGCCGTGCCGCGAGTGGTTCGAGGGTCAGGACCAGAGCTACCGCGACCAGGTCCTCCCCCCGAACGTCAGGGCCCGCGTCAGCGTCGAGGCTGGCGTGCCCATGGGCTGGCGCGACGTCGTCGGGGACGCCGGGCGCATCGTCAGCATCGACCACTACGGCGCGTCGGCTGACGCCGCGACGCTGTTCCGTGAGTTCGGTTTCACCCCTGCAGCCGTCGTGGCCGCAGCACAGGAGTCCATCCAGGCCGCAGGAGGCCAGTGACATGACCGACCACCTCAAGGAACTGTCCGCACAAGGCGTGTCCATCTGGCT
>JAYSQM010000340.1:0-1516 GCA_043721575.1 Phycicoccus sp.
TGTCGACAACGTCTGAATCTGAGGCCAAAGCGACGGGTGAAATCGAGGCCACTGTTTTCTGCTTCTAGTGTGCCGGTTCTTGGGTTCTGATGCTGGGAAGGCTGTCGATGCCGCGTCCGCGGAGCCGGTAGGAGGCTCCTTTCAACGTGAGGACGTCGGCGTGGTGAACGATCCGATCGATCATCGCGGCGGCGACGGCTTGGTCGCCAAAGACCCCGCCCCAGCTGCTGAAGGGCAGGTTCGAGGTGAGGATTAACGAGGCATGTTCGTAGCGACTCGAGACGAGTTGGAAGAACAGATTTGCGGCATCTTGCTCGAAGGGGAGGTAGCCGACCTCGTCAACGATGATCAACCCGTAACGCCGCAGCTTCGCCAGCTCGGCGGGCAGCTGGCCGTGCCGGTGGGCGTCGGTGAGGCGGGTGACCCAGTCCGTTGCGGTCGCGAACAGCACGCGATGTCCGTGCCGGGCCGCGACGATCCCCAGGGCGGTTGCGAGGTGAGTTTTCCCGGTTCCTGGTGGTCCGAGGAGGACCACGTTGCGGGCCTCGGTGAGGAACCCTCCCGAAGCCAGCGCGCCGACCTGTTGCCGGATCGTGGGTTGCGCGTCCCAATCGAAGTCCTCGAGGGTTTTCCGGGAGCCGAACCCGGCAGCTCGGATCCGCAGCTCTGCGCCGGAGGCATTGCGGGCGGACACTTCCCGTTCGAGGACCGCAGAGAGGTAGTCCTCATGGGTCCAGCCGGCATCGCGGGCCTGGTCGGCAAGGCGGGTCGCGGCCTCCAAAATGCGCGGTGCTTTCAGTGCGGCAGCGAGATAGGTGATTTGCTTCACCGCGTCCGATGGGGCTTTGGCCGCGCTCACGAGGCGGCCTCCGTGCTGGTGAGGCCGAATGCCCTGTCGTAGTCAGCCAAGTCCCGGGTGAGCTCGTCATCGATGGTGATAGCGCGAGGGCGTTGGAACTGGTCCCGAAGCAGTCTCGCGGTCGCAACGTGGGCAGGATCGATGATCGTCGATCCTCTGGCCCAAACCCGGGCGTGTTCGGTGATCACCCGACCCTCGAGACGCACCCGAACCCGTTCCAGGTCCGCCGTGATGTCCACGAGGCGGCCGATCGCGGTCGGGTCGACGGAGTAATCGTTGGAGTCGACACGGACGTAGTAGTCGCGTCCGAGCCGGACCCGGTTCCGCCAGCCCAGTTGCAGCGCGATCGGCGGCAGAGGCAGCATGCCGGCCCGGTCCGTGTCGAGACGATCCACCGGGCGCGCTTTGACCGTCCTCACGACCCTGGAGTTCGCCAGTTGCAGCCAATCACTGAACTGGGTATTGAAGTCTGCCGGCGAGGCGAACCTCCGCCCCGGCATGAACGAGGTCTCGAACCACCCGTTGCGGCGTTCGACGATCCCTTTCGATTCCGGGTCGCGGGGTTTCAGCAACACCAGCCTGGTGGCCAGCATCCCCATGAACTCGGTCACTCCCTCCGCGCGGCGCGGTCCCCGACCAATGCCGGGCTCGTTGTCC
>JAYSQM010000341.1:0-1534 GCA_043721575.1 Phycicoccus sp.
ATGTCCATTTCGGTCTGCAGCACGTTGGGCGCCACGAGCATCAGCCGGGGCGTGCCGTCGGGGGCGAGGTCGTACTGACCCAGGATCTTGCTCGCCAGGAAGGACATGAGTGCGCCCGCCTCGGCGCCGGTCACCTTGCCGCCGACCTCCAGGGCCAGGTTCGAACCGGGCTGCGCCATGGGCTTGCGCTTGGCCAGCATCGCGGCGACGACCGGCTCCAGCATGGACTTCAGCGAGTCGATGTTGGCGTCGATCCAGCCCGGACGATCCACGATCAGGACCGGGCCGCTGCCCGCGGGTGAGTGCATCCGTGCCGTCTCGGCGACCGGGCCGCGAGAACGCTCGGCAGCCGAACGCAGGTCGCTGACGACCTTGTCCGCCTGAGCTGGCGTGACCTTGGGGCCCGCCGCGACCATGCGACGACCGGTGGCCTTCGCGAAGCCCCAGTCGACATAGCCGCTGGTGTGGGTCCCTCTCGGTGGCTGCGAAGCCGTCTCCAATGACGTCACGATGACTGTTTCCTCTCTCAGCCGCACCCGCACGACGCGAGCGTCGCCACGAAGCGGTCCAACGCCGCTCGCGCGGTCAGCGTTCCCACACCGGGCGGGATCCGGTCCGCCAGGATCGCAAAGACCAGCAACCTGCCATCCTTGTCCACGACCGTTCCGGCAAGGGCGCTGGCACCGGTCAACGTACCCGTCTTGGCCCGGACGATCCCTGCGGCGGGGTGCGACGAGCCCCCGCGGAACCGGTCTGCCAACGTCCCGCTCAGGCCTGCGACCGGCAGCTGGGCGACGACATCCTGCAGCGCCGGGTCCTGGCCCCCTGCGGCCAGGGCGAGCACGTCACCGAGCGCACGCGCGGCGACAAAGGAGCCCGGGGAGAGCCCGCTGGTGTCGATCATGGTGACACCCGCGACGCTGACCCCCCTGGCCTTCACGGTCTTCTTGACCCATGCGGCCACGTCGGCGAACGAGGTCGGCTTACCCGCCTTGAAGGCCGCTCGACGGGCCAGCGACTCAGTCAGGGCGTCGTCGCTGTCGCGAAGGGCCAGCCCCAACAGGTCGGTCAGCGGCGCAGACCGGACCACGCCGAGATCAGGCGCTCCCACGAGCCGCGCCATATGGTCGATCGCGGGGGCAACGGTGAGGCCATGGCCGGCCAGCTGCTTGCGAAATGCCCTGGCAGTGCTGGATACGGGATCGGCGAACGCCACCGCGCCGGGAACCGGCCGCTCGGTGGAGAGCCCGAGCATGGCCACCGGGCCGGTCAGGCCCGCACTGACGTCAGCGGCCTGCCATCCCGGCGCATACCAGGGACCTGGGGCATAACGCTCGTCGATGTGCAGCCTAATGCTGGTGACCCCGTCTGCCCTGAGGGCCCGCGCGGTCTGATCTGCGAGATCGGCGAGGCCCGCCCGACCTGCCACGGCCGAAGGGTTGCCCTTGCCCGGGCTGAGCAGGGTGTCACCGCCGGCGACGAGGATCACGTCGTGGGGGCTAGCACCACGCGCCGCCCGGGTCGAGAACGTCGT
>JAYSQM010000342.1:0-5527 GCA_043721575.1 Phycicoccus sp.
GCGGGACTCCCTGTCCTGGCCCAACACATGGGCGGCGCCGACGCCGTCTTCGGCGCCACAGGCGGCTACCTGCTCGGCTTCATCGTGGCCGGCTACATCGTCGGTCGCCTGGCGCGGGGCGGCTGGAGCCGCACTCCGGTCCGCGTGTTTGCCTCGTACGCGGTGGGGTCGGTGGTCATCTACGCGTTCGGAGCCACGGTGCTCGCACTGGTGACCGGGCAGGATATGGCCTGGGCCTTCCAGAAGGGCGTCCTGCCGTTCCTGATGGGCGACGCGCTGAAGGCCTTGCTGGCCGCGGGACTGCTACCGCTGGCCTGGGCGGCGGTCCGTCGGATCGGCGGCTCGCGGGGGTAGCCGGTGCGGGCGGTTCTGTTCGAGCAGTTTGGCGCCCGACCAAGGGTGGCGCAGGTGCACGATCCTGCCTGCCCGCCAGCTGGTGTCCTGATCGAGGTCCGTTCCACCGGACTGTGCCGCAGCGACTGGCACGGCTGGATGGGTCACGACGATGGCATCGCGCTGCCGCACGTGCCGGGTCATGAGCTCGCCGGCGTGATCGCCGAGGCGGGGCCGTCCGTCACGAGCTGGCGGGTGGGCGACCGGGTCACCGTGCCGTTCGTCTGTGCCTGCGGCGAGTGCGCGACCTGTCTGCGCGGCGACGGGCAGGTGTGCGAGCGGCAGTCCCAGCCGGGGTTCACACACTGGGGGTCGTTCGCCGAGCTGGTGGCAATCGACCGTGCCGAGCTCAACCTGGTCCGACTGCCGGACCAGATGTCGTTCGACGTCGCGGCCAGTCTCGGTTGCCGGTTCGCTACCGCGTACCGTGCCGTCCGACAGCTGGGGCGCCCCGAACCTGCCGACTGGGTTGCCGTGCACGGGTGCGGTGGAGTGGGCCTTTCCGCGGTGATGATCGCGGCCGCGCACGGTGCCCGCGTGGTGGCGGTCGACATCTCCCCAGACGCGCTTGCGCTCGCACGCGAGGCAGGTGCGGCCGAGACGGTGCTCGCCCGCGAGGACACCAACGTGCCCGCCGAGATCCAGGACATCACGGGCGGCGGGGCGCGGGTGTCGATCGACGCGCTCGGCAGCGTGCAGACCTGCACGAACTCGATCCTGTCGCTTGGCAGGCGGGGCCGGCATGTGCAGGTCGGCCTGATGCTCGGGAACGATCAGCAGCCACCGGTTCCTATGTCGCGGGTAATCTCCTACGAGCTGGAGCTGTTCGGCACGCACGGTCTGGCGGCGCGCTCATACCCGGCGTTGCTGTCCGAGATCGAGGCTGGCGTACTTGCCCCACAAAAGCTCATTGCGCGCTCGATTGATCTGGCCGAGGCGTGCGAGGCGTTGACCACGATGGCACAGCAGCCAGGTGTGGGAATCACCATGATCCATCCGTGAACCCGATCACGTTGGCTGGTTCGAGCCTGATTGGACACACTGCGGAATGGGAACGGGTGACGGCTGCGATGCTTTGCGCATGACAAACCCCTTCCTCACCGACCTCGAGATCGGCCGGGCTGCCGACCTGCTGCCCATCGAGGAGGTCGCGGCCTCGGCCGGCATCGCAGCGAAGCATCTCGAGCCCTACGGCAGGTACATCGCCAAGGTCGCTCCGACGGCACAGGCCGCCCTTTCCGACCGGGCGCCTGCGAAGTACGTCGTCATCACAGCGGTGACACCCACGCCCCTGGGTGAGGGAAAGACCACCACGGCGATCGGGCTGGCCCAGGGTCTGTCATTGCTCGGGCACCGGTCGATGCTCTCGCTGCGGCAGCCTTCACTCGGGCCGACATTCGGCATCAAGGGCGGCGCGGCGGGAGCTGGCTACAGCCAGGTCGTGCCGATGGAGGCCGTGAACCTGCACCTGACCGGCGACTTCCACGCCGTCACCTCGGCGCACAACCTGCTCACAGCCATGGTCGACAACCACCTGCACCACGGCAACGAGCTCGGCATCGACGCGCGGACGATCGCCTGGCGGCGGGTGCTGGACGTCAACGACCGCGCCCTGCGCAACGTTGTCGTGGGCCTCGGCGAGCGGATGGACGGTGTGCCTCGGCAGGCGGGGTTCGACATCACCGCCGCGAGCGAGGTGATGGTGATCCTGTCGCTGTCCACCTCGCTGCGGGACCTTCGCGAACGCCTGGGACGCATCGTCGTGGGTTTCACCTACGCGGGCGCTGCGGTCACCGCAGAGGACCTCAAGGCGGCGGGGGCCATGACGGTCATGCTTCGCGACGCTGTGAAGCCAAACCTGTTGCAGACGTTGGAGAACACGCCGGCCCTGATCCATGCCGGGCCCTTCGGCAACATCGCCACCGGCAACTCCTCGGTCGTCGCCGACCTGCTCGGCATCCGCACTGCGGACTACCTCCTCACCGAGGCGGGCTTCGGTGCCGACATGGGCGCCGAGCGCTTCTTCGACGTGAAGTGCCGGGCGTCCGGGCTGCGACCGGACGCAGCCGTGCTGGTCGTCACGGTGCGCGCGCTGAAGACACACTCGGGTCGCTACCAGGTCGTCGCGGGCCGCCCGCTCCCCCCGGAGATGCTCGAGGAGAACCCCGAGGATGTCCGGCTCGGTGGTCCGAATCTGAAGCGGCACATCGAGATCGTGCGCCGCTTCGGGGTATCACCGGTGGTAGCCATCAACGCGTTTCCCTCCGACCACGAGTCGGAGCACGAGGTCATCCGGCAGATCGCGGCGCAGGCCGGCGCCCGGGTGGCAGTTACCCGGCACGTCGCCGACGGCGGGAAGGGGGCGCTGGAGCTAGCCGCTCTCGTCGTCGAGGCAGCGGAGGAGCCGACGTCGTTCCGCTACCTCTACAATCTCGACCTGCCGCTCGTCGACAAGATCGAGAAGGTGGCACGGGAGATCTACGGCGCCGACGGCATCGACCTGGCGCCGTCGGTGGCGAAGCAGCTGAAACGCTTCGAGGTGCTGGGCTACGGGGAGTTCCCGGTCGTCATCGCCAAGACACACCTGTCCCTGTCGTCGGACCCGACCCTGCTGGGTGCCCCGACCGGCTGGCGGATGCCGGTGCGAGAGGTCCGGGCCGCTGTCGGCGCCGGCTACGTCTACGCCATCTGCGGCGAGATGCGGACGATGCCCGGGCTGCCGAAGCACCCGGCCGCCGAGCGGATCGACATCGACCAGGACGGCAACGTGGTCGGCCTGTCCTGAGTCCGCGACACCTCACCTCGTCCTGACCTCGGCTGCGCGGCTGACGTCAGCCCCAGTGCGGCGGCCGCTGCTCGTGCAGCCATTGGTCGTGTGAACCCTCGTCGGGCCGCTCAGCCCATCCGGCGTCGGGTGGGGGCACCTCCCGCTTGCGGGGGACGTCACGGGTCTGCTCGGGCTTGGACCCGGTCGCGTTGGCTTGCGGACTGGCGTCGGCGGGATGGTCGGCCAGCTCTTCCGGGGGCCCAGGAATGGTCGCCTCCTCACGGGCTGGATTGGCCTGCGAGGCTGCGCGGACGGCAGCGCTGACCCGCGCCACGTCTCGCGCCGGGTCGCGGAACAGGTCGGTGCTCCAGACGCGCACGTGCTCCCAGCCAAGACGACGCAGCTGCTCGATCCGCAACCGGTCACGATCGCGAGTACTCGACATCGCGGCATAGCGCCTGCCGTCGGTCTCGACCGCAACCAGAACCCGGCCGCGCCGGTGCGGGTCCTCGACAGCAAGGTCGAGGCGTTGAACCGACGTCCCGTAGCCGACGTGCACCACCAGACCCTCGGTCCGCAGGCGGGCCGCCAGGTCAGCGACCAGCGGATCCGGCGGGGGCACAATGTGGACCACACCGGGCAGCGCGCTCTGAGCGGCCGGTCCGCCCGGAGAGTCCGGAGAGTCCGGCCCGGTCTGAGCCTGCGGGGTGGGCTGGCAGCCGCCGTGTGCGGCATACGAGAGGAAGTCCCGCAGCATGAGTGCGCCGCGGGCCTTGAGCCGGGTCGGGTCGAGATCAGCAGCGGTGAACGAGGAGACGACGGTCATCCTGCGGCGAGCGCGGGTGATCGCGACGTTGAGGCGGCGCTCGCCACCCTCGAGGTTGAGCGGCCCGAAGCGGTGTAGCACCCGGCCGTGCGGGGTCTTGCCGTAGCCGATCGAGAGGATGATCGCGTCACGCTCGTCGCCCTGGACCCGCTCGAGGTTCTTGACGAAGAACCGCTCGGCGCTGTCCTCGTCGAAGAAGTCGCCGACGCCCTCGGCGCCGATCAGGGCCACGCGCAGCGCATCCAGGATCCGGGTCGCATGCTTGATGCCCAGCGCGATGACGCCGAGCGACTCGCTCGGGCGCGTGCGCGCATGCGAAAGCACCAGCTCGACGACACGGTCGACCTCGGCCTGCGTGGACTCGATCGCCTCGAGGCCCGGCTGGACCGGCGCCGAGCCGTCGACGACCTCGAGCCGGACCACGGCCTCGTCGCTGGTACCGGGGAAGGTGACGAGCGCGCCGTCATACATCTGGGCGTTGGCGAAGGACACCAGGCGCTCGTCCAGCGAGCGGTAGTGCCAGGTCAGCCGGCGCACCGGCAACGCGGCAGAGAGGACGTCGAGGATCGACTCGAACCCCTCGGTCAGCGAGTCGGCGGTGGGATCCCCCGAATCCGTGGTGGCGTCCTCGTCGGTCGCCGCGGTGAAGAAACTGGTCGGGGGCAGCTGCCGTTCATCGCCCGCGACGACCACCTGGGTGGCTCGTGAGATGGCCGAGACCGCCTGCGCGGGCGGGATCTGCGACGCCTCGTCGAAGATCACCACGTCGAACCAGCGTCCGGCAGGCAGAATCGAGGCAACCACCAAGGGGCTCATCGCCCAGCAGGGCTTGATCGCGGTCAGCGTCTCGCCGGCACGGGGCAACAGGTCGCGCAAGGGCCGGTGCCGCCGCGACTTGCCCGCCTCCGCACGCACCAACGCCTCCTGCTCGGGGTGGTCGGCGAGGACCTCGCGCAGTCGACGCCCGACCGCGGCGCGCACCCGGTCAACGGTTGCGGCCAGGTGCGCGTGGTCGGCCTCGATGTACTCGGACCCCACCCGACGCAGGAAGTCGCCGTCGTGTGCGCCATAGGCACTGTCGCGGACGCTGATGTCATCGAGCAGCGAGGTCCACCAGACAAAATCCATCTCGAAACCCACGTCGGCGGCGGCCACCCCGCGAGCGGCGAGATCGTCGACCAGCGGCCCCATCCCGGACTCGCGCAGGTCATCGATCACCGAGACGACTCGGGGCAGCACGGCGAGGCGATCGCGACGCTTGGCCAACGCGACGAGCCGAACCTGCAGATCGGCCAGCGGCGTCCCCAACAGATCACCACCGGCTTCCGTCGTGGCCAGCCGAGCGCCCAACCAGCCCAGGTCGCGGGTGAGGGCCTCATAGGTGTTCTCGGCGTCGTCGATCCCACCGGGCACCTCGGGACGCCCTCCGGCTCCGGCCAGCTGACCCCAGGTAACCCGCTGCTCCTGGGCGACCTTCAGTGCCGAGTGCAGATCGGCGGGCGGGGGGCCGGGGCGCAGCAGGCTGCGTGCCTGACGCCGCA
>JAYSQM010000343.1:0-1450 GCA_043721575.1 Phycicoccus sp.
TAGGCGTTGCCGAATCGCTCTGTCAGGTAACGCTCCTCGCGGTCGATGACCTTGCGTCGCATCACCAGGAGAATGCCGGGCAGCACCAGCAGCGGCCACCAACTGTTGATGAGCAGGGTGGCACCGAGATAGGCGACGCCGTCAGCGAGGTAGATCGGGTTGCGGCTGAACCGGAACGGCCCGGTGGTGACCATTGTCGACACCTGCTCCCAGGGGATGACGGTCGTGTGCGCGCGGCCGAACGTGACCACCGACCAGATCGTCAGGGCAACACCGACGAGCACCAGGGCCAGCCCGGCCACGGTCAACGCGCCGGCGCCCGGAATGGTCCACGGTCGCCACCAGTGCAGCGCCCACCCAAGGGCAAGCGGTCCAAGGTAGACGACCGGCGGTAGCAGTCGGACCTGCGCGCCGGTGCTCACCCGAACCACCCCCGGACTGCCAGGGGGAGGACTTCCTGGGGAACGAGAGTGGAGTCCGGGGAAACTGCATTGGATAGGGTCACGGTCATGGTCCCAGCATCGACTGCGAGAGCCATCGAGCGCGAGCGCGACCACCGCCGGTTGGCGGCGCAGATGTTGGTAGGGCCACCAGTCGACGCTGTCGGTGAGGTCGGTGAGGTCGGTGAGGTCGTCGAGCGGCTGTTGGCGGTGCAGGCGCAGGACCTTCGCGCCGCGCGACTGGCCATCAGGTGCCGCACCACCGGGCTCACCGCGGCCGACGTGGACCGCGAGCTCAACGACCGGACTCTCCTCGTGACGTGGCTGAACCGCGGCACGCTCCATCTGGTCCGGCCGACGGACTACTGGTGGCTGCAGCAGCTCACGACACCGCAGCTGGCCACCGGAAACGCCAAACGCCTTGAACAAGAGGGGGTTTCGCCTGTTCAGGCCGATCGCGGTGTCGCCGTCATCGAGGCCGCTATCGCCACGAACGGCCCGATGACCCGCACCCGGTTACGCGAGCTCGTGCAGGCGGCGGATGTGCCCGTCGCCGGACAGGCAATGGTCCACATCCTGTTTCTGTCCGCCCTCCGTGGGCTGACGATTCGCGGTCCGGTCATCGGCAGAGACCAGGCATTCGTCCTCGTCCGCGACTGGCTGGCTGCCCCGCCGAAGGTGAGCGACCGCGATACCGCCTTGTCGGATCTGGCCCGACGTTTCCTGGCGGGCCATGGCCCCGCCCACGATCGCGACCTGGCCAGGTGGGCCGGCATCACCCTTGGCGACGCGCGCCGTGGGCTGCGCGCGATCAGCACAGATCTGGAGGAGCTGCCAGGTGGTCTGGTCGACCTGGCCGGTCGCCGCGCGCCGGCCGCCAGGCACCGACCCAAGCTGCTCGGCGGGTTCGACCCGTTGCTGCATGGCTGGGTCGACCGCCAGCCCGTCCTGGGCGACAACCAGACGATCGTGACCAGCAACGGCCTCTTCCGGCCCTTCGCGCTGGTGGG
>JAYSQM010000344.1:0-2838 GCA_043721575.1 Phycicoccus sp.
GTGCAGCCCTTCAGGGTTGCCAGGCCGGCCGCTGTCGCCACCGGGTTGCCCGACAGCGTCCCGGCCTGGTAGACGGGTCCGTCAGGGGCGAGCATCGCCATGATGTCGGCGCGACCACCGAAGGCCGCCGCCGGGAAGCCGCCGCCCATGACCTTGCCGAAGGTGAACAGGTCAGGTGCGCCGCCGTCATACGGCCCCTCGAGGCCGTACCAACCCGAGGCGCTGCAACGGAACCCGGTCATGACCTCATCGGAGATCAGCAGTGCGCCATGCGCCGTGGTCACCCGCCGCAGCGCCTCGGTGAAGCCGGCCAGCGGCGGGACGACACCCATGTTGCCCGGCGAGGCCTCGGTGATCACCGCTGCGATCTGGTCGCCATGCTCGGCGAAGGCTGCCTCGAGGGCCGTGACATCGTTGTACGGCAACACGATCGTCTCGCCGGCGCTCGACGCGGGGACTCCGGCAGAGTCCGGCAACGCGAACGTGGCCAGACCGCTGCCCGCCGAGGCCAGGAGCGCGTCGACGTGCCCGTGGTAACAGCCTGCAAACTTCACGACCTTGGATCGACCCGTGAACCCTCGGGCCACGCGCAAGGCGCTCATCGTCGCCTCGGTGCCGCTGCTGACCAGGCGCACCTGCTCGACAGGCTGCACCCGCGCCACGATCTCCTCGGCGAGAGCGACCTCGTTCTCGCTCGGTGTCCCGAAGCTGAACCCCTTGAGAGCTGCAGCCTGAACCGCGGCCAGCACGTCGGGATGCGCGTGCCCCAGGATCATCGGACCCCATGAGCACACCAGGTCGACATACTCGCGGCCGTCGACGTCGGTGAGGTAGGGGCCCGTGGCGCTGGACATGAACCGCGGCGTACCGCCGACGGCCCGAAAGGCGCGCACGGGACTGTTGACCCCGCCGGGGGTGACCGCAGCAGCGCGGGTCAGCAGCGCCTGGGAGGACGGCGCGTGATACGGGTAGGGCGTCTGGGGGGCCGTCAGGTTCGTCGCCGTCATGAGCGCCATTGTCTCAGCCTCAGGACCGCGACCGGGCCAAAGCCTCAGACAGGCTGTTCCTCGGCCGCGCGAACCTCGTCGCAGGCCCCCGTGCCCTGGATGCCAGTACTGATGGCCGCCATGGAGCGGCCGAGGGCGAGGAAGTCCTCGCGCGAGAGGTGGTCCAGGAGATTGCCACGAACACTTCCAACATGCGTCGGCGCCATCCGGGCGATCTCGGCTTGACCGGCCTCGGTCAGCACGAGCTCAACCCCGCGTCGATCCCCCACGCAGGCCTCGCGTAGCACCCATCCGCGCTTCTCGAGGCGGCCGGCCGTGTGCGTCAACCGGCTGCGGGACTGCACGACAAGCTCGGCGATCTCGGACATCCGAAGTCGTCGGTCCGGCTGCTCGGAGAGCATGGAGATGATCTCGTACTCGGACAGCTGCAGCCCGTGGACCTGGAGGTCATGATCCAGGGCAGCTTCCAGCAAGCGGCTGGCGCGCAGGAAGTCGCGCCAGGCGTGCTGCTCGTCCGCATCGAGCCACTGCGGCGTGTGTGAGTTCATGGAATGGATCATACCGTTCTTTAGTTGAAAAATAAACTTAATCCTGCTAGCGTCGCAGCATAACGAAACTCACCATCGCCAATCAACCACCCAAGGAGTACCACCATGAGCAAGCTCTCTGACCTCAGCGCTGGCGCCTGGAACGTCGACGCTTCGCACAGCGAGGTCGGCTTCACCGCTCGCCACCTCATGGTGAGCAAGGTCCGCGGCCAGTTCAAGGACTTTGCCGCGATCGTTACCGTCGCCCAGCCGTTCGAGCAGTCCACCGTCGAGGCCACGGTGCAGCTGGCATCCATCGACACCAATAGCGCAGATCGCGATGCGCACCTGAGGTCGGCCGAATTCTTCGACGTCGAGAACAACCCCACCATGACATTCAAGTCCACCGAGGTCACGAACGACTCCCTCGAGGGCCACCTCACCATCAAGGGCATCACCAAGGCGGTCAGTTTCGACCTGGACTTCGCTGGCATCAGCGCCGACCCGTGGGGCGGCACCCGCGCCGGCTTCGAGGCAACCACCGAGATCAACCGCAAGGACTTCGACCTGACCTGGAACGTCGCGATCGAGGGCGGCGGCGTTCTCGTCGGCGAGAAGGTCAAGATCGCCCTGGACGTTCAGCTCGTCCAGGCCTGAGCCCCCGCCGCGTTTCCCCACCGAACACCGCTCCGGCACCTTATGACGGTCGCCAAAGACCCGAAATGGTGCCGCGGCGGTGTTCGGTCAGGGGTACGGCGGACCTGCGCGCAGGAGCCGGGCGGCCTCGAGCGCGTAGTAGGTCAGGATGATCTGAGCACCGGCCCGCCGGATCGAGGTCAGTGACTCCATCATCACCCGCTCGCGGTCGATCCAGCCGTGGGCCGCAGCGGCCTCGATCTGGGCGTACTCCCCCGACACCTGGTAGGCCGCCACCGGCACCGGCGACATCTGGGCCACCTGCGAGAGAATGTCGAGGTAGGGCAACGCCGGCTTGACCATCACGATGTCCGCGCCCTGCGCCAGGTCGAGCTCGACCTCACGCAGGGACTCCCTCGCGTTGGCCGGATCCTGCTGGTATGTCGACCGGTCGCCTTGCAGGGTGGACTCCACCGCTTCGCGGAACGGCCCGTAGAACCCTGAGGCGTACTTGGCGGCATAAGCCAGGATGACGGTGTCGGTGAAGCCAGCCTGGTCCAGCACCGCGCGGACGTGGCCGACCTGGCCGTCCATCATCCCGCTCAGGCCCAGCACGTGTGCACCAGCGCGGGCCTGCGCGAGCGCCACCGCGGCATACCGATCGAGGG
>JAYSQM010000345.1:0-1119 GCA_043721575.1 Phycicoccus sp.
TCAACGCCGGCTGTAGTTGGGCGCCTCGACGGTCATCTGGATGTCGTGCGGGTGGCTCTCCTTGAGCCCCGCCGCGGTGATCCGGACGAACTTGCCACGAGCCTGCAGCTCGGGGATCGACGGCGCGCCCACGTAGAACATGGACTGACGCAGACCGCCGATCAGCTGGTATGCCACGGCCGCCAGCGGACCGCGGTAGGGCACCTGACCCTCGATGCCCTCGGCCACCACCAGGTCGTCATCGGTGACGTCGCCCTGGAAGTAGCGGTCCTTGGAGTAGGACCTGCCCCGGCCGCGGGACTGCATGGCACCAAGGGAGCCCATGCCGCGATAGGACTTGAACTGCTTGCCGTTGATGAAGACCAGCTCACCCGGGCTCTCTTCGCAGCCGGCCAGCAAGGAGCCGAGCATCACGGTGTCGGCGCCCGCCACGAGCGCCTTGGCGATGTCGCCGGAGTACTGCAGGCCGCCGTCACCGATGACCGGGACCCCTGCTGCCTTGCACGCCAGGGCGGCTTCATAGATCGCGGTGACCTGCGGGACGCCGACGCCGGCCACGACTCGGGTCGTGCAGATCGAACCCGGCCCGATTCCGACCTTGACGCCATCAGCGCCGGCGTCGATCAGCGCTTGTGCGCCAGCGCGCGTCACGGTATTGCCACCGACGATGTCGACATGCCCGGCAACCAGCTCGCCCTTGAGCTTGGCGATCAAGTCGATCACACCACGAGCGTGACCGTTGGCAACGTCCACGACCAGCAGGTCAACGCCGGCTTCGACCAACGTCATGGCCCGCTCCCACGCGTCACCGAAGAAGCCGATGGCGGCACCCACCCGCAACCGGCCCGAGTCATCCTTGGTGGCCATCGGGTACTGCTCGGCCTTGACAAAGTCCTTGACTGTGAACAATCCCTTGAGCCGCCCGGCCTCGTCGACCAGCGGGAGCTTCTCGATCTTGTTGCTGGCCAGCAGCGCCAGTGCGTCCAGCTTGTCCACGCCCACGCGCGCGGTGACCAGCGGCATCCGTGTCATGACCTCGGAGACCGGACGGGTGAAGTCCGTCTCGAAGCGCAGGTCGCGGTTGGTGATGATGCCGACCAGCAGACCGTCGTGGTCGAT
>JAYSQM010000346.1:0-1964 GCA_043721575.1 Phycicoccus sp.
CTCGTCGTGCAGCGTGATCCAGCTCCAGTACTGCCGCCCCGAGCCCAGCGGACCGGCCAGGCCGAACCTTGCCAGTGGGAGCACCCGCTCCATGGCGCCACCATCGGGGGTCAGGACGAGTCCCGTGCGTGCGTGCACGACACGCAGCCCCGCGTCCTGTGCAGGCTTGGTCGCGGACTCCCAGGCGCTGACCACATCCGCCAGGAAACCTTGTCCAGTCTCGCTGTCCTCGCTGAGAATCTCTTCACCGCGGTCACCGTAGGCGCCGATCGCGGAACCACTCACGAGTGCGATGGGCTCGCCGAGATCGGCCAGCGCCGTGGCGATGGTGGCAGTGCCATTGACACGGGAGGCAAGGATCTGCTCCTTGTATGCCGGAGTCCACCGGTGGTCTCCCACGCCGGCTCCTGCGAGGTGAACGACAGCCGTGAGGCCGGAGAGGTCACCGGGGTCGAGCGTTCGCGACGCGGGATCCCAGCCGACCTCGTAGCTTGTTTGCGGCTGGCGGCGGACGAGGTGCACGACCTCGTCGCCTCGGGCGCGCAGGAACGCCGACAGCGCGCCGCCGATCAGACCGGAAGCACCCGAGATGGCGACACGCTGCGGCATACGACCAGGTGGTCTGGAGGCGTTGTGTGGACTAGAGGCCCAGGGAGGCATCGAAGGCACCCTCTTCGAGGCGGGACTTCATCGTGGTCAGGAACCGTGCGGCGTCCGCGCCGTCAACCACTCGGTGGTCGTAGGACAGTGCCAGATAGACCATCGAGCGGATCGCGATCGTCTCGCCGCCGTCGTTGTCCTTGACCACGACGGGACGCTTGACGACCGCGCCGGTGCCGAGGATGGCGACGTTGGGCTGGTTGATGATCGGGGTGTCGAACAACGCCCCGCGACTACCGGTGTTGGTGAGCGTGAAGGTGCCACCGCCCAGCTCATCGGGGGAGACCTTGTTCGTGCGGGTCCGCTCGGCCAGGTCGGCGATCTTGCGGGACAGCCCGGCGATGTTGAGGTCGCCGGCGTCCTTGATCACGGGCACGAGCAGGCCGCGTTCAGTGTCGACCGCAACGCCGAGGTTCTCGGAGCCGTGGTAGATGATCTCGTCACCGACGACGCTGGAGTTGACGCTCGGGTGGGCCTTGAGGGCCTCGACGGCAGCGAGTGCGAAGAACGGCAGGAAGCTGAGCTTGGTGCCCTCGCGGGTCTCGAAGTCACGCTTGGCCCTGTCGCGCAGTCTCGCGATCTTGGTGACGTCGACCTCGACGACGGTGGTGAGCTGTGCGGAGACCTGCAGCGACTCGACCATGCGCGCCGCGATGACCTTGCGCAGCCGGCTCATCTTCTCGGTGGTTCCGCGCTTGGGCGAGACGGCGACTCCAGCACCAGCCGTCGAGCCGGCGGGCGCGGGTGCGCTGGCTGAGGCACGGGCTGCAGTGACAGCGGGGGCCGCTGCCGCCTTGGCGGCCGAGGCGGCATCGAGCACGTCCTGCTTGCGAATCCGGCCGCCGACACCGGTGCCCTTCAGTGCTAAGAGATCGATGCTGTTGTCGCTGGCCAGCTTGCGCACCAACGGCGTCACGTATGCCGCGGCGTCAGTTGCGCTGGGCGCCGGCGCCGCAGCCGCGACCGTGGAAACCGGAGCCGCAGGTGCGGGTGCGGGTGCAGGGGTGGGAGCGGGTGCAGGGGTGGGAGCGGCCGCCGCCGGAGCGGTCTGATGGACCGTGGTTGCCGGGGCGGGCACTGCCCCGGTCCGGCCACCGACGATGGCCAGTTCGGCGCCCACCGGGACGGTCTCGTCCTCGGCGACCAGGATCTTGGTGACGATGCCGGCAACCGGCGAAGGGATCTCCGTGTCGACCTTGTCGGTCGAGACCTCGAGCAACGGCTCGTCGACCTCGATCTGGTCACCCTCGGCCTTGAGCCAACGGGTGACCGTGCCCTCGGTCACCGATTCGCCCAGAGCCGGC
>JAYSQM010000347.1:0-2555 GCA_043721575.1 Phycicoccus sp.
TCGCTGACAGCTCGATCAGGTTTGAAGAAAGGTCAAGAGAACGTCATTTCCGAGATCGCCAATCCGATCGCGGCGGCGCAGCGAACAACTGTTGCTCGGAACTACCCAAACGAAGTCGGCGGCTTGAGGTCGCCCGAAGCAAGGAGTGATTATGCGTACGTCCTATAAGCTCGCTACCGCGGCGTTGGGTGCGGCCGCCCTGCTGCCCCTGGGTGTTGGCTCGGCCCTGGCCGCAGACGGCAACAGCACGGCCAGACTGCGGCCGGTCGCCCTGAACGGGGTCAATGCCAGTGGTACCGCGACGGTCGCGGTGACCGGCACGACGATCAACGTGACGATGTCGGCCACCGGCTTGCTGGCCGACCAGCCGCACGCGGCCCACATCCACTTCGGTGCCACCGCCCGGCACGAGTGCCCGGTTGCCGGTGATGACACCAACAAGGACGGTCATCTGAACACGACCGAGGGTGGCCCGGCCTATGGCCCGATCGTGGTCTCGTTGACCAAGACCGGCGACACCAGCCCGGCCAGCGGTCTGGCCGTGGACCGTTTCGACACCGCACCTGGTGGGAAGCTGACCTACCAGCGTGGCAGCATCACGGTCAGCTCCGATGTTGCTGCGGCGATCGTGGCCGGTAAGGCGGTTGTCGTGGTCCATGGCACGGACTACAACAACAACGGCAAGTACGACGGTGCCACGAAGTCCGATCTGATGCCCAGTCTGCCCACCGAGGCCACTGACCCGGCCATCTGCGGGGTCCTGAACGCGGCCCCGGCCGGTGGCATGGCGACCGGTGCCGGCGGTTCGGCCCAGACCGGTGACAACGAGGCCATGCTGCTCCTTGGCGGCGGAATGCTGATGGCCGGCGTCGGTACCGGCGCCTTCGCTGCGCGTCGGGCACGCGCCCGGGCCTGATGGCCACGAGCAACCAGCACGGTGGCCGTCGCGGTGGCATTCTCGCCGCCGCGGCGGTCGCCGCCGTGCTGGCCATCCTCGGCGCCCTCGTGCTGTTCCTTGGCATCGGCGGGAGCCCGGGACCACCCCAACCGCCCCTGCCGCCCGTGGTTGCCGCCGCGCCCGCCACCGGGCCGAGCCCAGCAACGGCCTCGACCCCATCGGGTGGCACTTCGGACACCAAGGCCAGTCCATCCCAAGATCAGTCCCACCTTGACCTCGGCCCGGTTCTGGCGGCATCGGATCCGGTTGGCCTGGACATTCCCGCGATCGGTGTCCACAGCAACGACCTGGTCGCTCTGGGCCTGGCCAAGGACGGCAGCATCGAGGTGCCGACCGACTTCGCACAGCCCGGCTGGTACAAGCTGGGCCCAACGCCGGGGGAGTTCGGCCCGGCCGTGATTGCGGGTCACGTCGACAGCAAGGCGGGGCCGGCCGTCTTCTACCGCCTCGGCGAGCTCAAGGCCGGTGAGAGGGTCAAGGTCACCCGCAAGGACGGTTCGGCGGCTACCTTCACGATCGACAGGGTCACCCGCTACGCCAAGGCCGCCTTCCCCACCACGCTGGTCTACGGCCCGACCTCTCGCGCCGAGATCCGACTGGTCACCTGTGGTGGCGCGTTCGACGCCACCACCGGCCACTACGTCGACAACATCGTGGCGTTCGGCCACCTGCTCGCCTGACCCGGCGGCGTTTCACAGCGATAAGCGCTATACATGCACCCATGCTGAAGCGTCGGCGCGGCCGTGCCCTTGTTGTCCCCGTGCTGGTTCTGACCATCACTGGCGTTTCCGGTTGCAGCAAGGCCGGGGACGTCGCTGGTGGTGGCGGGCTCTCCTTGGTCGACAAGGCCAAGACGGTCCAGATCTGCGTCGATGTCGCCGGCTCGTTGAAGAGCGCCGCCGCTGTGGGCGCGAAGGTTGCCCAGGGCTCCATCACCCAGGCTGATGCCGCGGCGCAGCTGCAGCCGATCGCCGCGAGTGTGACAACTCTGGCCGGGCAGAACGCATCCCTGCCGATCGGTAAGGGCCTGCAGCAGCTGTCCGACAGCATCATCGGCCTGCAGAAGGTCAGCTCCAGCGCCCCCTCCGACGTTCAGGCGGCGACTGCGTCGCTGGCGTCCGCAACGCAGAGCGTCCTGGCCAGCTGCGCCGACATCGGTAAGTGACCGACGCGGCGCCGTCCCTGGAACGACTGGGCTCGGGTCAGTGGCTGGTCGCCCTACCTCGGCCCTGAGCCGGCTGCCGTCTCAGGCCTTTGTGCCCTTGAGTACCGCGAGCAGGGCCGAGCCGTCGGGGACGCCGAGTCCGGTGCAGGCATCCCACCCCGGTGCAGCCTTGTAGTGGCCGTTGTTGCCCACCGTGATGTCCCGGAACCCCGGTGGCGTGACCCCTGGTTTCGCGGCGGCGTACAGGGCGGGTTGGAGCAGGCCCAATGGCCGCCCCAGGGATTGGGCGAAGCGGCAGACCAGTGCGGCCCACAGGGGCGCGACGGCGCTGGTCCCGCCGAAGACCATGGCCTTGCCGTCGACGAAGACCTGGTAGCCGGTGCGTGGGTCTGCGTCGGCGGCGACGTCGGGCACCCCGCGGCCGGCACCGCT
>JAYSQM010000348.1:0-3673 GCA_043721575.1 Phycicoccus sp.
ATCGACCCCGCATGCAACATGACACCAGCGGCCCGGGCGGCGGCGGACATCGCCGAGGACACGGGGCCATCGACGGGCTCAGCCCTTGCGTCCCACTCCTGGTAGGAGAACCCACCCGGGGCCCACAGCTCCGGCAGCACGACCAGGTCGTGCCCCGCCTGGTCGCGGACGAGACCGGCGGCCCGGGGGACCCGTTCTGCAACAGTCTCCCGGTCGTCATACCCGAGCTGGATCACGGCGATGCGCATGTCAGTCTCCCGGTGTCGTTGAGCTGGATGTCGGCGAGGTGGGCTCGATGCGCCCTGACCGCCCCGATATCGCGGCCAGATGGGCGTTGTAGGCCTTCAGCTCCGCGTCATCGTCTCGATCGGCCTGGCGGTCCAGGCGCGTGGACTCGGCGGTATCGGAACGTACCCAGGCCAGGGTGACCAACAAGGCCAGGATCAGCGTGGGGAGCTCGCCAATCCCCCAGGCGACGGCGCCCCCGTTGCGTTGGTCCGCAAGCAGATCCACGGTCCACGGCAGATGAAGGCTCTGGAAGAAGGTGGGCGCGAGCAAGGTCGTGCCGGTCGTCAGGGCGACGCCGAAGAACGCATGGAACGAAATCGTGGCGAAGAGGATGACCAGCCGCAGCGAGGGCGGCCAGCGCCTCGGTCCGGGGTCGATGCCCACGAGCACCCAGACGAAGAGGTATCCGGCCAAAAGGAAGTGGGTGGTCATCAGGACGTGACCGGTGTGGGTCCGCAGCGCCAGCTCGAACAGCGGCGAGAAGTAGAACACGACCAGGCTGCCGAAGAATATGACGGCTGCGACGATCGGATTGCCAAGCACCATGAGGAATCTGGAGTGGACCAGGCCTAGCAGCAGCTCCCGCGCGCCCAGAGTGTTGTCCCGTCGCGGCGTCAACGTGCGTAGGGCGAGGGTGACCGGAGCGGCGAGCACCATCAGGATCGGAGCAGCCATCGATACCGTCATGTGCAAGAGCATGTGGACCGAGAACAGGACGCGGCCGTAGACACCCGGGGCACCGCTCGTGGCCCACACGAAGATCGACCAGCCCAGGACCCAGCCGATGGTTCGCAGCACCGGCCATGAGTCTCCGCGAGCGCGCATCCGCAGGGCGCCGAGGAGATAGAGGGCCACGGCGAGCACCGACACCCCGAGCCAGAGCCAGTCGATGCGCCAGACCGTGAACCAGTCGCTGCCCGAGAGCGGGCCTGTTGGAGCGTGAAAGCCGGTCAGGGCATACGCCCGGTCGGCGCTGACGACAAGCGTGTCCACAACGGGCGGCACGCTGCGTGAGAGTGCGGTCCCCAGGGCGAAGGCGGCGCTCATGACGACCAGCTCGATGAGAGCCAGTCGCCCGAAGATCCGGCCGGCTAGCGGATCCGCGGCGATCCTCCTGACCACACGCGTGCGCTGCTGCCAGCCTGCGACGCCGAGCGCGACCAGGGCCACGACCTTGAGGATCACCAACGCGCCATAGCTCGACGCAAGGTTGCCGATCGAGCCGAGCCGGATCCAGGCGTTGGCCGCCCCGGACGCGGCGACGGCGACGAAGCACCACCCGGCGAGGGTGGAGTACCGCTGGACGCTGACTGCCAGCGCCGTGCCGAGCAGGGGACGCAGCATCGCCAGCGCAAGTAGGCCCCCGACCCACACGACAGCCGAAACCAAATGCAGGGCAAGGGAGTTGACGGCCGTCTCGTGGCTGGTGGCTCCGGCGGCGTGACCAGCAAGGGACAGCGGAAGTATCGCCAGGACGCTCAACGCGGCAAGGGCGACCATCCCTGAGCGGCGCGTCACGACCGCAGCTCCGGCCGTCACCACCAAGGCCATCGCGGAGCTGATCGCGGCGACGCGCAGGAAGTCGATCTGCAAGAAGAAGGTCAGGAACTCGGTGCCGAACCTGGGGTCGGTGAGTCTGGTGCCCGCGATGCTGGCGAACGAGAAGACCAGTCCGACGAGCCCAGCCACGACCCACACGACACCCGAAACGCAGGCATAACGGGCCGCGGTGATCCTGCGGGAGGTGCCGCGAGCCTCGGGGATGATCGTCGCGGCCACCAAAAGCAGGCCCACGGTGCTGGCCGCCGCCAGGTCGTGGACGGCCCGCACGATCGGCAGCCCCCAGCGCACGATCTCGCCTGCATCCGGCAGCCCGGCGACCGGGGCGGCGAACGCGCCGCCGAGCAGGCCAGCCGGGACGACCACGCCGACGACCGCGACAGCCGCAAGGATCAGGGGCAGCTTCGCGGTCTGCGGACCTGCGCCGGGTGCCGTGGTCATGCCACCAGCGTAAGTAAGGTGACCCCATGCCCATGCATCCGGCAGCACCTCAGGGTCTGCACGACCTCGTCGAGGCCTTCGCCCACACCACCCAAGCCGTGATCGACCTCGCGCGCAGCTGCAGCGATGACGACCTGGCGCTTCCCACCGAGTGCCCCGGGTGGACGGTGCACGACCAGATATCCCATGTCGTCGGCGTAGAGGCCTGGCTCGAGGGTCACAAGGACCCGCGTGTCGAGATGCCACCCTACGAGCACATCAAGAACGACATAGGCAAGCGCGTCGAGTATGCCGTCGAGGTGCGTAGGGGACGCACCGGCGCCGAGGTCGTCACCGAGCTTGAACACGTTCTGGCACAACGACTCTCGACGCTGCGCAGTCCGGAGCTGACTGACTCCAGCATCATCGCCGGACCATTCGGCCCTGACCAGGCGGCGACCGTGGTCCTGATGCGCACCTTTGACGTCTGGGCGCACGAGCAGGACATCCGGACCGCGCTCGGCCGCCCGGGCAGCCTCGGCTCCCCGGCGGCGGCGGTGTTCGTCAACTCGGTCCTGGTCCAGCTGCCCCGGCTGCTCGCCAAGGGCGCCGGTCTCGAGCCGGGGCACCCCGTCGTCATCGAGGTCACCGGCCCGGTCGTGGCCCGCCAGGGCGTCCGGGTCGAGGTGGACGAACAGGGTCGGCCCCGCGGCCACGCGATGTTCGTCGGCGACGCGGACTACGCCGCCAGCTGGTATGCCTCAGGCAACGGCTCGCAGACCTCCGATCAGCAACCGAATTGGCCGACCACCATCAGCTTGTCCACCGAAGCCTTCACCCGCCGGGCCGCAGGCCGGCGCTCGGTGAGCGACACGGCATACAGCGTGGTCGGTGACGAGGCGATCGCGCGTCGCGTCATGGAAGCCCTCGTCGTCACCTTCTGACCGGCCCACCACTGCCGGACCACCCCCATCCGAACACCGCCGCGGCACCGTTTCAGTCCCCTTGGGGAGCCAAAGCGGTGCCGCGGCGGTGTTCGGATGGAAAGAACTGTGATATTTGTATGGTGCAAGCAAGTTCTCGGCAACCCTGGAGGCACGATGGCGATCAGCCTGGAGACCGCATCCCGGCTCAGCACCGATCTGGTCCGCGTCATGAAGCTGTTCCAGTCCATGCGCCAGCACGCCCCCAAGCTGCACCCAGGAGTCGAGCCCGCGTCCTACCCGATCCTGTTCAACCTCGTCGAGGAGCCGCGGCGCGTGTCCCTGCTGGCCGACTGCATCCACTCAGACGTCTCCACGGTGAGCCGACAGGTGACGATGCTGGCCTCCTATGGGCTGCTCGAGAAGGTGGTCGACCCCCATGACGGCCGGGCCTTCATGGTCTCGCTCAGCGCTGAGGGCAC
>JAYSQM010000349.1:0-3952 GCA_043721575.1 Phycicoccus sp.
AGAACACGACCGGCAGGGTCGTCTTCCTAAAGGACAACATGACCCTGGAGATCAACGCCACTGCACTGCCGGGCCAGGTTGGTCCGCAACACACGTCGCCCGCAGACTTGGCCTACACGGTCGCCACCGGCGTCTTGGCCTGCTGGACCGGCAAGTAGCACCTCGATTGGGCAATTCTGTCCCCGCAATCACGTCGTGGCTCAGATGCGCCCACTCGCAAGCGCGCAGTTGACGTACCACCGCCCATCATTGCCAGAGGCCCCCACGAGAAGTGGTGAGGGCCTCGTTTGCAGCCGGTACAGCAGCAGGGCCGACTGGCGGCCGACGGCTTGAACGTCAGTCCCTGCAGCACGACACCGGCGAAGCGCACCTCTTTGGCCCAAGGCCCGTCGTACCGCTGGTGCAGCGCAGCCCACGAGTCCCACGCGGCGACCGTGTCTTCCAGGCGGGCCGCGGGATCGAACTCGGCGTCCGGGATGGGGGTTGTCCCCCACGAACGAGACCACCCCAGTGCGAAGGCGAGCGTCTCCTCGGCCTTCATGTGGACCACCGCTACCGCCGCCGACTCCATGACGTCGAGCTGATGGCTGCTCCACAATGTCAGCCGGTCGGGTCCGCCGTGGGACACGAACCGACCAGTGCCGTCTCGGCGAAGCAACGGCGCGACGAGCCCGTATTCCGGCCGCGGTCGGTACTCCAGGCGGACCGTGGGCCGCTCCGTCGAGGCAGGCGACGTGCCGGACGAGCAGGTGGGGGGAGGCGAGCCCGAGATCGTGGTGACGCTCGCCATGGCCGACGATCAACCCGTCGGTCAGCTGCACCCGACCATGCGATGTAGTGAACACGGTCCGCAGGACCAGGCTGCGCCCCAGGGGGACCGCGTAACGTTCTGCCCGTCGTCGGGAGGGACGAGCCAGTGCCCCGCGTCGTCGTCCAGAAGCCTGGCGAAAGCGGCCGGCGAGTCGAACCGGGGAAGAGCCAGTCGATCGAACCCCCTCGGGTGATCATCGCTGCGCCGTGACAATCGGACGGCAGGGTGTGTTCGGCGATTGGCACGCTGCTCATCGACGCCTCCAGGACCTAATCGACGTGTACCACACGAACGCTTCCCCAGAACGCGATGTGGTTCTTGATCCGGCGGGCCAGCGGCGACGGATGCCGGTAGGTCCAGGCAGCGTTGGCGTCCCGGACACCGTTGACCTCGACCGTGTAGTAGCTTGCGACGCCCTTCCACGGGCATAGAGACTTGGCTCGGGTGGGGTGCAGGAACTCTGGTCGCACCGCCTCGGGAGGAAAGTAGTGGTTGCCCTCCACGACGACCGTAGCGTCGCTGCGGGCGATCACCTGCCCGTTGAAAACCGCCTGGTACCTGGTCACGTCCATTCCTCCTCACGTGCGCGCCGGATGGCTACCCGTGTGCGCTCATCACATCCTGAAACCCGCACAGGGGCAACGACGCTTCCCGGCTCGAAGCGTCAGGCCGTCCCGCCCTCGGCTCGACAACCGGCGAGGTAGCCAATACTGGCCACCACGGACGGGGTCAGATAGTTCACGCCGACCCGTATCCACGTCACCCAGTTCGCTTCGCCCCCGATGATGACTGAGCCCTGATTTGTGACCGAGAGGATCGTCCCGACCACCAGGCCCACTCCGCCGGCGACGTGCACCGTCGCGCCCCGGGCGAACAGGGCAAGCGCCTGCCGGCGGGTGGACCACACGGGACGTGCCGTCGGCACGCGACGTCTCACCAGTTGATCGCTGTGCATCGATCTTCCTTGGATTTGGAGACGGGTCAGCTGGCCAGCGCGGGCGCTGCGGGCAGGTCGAGGTCAGTTTCGGCGTAGTGGTTGAAGTAGTTGGTGAACAGGTTCGCGGCCAGGTGCGCGAACGTTTCGGTGAGCTCCTGCTCGGTCCAGCCGGCCTCGAGCGCTTGCTTCCAGGTCACGTCCGAGACGGTGCCGGTGTTGCCGGCGGCCTCGCGCACCACGGCGGCGATGGCGGCGAGCTTGTCATCGAAGTCGATCGTGTCACTACGGATGGCCAACGTTTGCTCCACGGTCAGGCCGGCGGCCTTGCCCGAGAGGGTGTGCGCGGACTCGCAGTAGTCACAACCGTCCTCGTTCGCTACGGCCAGTGCGATGGTCTCCCGGGTTCGAGCGTCAAGCGTGCCGTGGCTGGCGATGGCGTCGCCGATGCCCTTGTGAGCAGCCATCACAACGGGAGAGTGGGCCATCCCGGCATGGATGTTCAGCACCTTGCCCACCTTTTTGGCCAACCCGGCGAGCGTGTCGCGTGACTGGTCGGGGGCATTGTCGAGAGTGTGTGCGGGAATGCGGGACATGCGTCCTCCATGAGTTGAGATCGGGTACACATCGGGAACCCGCTCGCCGACGCTTGATGTTCCAGGTGTGGGTCGTCTCACCCAGATGGCGTCGGCGACCAACACGACGGTCGGTAGTCGGCACGGCCGGGTCTGTCCGCCTGGGCACGGGTGCGGGGCTCGACGCGGGTCAGGCCGCGTCGACAACGACCCCACGCCAGAAGGCGACGTGCCCCGTGATCTGGCGTGCGGCGGCTGAAGGCTCGGGGTAGGACCAGGCGACATCCTCACCGTTGCGTTCTCCGGTGTCGACGGACCAGTAGTGCGCCTGCCCTTTCCAGGGGCAAACGGTGCGCTTGTCGGAGGCTTTCAGCTGCCCCCAGTTGACCGACTCCGGGGGGAAGTAGTGGTTGCCCTCCACCACCACGGTCTGGTCGCTCTCGGCGATGATGGTCCCGTTCCAGGTTGCTCGCATGGCGGTGCTCCTTGTGTCTCGGTGATCGATGCACACTGGGAACCCGCGCGACCGCATGGAGAATTCCAGCCGCTGCGGCCGGGAGCTGAGCAGCCAGCGGCCCGCAAGACTCAGGGCTGCGGCTCGCAGAGGTCCTCGGCGAATCGCCGCAGCCGCTCGATGGCTCCGGCATCGACAGGCGCCACGTCCGGCCCTGTTTCGGTGATCGCCACCTTGATGGCCCGGTAGGTGCTTGCCTCGAGCCCGCAGCGCCGGCACTCTTCGAGGTGCTGGGCGACCATCGCGGACGTCGGCGCGTCGACCTCACCGTCGAGATAGCTCTGCAGGACCCTCGCTACCCGCAGGCACCCAGAACGCGACAGCATGGACTGGAACATCACATCATCCGGCGCTAGACCGGCCGCGGTCAGCCGGATGCGGATACGCGCTCTGGCCCGGTGCAGCCGGCTCATGATCGCGCCCCGCGGGACACCGAGCACATCGGCGGCCTCTTGGTAGGACAAACCGTCGATGTCGACCAGGGTCACCACCACCCGGTGCTTTCGGGGCAGTGCAGCCAACGCCTCGGCGACTACCACCTCGAACAGGTCGCTGAGGACGACCTCCTCGGCGGAGGATTCGGGCTTGCCCACCGCTCGAGTGTCAGTCCAACGGACTGGCCGTCCGCAGCAGCACCGGCTTTCGCCCACGGACCCGGTTGAGGCGCGTATGTCGAAGAATGGTCAGCAGCCAAGCCCTGGGTTGGGCGCCGTCGAAGTGGTCCACCGCGCCGAACGCCCGGATAAGCGTGTCCTGTACCAGGTCCTCGGCGTCCGCGGGCTGGCCAGCCAGGGACAGTGCGACGCGGTAGAGGACGGGGATCTCAGGGACGACGTAGTGGTCGAACCCCTGGCGCTGCTTCCGCTCACGTGCCGCGTCGGTCACGCCAACAGGAACCCGCTCGCGATACCCCGGTTCTCCATTCGCCACATAGGAATCACCGACGAGGCCCGCGGGTTCCCAACGCGTGAACCATTTCCGTCACCTTCGACTGCGCTCGAAGGTCCAGGCCTACGTCGATGGCGAGCTCGACGGACCCGCCGCCCGGCAGGTCCGCGACCACCTGAGCCAGTGCTGGTGGTGCAGCGGAGACGCCCAGACCCACCGCCTGGTCCGGG
>JAYSQM010000350.1:0-4481 GCA_043721575.1 Phycicoccus sp.
GGAGATGTGCCACTGGAAGCACGTCGCGATCGCCGCCGATATCGAGATCTTCTTCTGTGACCCGCACTCACCCTGGCAGCGGGGTACGAATGAGAACACCAATGGGCTGCTTCGTCAGTACTTTCCCAAGGGCAGCGACCTGGGCGTTCACAGCGCTGCCGACCTCGACTGGGTGGCCCAAGAGCTCAATGACCGACCGCGCAAACGACTAGCGTTCAAGAAACCGATCGAACAGATCGGCGAGCTCCTGTTGCGTTGACCGCTAGAACCCAAGGAACCCTCGACGGACTGACAATCGTGACCCCTTAATGATCACGCGTTCCGGGTGAGAACGACCGCCTGGACGCAACCGTCGAGCAACGGCACGAACCGGCGAGAAGCTGCCGGGACGGTCTCGTACACATCGTCGGGCAACGCTCTGCCCTGCCGCGCTCTGGCCCACAGCCCGAGGACCTGCCGTGAGCGCCGGTCGTCCCGCTCGCTCGCGCGGCGGATCCGCCCGACGGACAACAGCTGCGTTGTCTCGACCAGCAGCAGGGAGCCGCCGGGACGGACCGCCGCCCACAGGTTGCTCAGCAGCTCCGCCGGATCCGGAGCCTGGCACAGCACGGACGCCGCCGACACAACGTCTGCCGCGCCTGCGGGTCGGGTAGGTCGAGCAATCCAGGTGAGCCGGGAAAGGCCAGCGCCGGTCAGCTCACCGTCGTCGCGTCGTTCTACCCGCTGCAGTTCGCCACACAGCAGATCGGCGGTGACAACGTCGCGGTCACGAGCCTGACCAAGCCCGGCACCGAGCCACACGACATCGAGCTCACACCGCAGGATGTCGCCGCCGTCAGCCAGGCCAAGCTCGTGGTCTATCAGAAGGGCCTGCAGGGCGCGGTCGACAAAGCCGTCGAGTCCCAAGGTGGCGATCGAGGCCTGCACCTCGCATCGGCGGCCAACCTCAACCTGTTGTTCCAGCCGGCCGTGGGCGTCCGTGGACCAGCGTCGGGCGAGAATGCCGCCGGCAGCACCGATCCACACTTCTGGCTAGACCCGAAGCGCTACTCCGATGTCGCGAAACTGATCACGCAGCGACTCTCAAATGCCGACCCGGCCAACAAAGTGAGCTATGAGGGCAACGGGAAAGCCTTCGAGGACAAGCTCGCCACCCTTGGTGCGGAGTTCACCACTGGTCTGGCCAACTGCCAACGCAAGGACATCATCACGAGCCATGCCGCTTTTGGCTACCTCGCACGGCGGTTCGGCCTGAAGCAGGTCGCGATCAACGGACTCTCTCCCGATTAGGAACCCAAGGCCGCCGACCTCGCCGCAGTCAGCACCTACGCCAGGGGGCATGGCGTGACCACGATCTACGCCGAGACGCTGGTCAGCCCGGTCATCGCCCAGACCGTCGCCAATGAGGCTGGCGCCAAAATGGCCACGCTCGACCCGATCGAGGGCCTGACCGACAAGTCGGCCGGCAAGGACTTCTTCGAGGTCATGCACTCCAACCTCAAGGTGTTGCAGGCCGGTCAGGGCTGTTCGTGAGGGCATCTTCACACATTCAGGGTGTCTCGCAGGTCATGATCTATTGCTTCCCTTGCTCGTAAACAAGCTGCGTCAGGGAGAAGACGCAACCGGCACAGTTCTTCCCGGCTCCGGTCCTCTGGCAAATCTTCCCGGCTCCGGTCCTCTGGCAAACCTGCTCCAGGGTCCCTGGGTTCGCGCCGTCATTGATGGCCGCGACGACGTGACGGTCGGAGGTGACCTCGCAGTAGCAGTCTCGGAGCTCGTGGCCCTGCGACACGTCAAGGAACGCTCCTGGGTAACCGGCCGCTGACCCCCGACAACTGTTGCCCAAGGGGTCTGTGGTACTAATGGTGCCAATGAGTGCTGTCCTGCGGAAACTGCGCGCCGGCCCCCGTGTGAGCGGGCGGCTCGTAGGCATGGGGGTGGTCCTCGCTCTCGCCTCCACCATGAGCCTGGCTCCCCTTAGCTCGGCCGACACCAGCGGCGACAAGAAGAAGCTCGACGCCGACATCGCCCAGCTGCGCACACAGCTCGATGACACCTCCCAGGACTTGGCCAACGCCTTCGTCGAGCTGTACCGCACCAAGGCGGCTCTACCCGGTGCGCAGCAGGCCCTGACAGCCGCAGGGACCGCGCAGGTCGTGGCCGATCGCCGCAACGAACAGGTGGCCACGGCACTTGAGCTCGCTCGGGCGAACGAGGCAAAGGCCGCGGAAACGCTCGCGAAAAATCTTCGCGACACCCAGGAGGTTCAGGACCAGCTCGGCAATACGGCCCGCGACGCCTACCAGCAGGGTGGGGTCTCCAGCCTCTCGATCGCGTTGGCAGCCCAAAGCCCCGAGGACTTCACCAACCGCATCGTCATGTTGGACACCATCATGCGGGTCCGCGCTGCGACGTTGCGCGGCCTGGACACCAAGCTCGCCGAAGGCAATGCCGTCCGGGCTCACTTGGTTGCCGTACGCCAACAGGTGGCGGCCCTGAAGGTCCAGGCGGAGGCTGCCCTGGCCAAGGCGACGGCGGCCCGCGTTACCGCAGCGGCCGCCAAGACCAAGCTCGAGCTGCTGTATGCCGCCCAGACCCGTTACGCAGCATCGGTGGAGGCCAAGAAGGCCACGGAGCTGACCAACGTCAAGAACATGCAGGCACAATCCGACTTACTGCAGCGGGTGCTGGCGGCTCGAGCCCAGGCGGCCCGTGAGAAGGCCGCCCGCGACAAGACAGCTCGCGAGGCTGCGGCTCGCGCGGCTGGTCGCCCCGTGACCCGGAGTGCTCCGCAAGGCAGCAGCAGCGGATTCCTGCGCCAGCCAGTGAGCGGCTGGGTGTCCTCGCCTTTCGGCATGCGCTTGGACCCCGTCCTGGGAATCTGGCGCCTGCACGCAGGCATCGACTTTGCCGCCCCCTGTGGCACGCCGGTCTACGCCGCAGCGGACGGCGAGGTCATAATGGCTACGCCAACGTCGGAGTCGGGCGGCTATGGCAACCGGCTGGTGATCGACCATGGCCTCCTGCGCGGTGTCGACCTGACGACGGCGTACAGCCACCTGACCAGCTTCGTGATCACGTCGGGACCTGTGACGCGGGGCCAGCTCGTGGCATACGTCGGTACAACGGGCCTTTCGACCGGCTGCCATCTGGACTTCCAAACCCGTGAGGACGGCATTCCAGTCGACCCCCGTTCCTGGCTCTGATCGCGCCGCCTGAGCCTGACAGTGGCAGCCAGCGCAGGTTTTCGGCGTCGACGAGCAGCTCCAGCTGGGGCTCCCTACGACGAAGGTCGACCGGGGCATTGAGGCGACGTACAAGGCAAACCATTGCGCGGAACTGATCGTCGCAAGCGGATCCGCATACGGACGTCGAACGGAGCGATTCTTGGTCCACGCGCGCCAAGGGTGGGGGATACAATCGTGTACGTGAACGTCTACGACGAAAAGCCCTCCCCGGGCGCTGGTCTGCTGCGATACGCGCGGCTGAAGGCCGGCCTGAGCCAGTCCGAGCTGGCCAAGCGTGCCGGCGTGCCCAGGACCATGGTGTCCGCCTACGAGCACGACCGTCGCCAAGCGACGCTGCCGACGTTGATGCGACTCCTGAAAGCGGCGGGCTTCGAACTGCGGATGCAGCTGGCGCCCTACGACGATCATGACGACGTGCTCCGGGAGCTGGAGGCGCATCGCTCCCCAGAAGAACGCAAGTCATGGGAGGACTACCAGGGCACGCGTGTGGCCAAGGACCGCGCGGCGGTCTCCGTCGCTCTGCGAGCCCGGAAGAAGACCAAGGTCCCAGGTTGAGTGCCGGGCGCTTCGACCCGCTCAGGATCGTCCAGGCGTTCAACCGCCTCGGCGTCGAGTACGTCGTCATCGGGGGGTATGCCGGTGAGCTGCACGCCGCGGCGGTGCCCCCTACCCGCGACATCGACTTCACGCCCCGGGTCACCCAGGAGAACCTGGGACGGCTCTCGCGGGCACTCACCGATCTGGGGGCCCGGATCCGCACCGAGGGCGTACCCGAAGGCCTTCCCTTCTCCCACGACGCTGCATCCCTTGCAGGCGTTGGCATCTGGAACCTCACCTGCGAGTTTGGTGAGTTCGACATCAGCTTCATGCCGAGCGGGACCGAAGGCTACGAGGACCTGGTGCGCACAGCCCTGCGGGTAGAGGTGCGAGGCGAGCAGATGCCCGTCGCCTCGTTGGCAGACATCATCCGGTCCAAAGAAGCCGCCGCCCGGCCCAAGGACTTCACAGCCCTCCCGGCGCTTCAGGAACGGCTCATCGCACAACAGGGCACCTCGCTTGAGGAACAGGCAGCCGCCATGGCACGGCGGGCAGAGGAACGCCTGATCAGCCAGCAAGACGGCCCGCCGCCAGGTCGGCGACAGCGCGACGTCACAGCCCCGACAAAGCAGGCCGCCCACCGGCAGAGCGCTGAGTACCCCAAGTCGCGCCCACCTGAGCCCCCTGGTCCCTCAC
>JAYSQM010000351.1:0-1914 GCA_043721575.1 Phycicoccus sp.
GCAACTGATCGACAGCAGTGGCGAGCCGGGTAAGGACCAGGTACGCCAGTTGGGTGGCTACGACATACAGCAAAGTCCACGCGGCGAGCCGGCCGAGGCAACGGAGCCCCATTCCCCGCAGGTCTAGCCGTAACCGCCAGCGGAACCCACTCGCACGTAGTGACGGCAGCAGCGCAGCCGTCATCGCCACCACCCCTAAGGTGGTGCCAACACCGAGGACCACTCGTTGAGAGATCGACAGGCTTGCCGGCGTGGCGGCTGGCGGTCCGGGCGCCAACACGAACAGGGCAAGGGTGGCGATCACGACCACGTTGTTGAGGACAGGCGCCCATACCGGCGCCGCGAACCTTCCTCGAGTGTTCAGGACCGCGCCAACCGTGGCGGACACCCCGTAAAACAGGATCTGCGGCAAGAAGAACCGCGCCCAGACCACGGCCAGATCGAGCTGTGCGGGATCGTTGGTCGTGGAATACAACCGCACCAGCTGCGGCGCGGCCACCATCGCCCAGCGCCGTCAGGGCGGTCAAGACTAACAAGACCAACGTGAGGAGCCGTTGAACGTAGGCCTCGTCCTGGTCCTTGGCTCGGGCCTGAACAAGAACAGGCACCAGCGTCGAAGCCAGGACCCCGCCGACCAACAGGTCGTAGAGGCTGTTCGGCAACGTATTGGACACTTCGAACGCCTGTCGCACCCCGCCGACACCCAGCACCGCCACCAACATCGCGAGACGCAGAAACCCGGTGACGCGCGAGGCAACCGTCCCGATCGCCATCGTCCGGGTGTCCCGTGCCAGACCACGCGCGTCTGCAGGTGTGACGTTCGAGTGCCGGTCTGGGTTCAGATGACTCTTGGTCCGGTTGATACCCACAGGCTGGCCGTCGCGGTTCAAGCCCTCCACCTGCACAAGGTCCTGGTCCGCTCCCCGGGCCCCTCGAATGTCGTGGATTGACCAGCCACCGACGTCAGAGCGAGCGGGTTGCGACCACGATGCCCGCCTCGGAAAAGACGTGCTCATAGCTGACATCGGAGAAGCCGGCGTCATTGACAGCAGCGACCCACCAGTCCGGAGGGCAGGGCCGAAGCCGGCCCCTACCGCTGCCGATGCGAGCGACGTTCGTGGCCAGTCGCCACCACCCCGCCGGTCCACGGCGAAGCATCGCCGAAGCCTTCTGCAGGAACACCCTACGGTGATGCTTGTCCAGCTTCCGGCCCACCATCATGTCGGCAACGACGATTCGGCCGCCAGGAACGACCCACCGGTGCATATTGCGCAGCAACTGTAGCTTGTCATCGTCGGTCAGGTAGTGCATCGCGTAGCTTGACACGATCAGCTCGAAAGATGATGCCGGTAGCTGCAGTTGGGCCATGTCAGCCGTCAGGGTGGTGACCGGTGCTCCGGTCCGCTCGGCGTCCGCGCGCAGGGACAGGAGCATCTTCGCGGAGAGGTCTGTCGCCTGGACTCTGCTGGTCAGCTCGGCGAGGGGCAGGGTCAAAAAGCCGGTGCCGGCTCCCAGATCCAGGCAGCGATCCGTGGCGACGGGAGCCGCAAGCTGCAGGATCCGTTCGCGCAGCTGCGCGAACGCGGGCGACTCGTCGACGGTTTCGGCCCACTGATCCACCCGGTTATCCCACACCGATCGGAGCCTGCGCTGGCGCGGTGAAAGCTTGGTCATGCAGTGAATGTAGCGACCCAACCTGTTCAGAACCTGAACCCGACTACCGGCGACGACGGTGCCGACGGTGCCGACGGCGGGCTCTGGCCCCGCTCACGGCGAGCAGCAGCAGGAAACCGGCTCCCAGCCCGACGAGCACCTCTGTGCCCGTATGGCGGCCGCCGGGCTGAGGCTGGACGGCGACTGCGTCCGGCCCCTTGACCGCAGGTGCCGGCGGGGACGTGGCCGCTGGGGGAGGCG
>JAYSQM010000352.1:0-5462 GCA_043721575.1 Phycicoccus sp.
GACCAATCAAGGGGCTTTTTTGGTCGATCTGTGCGACTTAACGGGGATGTGCCGGGTGGCCGGTCGCAGAAGCGGGTCGGTCGGAGAAGCGGGTCAGGCCGATGGCCCAGACTCGGGCTGGGCCGCCCACCAGGACTGCAGGGCCCGGACCGCGGCCTCGCGACCGATGAGTCCCTGGTCCATGCGCACGGCAAGCAGGTGCTTGTATGCGCGGCCCAACACCGGTCCCGGCGCAATCCCCAGGACCTCGGCGATCTCGTTGCCGTCCAGCTCGGGACGCACGGCGTCCAGCTGCTCCTGCTCCAACAGGGCGGCAATGCGGGTCTCCAGGTCGTCGTAGACGCGCGACAGACTCTGCGCCTTGCGCACGTTGCGCGTCGTACAGTCCGAGCGGGTCAGTCGATGCAGCCGGGACAACAGCGGCCCGGCGTCCGTGACATAGCGCCGCACGGCCGAGTCGGTCCACTCGCCCCCTCCATAACCGTGGAAGCGCAGATGCAGCTCGACGAGTCGGGAGACGGCCTTGATGGTGTCCTTGTCGAAGCGCATCGCCTTCATCCGGCGCGCGGTCAGCTTGGCACCGACGGCCTCGTGATGATGGAAGCTCACGCCACCGCCGTCCTCGAAGCGCCTCGTCGCAGGTTTGCCGATGTCGTGCAGCAGCGCGGCCAGACGCAGGACGAGGTCGGGTCCGGGCACGCACGAGGCGGGTCCATCGACCGGTCCCTCCAGTGCCATGGCCTGCTCGAGCACGATCAGCGAGTGCTCGTAGACGTCCTTGTGCCGGTGGTGCTCGTCGAGCTCGAGCTTGAGCGCCGGGAGCTCCGGCAGGACGTGCGCGGCCAGGCCGGTCTCGACGAACAGCGCCAGGCCCCGACGCGGCGCAGGGCCGATGATGAGCTTGACGAACTCGTCGCGGACCCGCTCTGCCGAGACGATCCCCAGCGAGGCCGCCATCTCGGTCATCGCGGCGACGACTTCGGGCGCAGCCGTGAAGCCCAGCTGCGACACGAAGCGCGCGGCACGCATCATCCGCAGCGGGTCGTCGGCGAAGGACACCTCGGGCGCGCCGGGCGTGCGCAGGATCCGGGCACCCAGATCGGCCAGCCCGTGGTGGGGGTCGACGAACTCCAGCGACGGCAGCCGCATCGCCATGGCGTTGACCGCGAAGTCGCGGCGGACCAGATCGTCCAGGAGGTTGTCGCCGAACGCGACCAGGGGCTTTCGGCTCGTGCGGTCGTACGCGTCCGCGCGATACGTGGTCACCTCGATGACATGGCTGCCCTTGCGAGCGCCGATCGTCCCGAAGGCCCGGCCCACGTCCCAGCTGGCGTTCGCCCAGCCGGCCAGGATCGCCTCGGTCTGCTCCGGGCCGGCCGACGTGGTGAAGTCCAGGTCCGGCGACACCCGCCCAAGGAAGGCGTCACGCACCGGCCCGCCCACCAGCGCGACCTCGTGACCGGCGTCGGCAAAGAGGGAGCCCAGCTCGGTCAGCAGCGGCAGAACCGGGGCCAGTCGACGCACGGCCCCACGCAGCAGGGCACTGGTCGGATCGAAGGCAGCCACGAGAGCCAAGGGTAGGTGACGGCGACGCAGACTCCCGCCCGACGTCCATCCGCGAGCCCGAGCGGGACCGCCCCTCGGGCTGGCTACAGTGACGCAATGACTTCCTCCGCCCCGCGGCCGACCCGGCTGCCACGCCGGCAGCTGGCGGTGGAGGAGACCTCTGCCGGCGGGGTGGTCATCGACGTTCACGACGGGGTCGCACAGGTCGCGGTCATCGCCCGTCGCAACCGTGCCGGCCGGGTCGAATGGTGCCTGCCCAAGGGGCACATCGAGAACGACGAGACCCTGGAGCAGACAGCGGTGCGCGAGATTGCCGAGGAGACCGGCATCATCGGACGCGTGCTGGCCTCACTGGGCACCATCGACTACTGGTTCTCCACGTCGGACAAGCGCGTTCACAAGGTCGTCCACCACTACCTGCTCGAAGCCACCGGCGGCGAGCTAAGTATCGAGGGCGACCCGGACGCCGAGGCCATCGACGTGGCGTGGTTCCCGCTCCTGGACGTCCACTCTCACCTCACCTTCCCCAATGAGCGGCGGATAGCCCAGGTGGCGTGGGAGCGCCTGGCAGGCGCGACGTGACCAGGCCCAAGGGCACCTGGCAGGTATGCCGGCCGGTCGCCTCAGCCGCCCTGCTCGCGGTCTTGCTGCTACCGACCCTCGCATCAGTCCCCAGGGCCATGGCAGTCACCGTTGGGACCGTGGTGACCACCGTCGCCGCTCCGCCTGTGACCGTGTCCCTGACGAGCATCACGCCGACGATCGCGGTCCCCAAGGCTGCGATCACCATCATCGGGACCGTCCGCAACGACAGCCCGGCCCCGATCGCCTCACCGGTCGCACGCGCGCTCATCGGGGAGCGCCCCCTGACCAGCCGCGAGGCCGTGTCCGGCTGGGCCACCTCCACCGACGATCAGCCAGTAACCGAGCTCGCACGGACCTCACTTGGCCCAACCCTGGCACCTGGCGCCGACGCGGCATTCACCCTCACGGTCCCTGCGACGGCGATCAGCCTTCGTGAGTCGTTCGCCGTCCTGCCGCTGGTTGTCGACGTGGTCGGCACGACGCCCGCCGTGGCAAGCCAGGATACGAACCTCGGCAGCCTGCACACCTTCCTGCCGGCACTGTTGCCGCCCAAGGAATACGAACCGTTGTCCATCGCCTGGCTCGTGCCGCTCACCCTCGATCCCGACCCGGCGCTGCACGGTATGGACAGCGCCAACAGGACAGCCGCGTGGGCCAAGGCCATCGGGCCGGGTTCACGCCTGGATCGGCTGATCACGGGCACGGACAGCACTCAGGTCACCTGGGCGATCGATCCTGCGATTCTGGGCCCGCCACAGACGCCCACTGCCGCGGCTGCCTCGGCGGCGCCGCCGACCCCGAGCCCCTCGAACGCACCCGCGCAAGGCGGTGCCGCCAATCCGGATGCCGTGACCGAGGCGACCACCGCGCTCGCGATCCGGCTGCGGGCAGCCGCGCCGCGACATACACTCTGGTCCCTGCCGTATGCCGATCCCGACCTCGCCGCACTGCTCCCCCTCGCCTCCGGCAGCCGCGCCCTGGGCGCCCTGATCAGCCACCCCTCCACCCTGGATGCCGCCGTCGGCCCGGCGCGCACCGACATCGCGTGGCCGGCCGACGGGACGCTGACCACCGAGCGCGAGGGGCAGTTGCGGCGGGCGTTCTCCTCCCCGGGACTCGCGGCCGCGGTCACCTCCGCCTCGACCCGGACCAACCGGAGCGGATACGACGGCGACGCGAGCCGCAGATCCAGCGGCGGGCTGTCCCTACTGGCCTACGACGAGGCCCTGAGCAGGACCTTCACCCAGACCTCCTCGAGCGCTTCCGGAGCCATCACCATCCAGCGGTTCCTGGCCGACTCCCTGGCCCTGCTAGGTGAACGACCGGGCACCCCGGGCCGTTCGGTGCTGGTCGCCGCGCCGCGGACGTTCGCCGGTGACCCCACCGTGCTCGGCTCCTTCTTCGCCGCCATCGCCAAGGCCCCGTGGCTGACCCCGACGACGACCGACCAGCTGCTCACCGCAAGCAAGGGGGCGACCCCGGAGGTCCGCGGCGTCGGCGGGACGACGACGACACCGTCGCCGACCGCCTCTCCAGCGGCCTCCTCTCCAGCGGCCTCGCAGCCGGCTCCCGATCCGCTGAGCCCGGGCACCTCCCCATTGACCTCGGCCCAGCTCCGGACCATCTCGGTCACGATGTCTGCCATCGACGGTATCGCCAGCATCCGTGACGACGCACAGCTCTTCCAGGCGCGTTGGACCGACGCCTTGGACCAGCTGCTGTCCGTGCGTTGGCGTGGCCACCCGCCCGGGTTCGCCGCGGTCGACGCGGCCACGCAGGCCGCGATCACCACCGTCAGTCGCGGTGTGCGCGTGGCGCCGAGCTCGGTCAACTTCTTCGCCGACCAGGGGGTCCTGCAGATCACCGTGGTCAACGATCTCAACGTCCCGGTCCACGATGTGCGCCTGACCCTGACCCCGGCCCAACCGCGGCTGCGGATCGAGCGGCAGCCCGGACCACTGAGAATCGGCGCGAACAGCCGCACCAACGTGCCGCTGCAGGTGACCGCGATCGCCGCCGGGCTGGTCCCCATCGAGGCCGTCCTGAGCACACCCAACGGCACACCCCTGGGGCAGAACGCCCGCGTCGACGTGCGCGTGCAACCCACGAGCACCTGGGTCTACTGGGTTCTGGGCGGACTGGCCAGCATCATCCTCGTGCTCGGCACCTATCGTTCCCTGCGTCGCGGATCCACCCGCGCCTCCCGCCCGGCCGCACAGGAGGTCCACTTCGGTGACTGAGTCCGTCGACAACGACGCGGATCGCGCGCAGGACGCCGGCCTGGCCCGCTCCACCGCAGGTATGGCGGCCGGCACCGTCGCCTCACGGGTTCTGGGGATGGTGCGCGCCGGAATGCAGGCGGCGGTTGTCGGGCTGGTGCTGGCCGGTGACGCCTGGGATGTCGCCAACACGCTGCCCAACATCATCTACCTGCTCCTTGCCGGCGGGGTGCTGAACGCGGTGCTGGTCCCGCAGATCACCCGCGCCGCCAGCCATGCCGACGGAGGGCGCGAGTACGTCGACCGTCTGCTCACCCTCGCGATCACCGGCATCGCGGTCGTCACCGTCCTGTTCACGGTGGCTGCAGGACTGCTGGTCGGGCTTTACGGCACGCCCAAGTGGACCCCTGACGTGCGCACCCTCAGCACCGCCTTCGCGCTGATCTGCATGCCACAGATCTTCTTCTACGGGCTCTACACCCTTCTGGGTCAGGTGCTCAACGCACGCAACCACTTCGCGGCATACATGTGGGCCCCCGTCGCCGCGAACATCGTGGCCATCGGCGGGATGGCGTACTTCCTGCTGAACTACCCGCGCCAGGCTGACGCCGCCGACTGGACCTCGCCGATGATCTGGGTGCTCGCCGGAAGCGCCACGGCCGGTGTCGCTGCCCAGGCCCTCGTGCTCATCGTGCCGCTGTGGCGATCCGGGTTCCGGTTCAGGCCGCGTTGGGGCTTTCGCGGGGTCGGCCTGCGCACGGCGTCCACGGTGGCCCTGTGGACCTTTACCGCCCTCGGGGTCTCCACGCTGGGCTTCATCGTCACCTCCCAGGTCCTGACCTATGCCGGTCAGGCGGGGAAGCTGGCGGGGCTGGAGGTGCCGGGCAAGATCGCGTACAGCAATGCCTTCCTGATCTTTATGCTCCCGCACTCGCTGGTGACGGTCTCGATGGTGACCGCGCTGTTCACCCGCATGTCCAGGGCCGCCCATGCCAAAGATCTCGGCGAGGTCCGGGCCGACGTCCGCAGGGGCATGCGACTCACAGCGGTGGCCACCGTCCCGGCCACGGTGGGTGCCCTTGTCCTGGGCTT
>JAYSQM010000353.1:0-1490 GCA_043721575.1 Phycicoccus sp.
ATCTGGCGCAACAGCGCCAGGTTCGACCCCGATCGCGGCAGCGCACTGAGCTGGCTGATGACGATCGGACACCGAAAGGCGGTGGATCGGGTGCGGTCAGCAGAAGCAGCACGACGCAGGGACACGGCATACGAAGCCCGAGACCAGGCCACCCCGTTCGACCAGACCTCAGAGGATGCCCACCGCAACCTGGACGCACAACGGGTCCGCCGGGCCCTGGACACCCTGACCGAAACCCAACGCGGCGCTCTCGAGCTCGCCTACTTCGGCGGATACACCCATCGGGAGGTCGCCACAATGCTGGAACTCCCACTCGGCACGGCCAAAACTCGCATCCGCGACGGACTCATCAGACTGCGCGACACCCTAGGACTTGAGCTATGAACAACGACGACATCCACGGCCTCTCGGGGGCTTACGCCGTCGACGCCGTCGACGACGTCGAACGCGCACGGTTCGAGGCCCACATGGCCGGCTGTTCCCAGTGCCTGGACGAAGTGGCCAGCCTGCGCGCCGCCGCCGGAGAGCTGGCCCTGGTGACCCTCATGTCGCCCCCTCCCTCGCTGCGCGCATCGGTACTGCGCGAGATCAGCTCCGTGCGGCCGTTGCCTCCCCGGGCGACCCCTGAGGAGGCGCCAGCACCCGAGCATGTCGCGCTCCCTGTGGCACCCTCTGCTCCCGCCAGCCTGGAGACCAAACGCGCCGAACGCTCCCGTCGGGCACCGATCCGGCAGTGGCTGGCCGGCGTCGCCGCCGCCGCAGTCCTGGCCACGGGTGGTCTCGTGTGGCACCCCTGGTCCTCCGACACGAAGACCGTGCAGCTGACCGCAACGCAACAGGTACTTCAGGCTACGGACGCCCAGCGCTTCGAGCAGAAGGTCGGCGACGCCACCGCGACGATCGTGCGCTCGCCCAGTCTGAAGAAGGCGGTCATCGTCACTGCCAACATGCCGGCCGCACCCGAGGGCAAGGTCTATGAGCTCTGGCTCCAGCAGGGCCAGACGATGGTCAAGGCGGGCTTCATGCCGGACGGGCCGTCGAACACCGTTCTGCTCGAAGGCGATGCGGCCACCGCGGCCGGTGCTGGCATCACGGTCGAGCCCGCCGGCGGCTCCCCTGCCCCGACCCTTCCGCCCATCGCGCTGGTCAGCTTCGCCTGACTGCCAAACCCAGGGACTTTGCCGGGTAAGGACCAGCAGACTGCCTAGGGCAGTCTGCGGGTCTCAGCGGAACTGGGACAGGACCTGCGAGGCCACCTGTTCGAGCACACTCACGTCACCGGCATACGGGCCATCGGGTCGGGGCCAGTGGGTGATGACATCGGTGAAGCCCAACTCGCCCGCACGGCCCGCCATCTCCTCGAACACCCCCACGCTCGAGAGGGCGAACTGCGGCGAGGAGTCGAGGCTCAGGTAACGGTCGAAGGCCAACGAGTCCCTGCCGGCCTGGCCCAACGTCTCCTCGAGCCGTGCGCTCAGCTCGGCCAGAGC
>JAYSQM010000354.1:0-6560 GCA_043721575.1 Phycicoccus sp.
ATCGCATCGAGTACTCCGACGCGGGCCTCTACTTGTGGGCAACCCGGGACGGCGCCGATGCTGCCACCGACTGGTCCATGGTTGCCGAGATGGCCGACCTGGGCATCCTCGTGGCGCCCGGCAGCTTCTACGGCGTGGCGGGGGCCCGCCACGTGCGGATGGCACTGACCGCAACCGACGAACGCATCGGTGCAGCCGTGAGGCGTCTGTCCCACCGGGGCCGGGGACGGACGACGGCGTCCGGGCGCTGACCGCAGTTTCCACCCCCGCCTTGTGCTGGGGTACTGTCATTTGCGGTGTCTGACCCGGCAACGAAGCCGGGAAAGCGAGGAGGGCAAGAGCTTCATGGGCAACGACGCAGTGGGTGCGATCCTTCGCACCGGCGACAAGGATCTCCAGCTCCCGCTGATCGAGTCGACCGAGGGCAACGACGCCTACGACGTGTCGAAGCTGTTGAAGGAGACCGGCAACGTCACCCTCGATGTGGGCTTCGTCAACACAGCCTCGTGCCGCTCGGCGATCACCTACATCGACGGTGACGCCGGCATTCTTCGCTACCGCGGCTACCCGATCGAGCAGCTGGCGGAGAGCTCCAGCTTCCTGGAGACCTCCTACCTTCTGATCTACGGCGAGCTCCCGACCGCCCAGCAGCTGGCCGACTTCGACGAGCGGATCCGCCGCCACACGCTCCTGCACGAGGACCTCAAGGGCTTCTTCCAGGGCTTTCCGCGGGACGCGCACCCGATGCCTGTGCTGTCCTCCGCGGTCTCCGCCCTCTCGACCTTCTACCAGGACAGCCTCGACCCGTTTGACGCCGAGCAGGTCGAGATCTCGACCGTCCGCCTGATGGCCAAGCTGCCGACCATCGCGGCCTACGCCTACAAGAAGAGCGTCGGCCAGCCGTTCCTCTACCCCGACAACTCGCTGTCGCTGGTGGAGAACTACCTGCGGATGACCTTCGGGTTCCCGGCCGAGCCGTACCACCTCGACCCGATCATGGTCAAGGCGCTCGACCAGCTGCTGATCCTGCACGCCGACCACGAGCAGAACTGCTCCACGTCGACGGTGCGCCTGGTCGGCTCCTCACACGCCAACCTGTTCGCCTCCGTCTCGGCCGGCATCAACGCGCTGTTCGGGCCGCTGCACGGCGGTGCCAACCAGGCCGTGCTCGAGATGCTCGAACGGATCAAGGCCGACGGCGGCGATGTCGACGAGTTCGTGCGCAAGGTCAAGAACAAGGATGACGGTGTCAAGCTCATGGGCTTCGGGCACCGGGTCTACAAGAACTACGACCCGCGCGCGGCCATCATCAAGAAGACCGCCGACGAGCTCCTCGAGAAGCTCGGCCATCGCGACGAGCTGCTCGACATCGCCCTCAAGCTCGAGCAGGTCGCGCTCTCGGACGAGTACTTCGTCGAGCGCAAGCTCTACCCGAACGTCGACTTCTACACCGGCCTGATCTACAAGTCGATGGGCTTCCCGCCCAGGATGTTCACCGTGCTCTTCGCCCTCGGCCGGCTGCCCGGCTGGATCGCCCAGTGGCGCGAGATGATCCAGGACCCCGAGACCAAGATCGGCCGCCCGCGTCAGCTCTACGTCGGGGCCACCAAGCGCGACTACGTGCCGGTCAGCAGCCGCTGACGCAGCTCACGCTTTGGCCACGGTCGCCAACCAGCCCAGGATCGGCGCCAGGACCGCCTGGTAGGCATCCAGTGAATGGCCCAGGTCCGAAACGAGATAGGGCTGTATGCCGGGCACGTTGCGCTCGCGCCGCAGAAACTCCAGCGCCTGCGGACGCGACTGCGGGTCCTTGTCCGAGGTCATCACGAGCAGGTGCACCGTCCGCGGCGGGCGGTGCTCGATCAGCCACTGCGGGGAGCTCTCGTGGGCGAGGGTCTGGGACTGGTTGAGGAGCCGGCCCAGGTTGCCGGTGTTCCAGTCAGGCGCGGCGGTGAAGTACCCCTCCACGGAAGCGGCAGCGCCGAAGCGTTCGGGGTTGCGCAGGTGCAGCAACGCGGCGCAGTAGCCGCCGGTGGACCAGCCCATCACGCTCCAGCTCCGGCCATCGGTGGCGACGCGCAGCGCCCCGGTGGCCCAGTTCCTGACATCCTGGTTGAGCCAGGTGTAGGCCTGTGTCGATCCGGGGTAGTCGGTGCACTCGGTCTCCACTGGCAGTGCCACGTTGATCTCGGGGAACACCGCAACGAAGGGCGCCACCCGGCCGCTGCGGATCTCGCGGCTGGCGGTGTTGGCGAAGTCGAGCCGCTCGACGACATACGGGATGTGCACGTCAGCGCCGCCGAGCACCATCACGACGGGAAAACGGGTCTTCGCGTAGCGACGGTCGTGGTACTGCGGCGGCAGCCAGGTCATCACGGTCTGGGAGATGCCCGACGTTGCGCCCTTGAGAGTGATCCGCTCGTAGCGTCCGGTGTCGGAGGCCGACCCGGAGGTCACCGCGTTGTTCAGCCGCAGATGCAGTCCCTCCGACAGAACCGGCGGCGCCACCTGGGTGCCGAACAACGATGACCAGGAGGGGTAGAAGCCGTAGTTCCGGTTGATGTTGACCGCGACTGCGGCAACGGCTGCTCCCTGCGCTAGCAGGACGCCGACGAGGACTGCGGGAAGGGCCCAGCGGGAGTCCCGGGGTGCTCGACGCCACAGGATGACCAGCGCCACGGGGATGCTGACGGCCAGGCCGATGCACAGGGCCAGGAACCGCAGCGACGTGAGTGGCAAGGCAGGTGCTCCTGGGGTGTTCAAGGGACTGACAGAGGTCGCAATCACAATCTCAGTGAAGCCAACGCTCAACGACGGGTAATCGTCACCGAGGTCGGTGGGATGGACTGGGCGGCGGCGTGCCATGACCAGGCCTCGGCCCCGCGCGCTCGGGTCCAGGCGCGGTCGCCAACGGTGATGGAGGTGATGCCATCGGCTTCGGCATGGGCCACGGCCCAGGAACCCGCGGCCCAGGCCTCCTGCACATTGCGACCGCTCGCGCGGACGCCTGCTCCCTCAACGGTGGCGGGCACGCCCAGCTCGGCGGTGAGGCGTGCAGCAAGGGTTGCCGCGGGAGTGCTGGCGGTGGCCGCGTCCAGTCGGCAACCGATGCCGCCGGGGGAGTGGCCGGCCAGGGTCGAGGCGAGGACGCGCCCCTCCTGCTCGTGGTCGGCGTAGGCCAGCGGGGCAGCGCTGCGCTGGACCTCCTGGGCCACCTTGGTGATTTCCATGGCCTGATAGCCGTCGATCTTGATCAGGGCGTCGTAGAACTTGTTGGTCGCATAGACGGGGTCCAGGATCTGGGCAGGCGTGCCCCACCCCTGGCTCGGGCGCTGCTGGAACAGCCCGAGTGAGTCGCGGTCGCCGAACCTGATGTTGCGCAGCTTGGACTCCTGGATCGCCGTGGCGTTGGCGATCGTGGCGGCACGGGCCGGCAGGCCGCGCTTGAGGGCGATGGCGGTGATCGTGGCGGCGTTGGCGCTCTGTTCCGGGGAGAAGGTGGCTTCCTGTCCGAGTGCCATGGCACGACACGACGGCTCACCGAAGTTCTTGGTGACGGTGGTGTAGCCGAAGTAGCCGGCGCCCCCCACGATCGCGAGGATGACCAGCAGCAGGAGTCGGCCGACCCAGCGCCGTCGACGTCGCCCATGACCGATCGCCGTGTGGGGGATCAGGTGCTCAGATGTTGGCATGGAGGACCGGGTTCAAGGTGATGCCGTGACCGATGCGCGAGCGCGCCTCGACCCTGCCGGTGACCGAGTTGCGGATGAACAGCATCCCCGAGCCGCCGGAGAGCTCCCTGGCCTTGACCACGCGACCGTCCTGCAGCGTCACCTTGGTGCCGGCCGTGACGTAGAGCCCGGCCTCCACGATGCAGTCGTCACCGAGCGAGATGCCGATCCCCGACTCGGCACCCAGCAGGCAGCGTTCGCCGATGCTGATGCGGTCGGTGCCACCGCCGGAGAGCGTCCCCATGATCGAGGCGCCGCCGCCGATGTCCGAGCCGTCACCCACCACGACGCCCTGCACGATGCGGCCCTCGACCATGGAGGTGCCCAGGGTCCCGGCGTTGAAGTTGACGAAGCCCTCGTGCATCACGGTGGTGCCCTCGGCCAGATAGGCACCCAGGCGTACCCGGTCGGCGTCGGCGATGCGAACCCCGCTCGGCACCACGTAGTCGGTCATCCGGGGGAACTTGTCGACGCTGAAGACCTGGACGGGGCCGGAGTCGCGCAGCCGCATGCGGGTGCGCTCGAAGTTCTCGACGGGGCAGGGGCCGACGTTGGTCCACACGACGTTGTTGAGCACACCGAAGAGTCCGTCGAGGTTGATGGTGTTGGGCCGCACGAGGCGGTGCGAGAGCAGGTGCAGACGCAGGTAGGCATCGGGGACGTCGGCGGGCGCCGCATCAAGGTCGATCACGACATGGACCACCTGTACCCGCACCCCGCGCCGAGGGTCGTCCTTGGCGGCCGCAGCGAGCTCGGCCGGGGGACCATAGGGGTCATCGGCGTCGGCGGGGCCTAGCGCCGGTGCGGGGAACCACGTGTCGAGCACCTGCCCGGCCACGGTCACCGTGGCCAGTCCGTATCCCCATGCGCTGCGCTCGCCTGTCATGGGCACAAGCGTAGATGAGGGGCCGGAGGGACGGTGAACACCCGCCGGATACCCTGCCTTCATGTCTGCCACCATGTCCTCCGCGCCCGGTCTCGATCTGGGAACCGATGTCGTCACCTTGACCGCAGCCCTGTGCGACATCGAGTCGGTCAGTGGCAACGAGGCTCAGGTCGCCGACGCCATCGAGGCCGTCCTGCGCACGCTGAGCCACCTGGAGGTGACCCGTGACGGTCACACCGTCGTCGCCCGCACCAACCTCGGGCGCAGCGAGCGCGTCGTGCTGGCCGGTCACATCGACACGGTCCCGCTGACCGACCCGCCGAACCTTCCGACGCGCCGCGACGGCGAACTCCTGGTCGGTCGCGGCACCTGCGACATGAAGGGCGGGGTGGCGGTCCAGCTGCGCCTGGCCGCGGCGCTGTCCGAGCCGAGCCGCGACATCACCTACGTGTTCTACGACTGCGAAGAGGTCGACAGCGAGCGCAACGGCCTGGCCCGGGTGGGGCGCAACAACCCGGAGCTGTTGCACGCCGACTTCGCGGTGCTGCTCGAGCCGACCGGCGGCGCCGTCGAGGGCGGCTGCAACGGCACCCTGCGGGTCGATGTCACGGCCAAGGGCAAGGCGGCGCACTCGGCGCGGCCGTGGATCGGTCACAACGCGATCCACGAGGCGTCGACGATCGTGGGCCGGTTGGTGGCCTATCAGCCGCAGACCGTCGAGGTGGACGGCCTCGACTACCACGAGGCGCTGAATGCCGTCGGCATCCGGGGCGGGATCGCCGGCAACGTCATTCCGGACGAGTGCGTGGTCACGGTCAACTACCGCTTTGCCCCCAACAAGTCTGGAGCAGAGGCGCTGGCCCACGTGCGTGAGCTGTTCGAGGGGTACGCCGTGGAGCTGACCGACACCGCGGACGGCGCGCGACCCGGGCTGCATCTGGCGGCAGCGCAGGCCTTTGTCGAGGCGCTGGCCGTGCCGGTGTATGCCAAGGAGGGCTGGACCGACGTGGCCCGGTTCTCGGCGCTGTCGATCCCGGCGGTGAACTTCGGTCCCGGAGACCCGACCTGGGCTCACCACGACCAAGAGCACTGCCCGGTGCAACAGCTGGTCGACGTGGAGGCGGCGTTGTTGCGCTGGCTGACTTGATCGTCGGGCATAGGTTGGTGTCGTGACCGAGAACAGCTTCGACTACCACACCGGCCCCGTCACGTTGCGGCGCAGCAAGGTGCCGCCGACCACGACGGACCAGCGGCTCCTGGACAACGACGGCCCCTCCGACTGGCTGCACGCCGACCCATGGCGGGTGCTGCGGATCCAGAGCGAGTTCGTCGAGGGATTCGGCGCGCTGGCCGAGCTCGGCCCTGCCGTCAGCGTGTTCGGCTCTGCGCGCACCAAGCCGGAGCACCCGAACTACGACCTGGGTGTCGCGGTCGGCAAGGCGCTCGTCGCCGCGGGCTACGCCGTTATTACCGGCGGCGGCCCGGGCACCATGGAGGCGGTCAACAAGGGTGCCTTCGAGGCTGGTGGCACCTCGGTCGGGCTCGGCATCGAGCTGCCGTTCGAGCAGGGGCTGAACCGCTATGTCGACCTCGGGGTCAACTTCCGCTACTTCTTCGCCCGCAAGACCATGTTCGTGAAGTACGCGCAGGGGTTCATCGTCCTGCCCGGGGGCTTCGGCACCCTGGACGAGCTCTTCGAGGCCGTGACGCTGGTGCAGACACGCAAGGTCACGTCCTTTCCGCTGGTACTGCTTGGCACGGCGTACTGGGGTGGTCTGCTGCAGTGGCTGCGTCAGACCGCCGAGGCCACGGGAACCATCAGCCCGGCCGACATCGACCTGCTGCATGTCACCGATGATGTCGACGAAGCCGTGCGCATCATCGTCAGTGGGGACAACGAGATCGCCGCCAAACGGCCCGAATAGCGGTTCCTGCGTCCTGCG
>JAYSQM010000355.1:0-1525 GCA_043721575.1 Phycicoccus sp.
GCAGGTGCAGTGCCGCCCTGCGCGAACCCCGACCTGACTGTCTCGGTGCGCGCGGCCGGTGTCGGGCTTGGGCACGTCGGCACGACCATCGTGTTCACCAACGGCTCGGACCACCAGTGCACGTTGTTCGGGTACCCAGATGTCGCCGGAATGGACAGCACCGGCCGGCAGGTGACCCATGCGCTGCAGACCCTCAGTGGCTATCTGGGCGGCTCCACCAAGGCGACGGTCCAGCTCGCCCCCGGAGGCAGAGCCTCGGCGCTGGTCGAGGGAACGGACGTCCCCGCCGGGACGGCCACCACGTGCCCGGTATATCCCGGACTGCTGGTCACGGCTCCCAACCAAACCCGCTCACACATCCTGGCGGTGGGCATGCCGGGATGCTCGCCCTTGCAGGTCCACCCCGTCGTGGCCGGAGAAACGGGACGAGGGTGAACCTCGCGCCACGCCACGACCCGACCCGCCAGCGCTGACGAGTCGGCTGCCTACCCGGTCATCGACCGCGCAAGAGCTCTGGCAGTGTGGCTTCATGAGGAGAATCGCCTTTCCGCAGGTCGGCGTGGAGCCGGAAGGCGCGTCGCCGGGGTTGGCGAAGTTCGCGTGGCTGTCGATCGCCGCGGCCGTGGTGACGATCGCGCTGAAGTCCGGGGCCTACCTCCTGACCGGCTCGGTCGGCCTCCTCTCGGACGCCGCCGAGTCCCTGGTGAACCTGGTGGCGGCAGTCGTCGCACTGATCGCGCTGCGGGTGGCCGCCCGACCCGCTGACGAGAATCACAACTTCGGTCACGGCAAGGCGGAGTACTTCTCGGCCGGGATCGAAGGGTTGCTGATCTTCGTCGCAGCCGGGGTCATCCTGGTCAGCTCGGTGGAGCGCTTTCTGCACCCGGCAGCGCTGGCGAGTATCGGGCTGGGGTTGGCGATCACGACCGTCGCCACCGCCGTGAACTGGGCCGTTGGCCTGCTCCTGCTGAGGGCCGGCACGGCCCACCGCTCGGTCACGCTGTCCGCGGACGGCAAGCATCTGCTGACCGATGTCTGGACGTCGGTCGGCGTCATCATCGGGGTGCTCCTGGTGGGGCTGACCGGTTGGCAGCGGCTGGACCCGATAGTGGCCGCGATCGTGGGGGTGAACATCCTCGTGACCGGGTTCCGGCTGGTCTCCCAGTCGGTGACCTCTCTGCTCGACGCCGCGCTGCCGGCCGACGACCTCGCCCGCGTGACGGCGGTACTCGACCGCATGCGAACAGGGGAGATCGATTTCGCCGACCTGCGCACCCGGGAGTCCGGGCGGCACCGCTTCGTCTCGCTGACCGTCCTCGTGCCTGGCGCCTGGACGGTGGAACAAGGCCACGACCTGGCCGACGACGTCGAGGCGGCGATCGCGAAGGACCTGCCCGACACCGCCGTCCAGACGCACCTCGAGCCACGACGAGCGCCCTGACCCGCACCCGCCGGGTCCACCGGGACCTTGGGCCTTGGCCGGTGTGTAGCGCGGGTGGGACGCTGGGTGAGTGACCACTGAAGA
>JAYSQM010000356.1:0-1100 GCA_043721575.1 Phycicoccus sp.
GCGGTGTCGCTGGTTGGTCAGCTCGGCGTGGTCTCGGGGACGGCGCTGGATGCGGTGATCGCCCGGCGGCTCCAGGATGGCGACGAGGGTGGTGATATCCGGCGCGCCGTGGAGCAGTTCCCGGTGCCGGCAATGGGGCAGCGGGTGCTGCAGAAGTACTTCCGCGCGGGTGGCAGGACCCCTGGTCAGCCGTACACCCCGGTCCCCAAGCTGAGCATCCGCCCGAGCGCCGCCGCCCTGGAGCTGTCGGTCGTGGCCAACTTCGCCGAGGTGTGGCTGGCCAAGGAGGGTCATGACGGCGTGGTCGGGATCAACTTCCTGGAGAAGGTCCAGATGGCCACGCCGAGTGCGGCGTACGGCGCGATGCTCGCGGGTGTGGACTACGTGCTGATGGGGGCCGGGATCCCCGCGGAGATCCCCCGGCTGCTGGACCGGCTCGCGGGTCACCAGCCCTGCTCCCTGAACCTGCACGTGGACGGGGCCACCACGCCATACAGCGTCGGGCTGGACCCGGAGGCCCTCACCGGTGGCGGGCTGGCCCCGCTGCGACGGCCCATGTTCCTGGCGATCGTGTCCGCGCACGTGCTGGCCGCCTACCTGGCGCGCGAGGACGCGACCCGACCGGACGGGTTCGTCATCGAGGGACCGCGGGCGGGCGGGCACAACGCCCCCCCGCGCGGGCGCCTGGTCCTGGATGAGGACGGGCAACCGGTCTTCGGCCCCCGTGATGACGCAGATCTGGCCAAGGTCGCCGAGGTCGGGTTGCCGTTCTGGCTGGCCGGCGGCTACGCCAGCGCCGCGCAGGTCACCCAGGCACGGTTGGTGGGTGCCGCAGGGGTGCAGGTGGGCACGCTGTTCTCCCTGTGTGCCGAGTCAGGGCTCGGCGCCCCGCTCCGACAGCAGCTGCTCAGCGAGCTGGCCGCCGGGCGGCTCGAGGTCCGCACCGACGCGCTGGCCTCACCGACGGGGTTCCCGTTCAAGGTCGCGTCACTGCCGGGGACCCTGTCCGACACCGAGATGTATGCCGAACGGCCGCGGCTGTGCGACCTGAGCTACCTTCGCGTCCCCTACGAGCGCGAGCCCGGAGTTGTTGGCTACCG
>JAYSQM010000357.1:0-1386 GCA_043721575.1 Phycicoccus sp.
CCGGCGCGGATCGTGATGACGGCCTCACGCTGGTCGTACTCGCCGTTGAGCAGGGTGCGGACCTCGAGCTCGCCGACGGCCTTCTTCAGGCTGGTCAGCTCCTTCTCGGCCTCCGCCATGGTGTCCGCGTCGCCCTCTTCCACGCCCAGCTGGACCAGCACCTCGAGCTCGTCGATGCGGTTATCCATCCCGGTGATCCGCTCGAGCTCGGAGTTGGCACGTGACAGGCGGCTGGTGACCTCCTGTGCGGTATCCGGGTCGTCCCACAGGTCGGGCGCTCCCGACTGCTCCTCGAGCTCGGCGATCTTCGTGCGCAGGGAGTCCAGATCGGTGACCTGCCGCACCGACTCCATGGTCGCGCGCAGGGCTTTGAGCTCCAGTGCAAAGTCAACGGCCACGAGAAGTCAGACTACGCGACCGCTATCGCAGTCCGGACCGTGCGCGCGACTCGACCGTGATCTCCACGGAGCCACCGAAGGCTGACACGACCGACGCGGCGATCGGGATGTCGGCGGTGCCCCGCAGCCAGATGACTGCCGTCTGCCCGTCCGGGCTGCCGGTGCCATCGGTCAGGACCCACGAGGAGATGCCGTGGGGCCGAGGCGCAACGGCGAGGTACTGGGCCGCCGACCGACGCACCGAAGCGTCGGTGATCGAGATCGCAGATCTCAGACCGCCACCGTATCCCGAGCCGTTGTCGAGCGCGCCAGAGGCGTCCAGCGCGGCTCCGTCCGCGGCATCGAGCAGTCGGGCGCGAGCCAGCTGGACCGCGGTCACGTCGACAGCACCGATGATGAGCATCAGCGCGATGACTGTGAAACCGAGGATGAGCAGGCTGATCTGGCCCCGTTCGCGCTGTTCGCCTCGTTCGCGCAGTTCGTGGGCGATACCCAAGCGTTGTTCGCCGGCCCGGAGCAGCCGGCACCAGAGCCGAGCTGCGAGTGTCATTGCCTGTGCCATCACTGTCCCCCAAAACGGTCGACGGTGGCGATGTGGGTCGCCGACACCGGTATCTGCAACGGCACGATCCCGGAGAAGAACGCGGGGACCAGGGGCATCGGAACCGAGACGGTCGCCGTGATCTGGACACGACCCGCAGGACGCAGGCAGGGCGTGCCGTCGCACCCGATCCCGATCCTGCCGTCATGCTCGAAGCCCTGGTCGGTAAAGGCCAGCCCGGCGGCCGAATGTGCCCGTGAGGGCGCCTGGGCCGGCGTCTGAGCGGTGACATACGCGCGGCCTGCCTCGCGAGCGGCCGCGCTGACGGCATACGCCCCGGCCTGCAGACGGGCGAGCACCATGACGAGGTAGAACAACGGGACCAGCATCAGCACTGCAAGGAAGACGAACTCGACGATGGCGCTCCCAGCCTGTGCGCCTGTGCCA
>JAYSQM010000358.1:0-1729 GCA_043721575.1 Phycicoccus sp.
CCGACCCGCAGCCCGCGGCTGGACAGCTGCTTGTCCGTGTTCTCGGCGCCGCGGCCAACTTCCCCGACGTACTCATGTGCCGTGGCCTGTATCAGGTGAAGCCGCCGCTGCCGTTCACTCCTGGCGTCGAGCTGTGCGGCGAGGTCGCCGCCCTCGGACCGGGGTCCACCGGTTTCGCAGTGGGCGACCGCGTCATCGGCTCGCCAGTGCTGCCCGCTGGCGGCTTCGCGGAGCTCGCCCTGATGGACACCGCCACGACGTTTCCAGCTCCGGTCGGGCTCGACGACGCAGAGGCGGCTGCATTCTTCATCGGCTACCAGACCGGCTGGTTCGGCCTGCACCGCCGGGCGCACCTGCAGCCGGGGGAAACCCTGCTGGTGCACGCCGCTGCCGGTGGGGTCGGCAGCGCGGCCGTGCAGCTCGGCAAGGCCGCCGGCGCCCGCATCATCGGCGTGGTCGGTGGGCCCGAGAAGGCTGAGGTGGCGCGCAGACTCGGCGCCGACGTCGTCGTGGACCGGCACAGTGAGGACTTCGTCGAAGTCGTCAAAGAGGTCACCGGCGGCCGTGGCGCCGACGTGGTGTACGACCCGGTCGGCGGAGACACCTACCAGCGCTCAACCAAGTGCATAGCCTTCGAGGGCCGGATCCTCGTGGTCGGCTTCGCCGGCGGTGAGATCCAGTCGGCCGCGCTCAACCACGCGCTGGTCAAGAACTACTCCATCGTGGGCCTGCACTGGGGCCTCTACGCGACGAAGGACCCCGCCTTGGTGCGCGTCTGCCACGACGAGCTGTCCAAGCTCGCCGCCGACGGGGTGGTCAAACCCCTGGTGAGCGAGCGGCTCCCCCTCGAGGCGGTCGCGGACGGGCTGCAGCGGCTCGCCGACGGGACCACGGTCGGCAGGGTGGCCTTTGTCTCCTGACTCCACCGTCCTGCCCGCCCGCGCCGAGACTTGCGACGTGCAGCCGCCGCATGGACCAACCGCCGTCGACGTCGTCGTGTTCGACTACGGCGGCGTGCTGACCACTCCGGTGCGCGACTCGATCACGGCTTGGCTCGAACGGGACGGGATTGACGCGGACTCTTTCTCCAGGACGCTCAAGGCGTGGTTGTCCCGGTCGGCTCCGGAGGGCACCCCGATTCACCGCCTGGAGACCGGTGAGCTGAGCATCGCGGAGTTCGACGCGCTGCTCGCCGCCGAACTGGTCTGGCCCAACGGTCAACCCCTTCCGCCGACGGACCTGCTCAAGGGGCTGTTCGCGGATATGGCGCCCGACCCGGTCATGTTCGGCCTCGTGGGCGACCTGAAGAACGCCGGCGTCCGGGTGGCACTGCTGTCCAACAGCTGGGGCAACACCTACCCACGCGAGCAGATCGACGCCCTCTTCGACCCGGTGGTGGTCTCCGGTGAGGTCGGCATGCGCAAGCCGAACCCCGAGATCTTCACGCACATCCTCGACCTGCTGGACGTGCCGCCGGACCGGGTGGTCTTCGTCGACGACGCCGAGCCGAACACCGAGGGCGCGAGCCGACTCGGCATACTCACGGTCCTGCACACCCATCCAGACACCACCCGCAAAGAGCTCGCCCGGCTCATCCCGGCGTTGAGCACTGACGAACACATGGAGGAGAACTGATGACCGACCAACCCACCCGCACCGCCATCGTCACCGGAGGCGCCCGCGGCATCGGGGCAGCCGTCGCCAGACGGTTGAGCCAGGACGGCTTCGC
>JAYSQM010000359.1:0-2237 GCA_043721575.1 Phycicoccus sp.
CTCGTCGTCCACCACCAGCGCCCGAAGACCGCCAGACGGCGCTGGCTTAGGGACGAGGTCGCCTGCCGGTTGACTCATAGACCCAGTGTCGGGGATCCGTCCCTTTCGTCTGCGACGCGGGCCACCGAGTCGGCGCCGGACTTCAGCAAACCTTCACAGAACGAACGTCAATCTCCTCGTTCCCTGGAGCCAGACTGTGATCGTGCCGGCCGCAGGGGCGGGTTCGAGGAGATGGTCACGATGATGTGGTGGGGTGGCGGAGCCGGATGGGGCAGTTGGTCGGTCATGATCCTGGCCACGATCGCCTTCTGGGCATTGGTCGTCATCGCGATCGGGGCGCTCCTGCGTGGGGTCCATGACGACCCGGCCGACTGCAGCAGGCGATCGCAGCCGCAGGACGCACTGCGCGTTCTGGACGAGCGACTGGCCCGCGGCGATCTGGACGTGCAGGACTACCGAGCCCGTCGCGCACTGCTGAAGAAACTGCGTTGAAAGACCCGATAAGATGTTGCCGATTCATTTGAAAGCATTGCCAATTCGCCTGAAAGGCCACGCATCTATGCCTGAGCTGTCCCGCCGCAACGTCCTCGTCGGTGCCTTCGGGCTTGCCGGCCTCGCAACGGTCAGCGCCTGCGGGGGCACGACCGCCGTGCCGCCCACCGCCGAGTCCGTACGTCGTGCCGAGGCGCTACGCCTGAGAGCCGGCCAACGCGTGGTCACCGCAAGGCTGACGCCACAACTGAGCACGGTCGACCTCGGCGGCCCGATCGTCAAAACCTGGACCTACGGCGATACGCTGCCCGGACCGCTACTAAGGGCCCGAGCGGGTGACCTGATGCGGATCCAGGTGGACAACCAGCTCCCGGTAGCGACCAGCGTGCACTGGCACGGCATCGCCCTGCGCAACGACATGGACGGCGTACCAGGGGTGACCCAGGCCCCGATCGGCGCAGGCAAACCCTTCACCTACGAGTTCACCGTCCCGGACCCGGGCACGTACTTCTACCACCCCCACTCCGGCGTCCAGCTCGACCGTGGCCTCTACGGGACGCTACTGGTGGACGACAAGGCCGACCCCGGCGGCTACGACGTCGAATGGACAGTCGTGCTCGACGACTGGGTCGACGGCACCGGCCGCACTCCTGATGACGTCCTCAAGGCCCTCACGTCCGCCCCGAACAGTGGCACCGCGGGCTCAGGAAACGACATGGGCGGCATGGACATGGGCGGCATGGACATGGGCAGTACGGGCATGGGCGGCATGGGGGAGGGCATGACGTCGCCGCTGCTGGGCGGCGCCGGCGACATCGTCTATCCGCACTACCTGGCCAATGGGCGCGTCCCCGCCGCGCCCGTGACCCTGACCGCCAAGCCCGGACAGCGGGCCAAGCTGCGCCTGGTCAATGCGGCCTCGGACACCGCGTTCCGGGTCGCGCTCGGCGGTCACCGGCTCACCGTCACCCACAGCGACGGTTTCCCCGTCGCGCCCATGACCACCGACGCGCTGCTGATCGGGATGGGGGAGCGGTATGACGTGCTGGTCACCGTGGGTGACGGCGTCTTCGCGCTCGTCGCGCTCGCCGAGGGCAAGGCGGGCAACGCCCTTGCCCTGGTGCGTTCCGGATCCGGCACGCCGCCTACGGCATCCGCGCGCCCAACCGAGCTCGCCGGCAAGGTGATCCTGAGCACGGACCTGAAGGCCGCAGATGCGGTCCGGCTCAAGGCCAAGGGCGTGGACCGGAGCCATGACCTGCTGCTGAGCGGTTCGATGGCCCCGTACCGGTGGACCATCAACGGCAAAGCATTCCCCGACTCCGACCCGTTGCCGATCCAGGCAGGCCAGCGGGTCCGGCTGCGGTTCCAGAATCACTCGATGATGTTCCACCCGATGCACGTCCACGGTCACACCTTCGCCCTGGTCAACGGTGGTGCACGCAAGGACACGGTCATCGTGCGCCCAATGCAGACCGTAGAGGTGGACTTCGACGCCAACAACCCGGGCCAGTGGGCGACCCACTGCCACAACATCTACCACGCCGAGACCGGCATGATGACGACCCTGTCCTACCAGTCCTGACCGGGGCCGCAGGTTGGCCCAGGTGAGGCAGGTGCTTTCGGCTCGTCGCCCGGGCCGCCGTAGGATCGCGGCGTGAACCGGTTGCGTGAAAGCAAGGAGATACTGCTCTTCGTCTCCTCCACCGTGCTGCTGCTCGGCGGCGGTGCGGCATGGCTGCTGG
>JAYSQM010000360.1:0-3375 GCA_043721575.1 Phycicoccus sp.
AAACTGCCAGCAGGCGCCGGTCAACGAGGCCGTGGTGGCAGATCGCGCTAGCGGCCATGGCGTTTGTGACCGGCGCGCGCTGAGGGTCGTTGCCGGTCAGGCCTCGGTGCTCGCCCCGGTGCTCGCCCCGGCACTGTCGTCCTGCGGCAGGTTCTGCATGATCGAGAAGACCTCGCCCTGCGGACCCTGGATGACCGCCATCCGGCCGTGAGGGGTGTCCCATGGCTCGTTCTTAATGGTGGCCCCGAGCTCGGCAGCCTTGGCGGCCGTCGCGTCGGCGTCGACGACGTTGAAGTACGTCGTCCACTGCGGGGCCATCTCGGCCGAGACCTCAGCGCCCATTGCGCCGAGGCCGGCGACGATCTCGCCGTCGCTGCGCCTGATCGTTGAATACTGGAAGTTCGTGCCGTCGCCGATCTCGTCGTACTCGTAGCCGAACACGGCGCCATAGAAGGCTTTCGCGCCCTCGTAGTCGCGGGTCATCAGCTCGTTCCAGATCAAGGCGCCCGGCTCGTTGTAGACGCCGACGCCCTTGTGGTCACCGGCCTGCCAGATGCAGTAGGCCGCCCCGGTCGGATCCATCCCTACGGTCATCCGTCCGAACGTCATCACGTCCATGGTCGCCATCGGGAAGGAGCCGCCTGCCGCCTGGGCCTTGGTCACCGCGTCATCGACGTCGTCCGCGGCAAGGTACGTCGACCAGGCGTTGGGCGTGGTGTCGCCCGCCTGCTTGGGGCTGATCGCGGCGGCTGGCCGGCCGTTCAGCATGCACATCGAGTAGCCACCCATCTCGGGCGGACCCTCCTGGATGTCCCAGCCGAACAGGGCCGAGTAGAAAGCTCTGGCCGCGGTCGGATCATTGACCGTCACGTCCACCCAACAGGGGGTGCCGTTTGGCCAGGTCTCATCACGTGTGGGCAAGGTGCGCTCCTCGAATCAGTGTGCTGACACGCCGGTACGGCGTGGGGCCCGGTGGGGTGGCCGGCCCCACGTCGGAGCCTGCCACCCAGGTCCGACAGGCGCCACCCCCCGGGCGCTGTGAACGGGTGAGCAGCCGATGAGCAGCCGGTGAACAGAAATCGGGTTGAGCCCTTCCCCCCACCTTCGTAGGCTGGGGCCATGCCCTCGTTCGCCAGCCCGCACCCGCGATACCAGCAGTCGTTTGTTGCCTGTGTGCAGGAGATCCGCGACGCCGGTGAGGACGACCACTGGACCGGGCTGACCATCTTCGGTGAGGAGACCTACACGGTTGAAGAGCTGGCTGGTCCGGCTGACCCCACCGCGTTCGCCGCATTCGCCCAGCGCCTGTGCGACCTTGCCCTGCTTGAGACACCGCGCCCGGAGAGCAAGGTGGCGGAGACGACTCTGTGGTGGGTTGACGGAGATGACTACCTCGGCCGGCTCTCGATCCGGCACGAGCTCACCGACTCGTTGCGCCAGTTCGGCGGACACATCGGCTACGTGGTGCGGCCCTCCGAGCGCTGCCAGGGCAACGCCGGCGCGATGCTGGCCGCAGCCCTGCCCATCGCCTTCGGCATCGGTATCGACCCGGCACTGCTCACCTGCCATGCCAGCAATGCCGGTTCGCGGCGGGTGATCGAGTCCAGTGGTGGGGTCTTGGAGGACCAGCGCGAGGACAAGCTGCGGTTCTGGGTCCCGACGAGCTCCTAGGGGGCCATGCCCTCCGGCAACGGAGATACCCCCTGCGTATGCCGTGTGCTTGCCTCCCGCTCGTCGAAAGAAGGGTGCTCGCGGTGCGAAGGTTGCGTGGGGTGCACGGCCAGCCGGGCTGTCTCGGCCAGAACAATCCCCACGAGGACGATGAACGAGCCGACGACCTGGGCGCTGTTGAGGGACTCGCCGAGCAGGACCCAGGCGATGACGCCGGCGCCCACGGGCTCTAGCATGCCGATCAGGCCCACCCGGGCCGGCCCGAGTCGAGCAACAGAGAGCAGCACCAGGAGGAAGGGCACGACGGTGCCCAACACGATGATCCACAGGACCATCAGCCACAGCGGTGCGCTACCGGGCAGTGCCCCAGGCAGGTCGACGCTGCGGACGAGAAGTGGAAACGGGAATGTCCACCATGGAGAGACGATCGCCCAGAGGACAGCCGAGAAGCCAAAACTGAAGCCCATCAGCGAGATCGGGTCGCGTTCGCGTTGTCCGCGCTCGCCCATCAGGTAGTAGCAGGCCAACGCCGCACCGGCACCGACTGCGGAAACCAGGCCGATCGGGTCGAGGGTCATGCCCTTCCAGAACTGGGCCACCAGTGCCAGACCTCCCAGCGCACAGGCCAGGCCCAGCCAGAGCCGGGACCTCACCGGCTGCTTCTGCACGAACCGCACCCACAACGCCACCATCAGCGGCGCGGTGTACTCGAACAGCAGGGCGATGCCGACGGGCATCCGCTGGATCGCCACGAAGTAGAGCCACTGGACCATCGCGATGCCGGTGATTCCGTAGAGCGCCAGGAAGCCGAGCTCGCGCCTACCGACGCGAAGGGCGGCCGGGCTTCTCAGGGCGGTGACCCCCAGCAGGATCAACGCGGTTCCCGCACTGCGCACCGAGACGAGCTCGAGTGCGGAGATGCCATTCAGCAGCGCGACCTTGCTGACGTTGCCGTTGACCGCGAACAGCACGGCCGCTCCGATGGCGAAGAGCACACCGCTCGAGGCACGCGACGACCTCGTCATCTGGACCTCGTCATGCGATGGCGATCCAGCCGGCAGCATTCGCCTGGAACGCGACCGGGTCCCATTGCCCCGCGCCGGCGGGGATGCGGCCCAGGAGCTGGGCGCCGGTGACCGACGCTAGGTCCTCCAGGTTCGACCGCATCGCCAGGTCCGGCTCCTTGGGCCAGGACCCGATGACGAAGCCGAGGCAGTCCAGCCCACGGGTCCGCAGCGCTTCGGCCGTGAGCGCGCTGTGGTTCAAGGTGCCCAGGCCTGCGGCGGCGACGACGACGTAACCCACCTTGGCCCCAAGGGCGGTCAGCTCGGAGCCCAGGTCGGCGATCGTGGCGCCGCCGGCGTCCATCCGCACGAGCAGGCCGCCGGCACCCTCGACGAGGACCAGGTCGACGTCGTCGCGGCGGGCGATCCCGGTCAGCTTGGCGGCGTGGTCAGCGACGGTGGGCAGAGCAACGCCGACCAGGCGCCCAGCGGCATCGGGCGCTAGCGGGTCCGGCAACCGGACGAACTCGTGGGTCTCGACCTCGCCGGCCAGCCGGCATACGTCGTGCAGGTCCCCGGGCTCACCCGGCAGCAGCCCGGTCTGAGTCGGCTTGGCGACGACCACCCGCAAGCCCTGCACGCGAAGACCGACGACGATCGCGGCCGTGGTCACCGTCTTGCCGATCCCGGTGCCGGTGCC
>JAYSQM010000361.1:0-15921 GCA_043721575.1 Phycicoccus sp.
CTACGCGGCTCGATGTGTGGCGAGTGACCTCTGGATCGGAGCAGTCACTCACCACTCGCAGTCGGAGCCCACGAACGGTGGTCCGTGGGCTCTGACTGCGACGATCGCGCGGCGCGGCCGTTCCTTAGCCTTCCTTTTGCCGACCGACGCAGAAGGTCTTCTGCTTGGTGTAGCCCTGGTTGTCGATCAGTCCGTCGGTCAGGGCGGCTCTTGTAGAGAGCGTCGCGAGGTAGGAGCAGATGTTCCAAAGGCTGGTGTTCTCGTGGTGGGTCGCGGAGGTCCCGCGAGGTGTCGTACCACTGTCGAACGTGCCTGGCGCCGACGATGACGCGCTGGTGATGGCCGCTGACCATTCGGCCATGAGCTCGTGGTCGGTGGTGTACTCCACGTCCAGGGCGGTCGTGATAGGGGTGCACGCGAGCAGCGGACCGGTGTGGAACTGCAGGATGTCCAGCAGGTTGACTTCGACCCAGTTGTTGATGTGGATCTTGGACAACGAGTTGGTGAAGTCCGGCGGGCTGGGTGGACCGCTAAGCCGGGTGGCCTCGAACACGATGCCGAGGTCTGTTCCGACACGCTGGTTTCCACCGGGGACGGGACTGCCCGCCAAGACACCGGGTGCGGGGTCGCCACCGGGTACGTCCTGGGTCGTGTCGAACCCGATCAGTGTGGTGAATCCGCCAGCGACCGAGGCGGCGTCCACGGTGATCCAGCCGCCAGGGTCGGGCACGATGACGTGCTCGGACGGCCCGACCCACGGGTCGCCGACTGCCGGTGGCGTGGGGTCTGCCGAGGGGGCTCCAGCGATTGTCATGCTTTGGAATGTCGGCACCGATGCTGGTCCGGCGACGCCGGCGAGGTTCTCCGGCCACGGGATTCTCCTGGTGCCCGCGTCTACGCGACAGACGCGACTGCCCGTGATTGGGGTGTTCGAGCCGGCGAGTACGAACCGGTACCGCATCGGCGTGCCATCGGTGGGTGAGGCGGCGGGGCAGAAGCCCCGCAGCTCCAAGCAGCCTCGGAACCCGAACTTCGGTCCGCCATGGAAGTACAGCCCGCTGAACATCAGACCCTTGTTGGTCAGCCCGGTGCCCGGATCGATGTCGGCGTTGATGTCGAAGTGACCCACGTGGGTAAACCACGGACGCAGGACCGGGGGGCAGACGCATCGGCAGAGAAGGTGGCAGCGCCATGAGCAGATCCAATGGCACAGCTGGACGCAGAACCGCCCAAGTTTCAGCTCCTCCACGGTGGCTGTGAACGCTTCGGCGTCCTCGGCCTCGATGGCGTCCGAGAGTCGACCCAACATCGATGGATCGGAGGCAAGTTGGGCGGTGACCTGAGCGAACTCGAACGCCTCGGTCAGCGTCGGATTCAGATTCTCTATGGGGAAACGCCGGCACATCAGCACGCAGATCCTTACGCAGCGCCAACTGCAGAACCACTCGCAGATGATCTCGCAGTCGTCTTCCAGGTGCAGCCGGCCGATCACGTCTCGCAACAGGTTGCAGTTGCCGGTCAGGGCGGCCTTGGTGGCGACCTCGAAGCCGTCCTTGTTGCCTGCGAGCCTGGCGATCACCGAGCCCGCTGCGGACAGTTCGTCCACCAGGTGCCGGGTGGGCCCCGAGGTCGGGGAACACAGAACGTTGCAGGTCAGCCGACACCTAAGCGCGCAGACCCAATGGCAAAGAAGGTGGCAGAAGCGCTCGATCTTCAGTTCCGCGACCAAGGCCCGAAAGCCCGCCCCGTCACGTTCCAGGACCGTGTCGGCCAGGCGTTCGACGAGTTCCTCATCTGAGGTGATCCTGGCGAGCACCTCGGCGAACTCTCGTGGTTCGGGCAGCTCTACCTCGAGTGGTTGGCCACATAGCTCCCAGCACAGCAGTACGCATTCCTTGCTGCAGAGCCAGCCGCACACGAGCTCGCACCGCTCGGGGAACTCCGCACCGCTCAATAGTCGCTGGTACGAATCTCGATCGGACGCTCGGAAGGCGTCGAACAGTGCCCGGAAGTGGTCCTCGTCGCGCGATAGTGCGCCGACCGCTTCGGCTGCTTGCGTCAAATCCCGGATGATGCTCTCTTCGGCCATGTCCCCGACGCTCCCTATATTGGCCTTGCATATCTTGGCTTGCACCGAAATGGGTGCAAATCCATGCTCCCACCGGCCACGGTCGCTGTCTCTACGTCATTTGATGGAGACAGACCGGCCACGGCTTGCCGACTCGTGGGACTTGACCTCGTGATCATGGCTGTGGTCAAAGGCCGTTTGATGTTCGTCGTGTCGGCACCGGTCGCAGTCGGGCCCGCACGCGGCAGCCCCGGCAGAAGCCCATGGCCGCGGCTGTCTCGAAGGCTTGTTCGAGAACTCGGGTGTTCTCCGACGCCGCGAGCAGGACAAACCCGCCCAGCGAGCATCGCGGTCGCCGAGGTTCAGGTGATTCTCCACCTGACGACCCTCACGTGACTCTTGGCGAGGCACTCAACGAATCGTGATGGCCCCAATTCCCTTTCCGGGCTCAGGCCGGAAGGTCGTGTCATTACCGCGTCACCAGGCTTTGCTTGAGAAGAGCCGATTTTGCAGCCTCGCAGCAGCATGGGTTGAGTCGGACCGGCGCCTCACACTGCTGGCAAGCTTCGCTATCTCGCCTTCGCCCGCCGGAACGAGGCCCCCACGGAGCCGCGAATGAAGCCGCTTCACTGAGGGCGCGAGCATCGCCGACGAGGCGAACATATGGCCGCAGGCCGCAAGGCTTTCGGGTAGACCCTCCTGACGCTCAGCCACGTCCCGAGCGACATCGGCTGCCCGTCGGAGCGCGGCCAGGGTTGCGGCCAGGTTCACCCGCGCCGCGATGTCGGCGGGTTCAGCCCACTCGCGCCCGTCACGGGTAACAGCGATCAACGCCTGTCCCAGGGCGTGTGACGCCGCGATCTTGGACGGAGTCGGCGGCGCAGCGGTGTGGAAGCCCGTCCAGCGCTCTGCGATCTCGAGCCAACCCGCCGCAGACTCAGCCAAGGCATTGTCGATGCGCTCCCCGTGCTCGGGTTCGACGAGCTTCTCCCCCACCGCTGCCCGAATGATGGCGCGCGAGTGGGTGGCCACACGGGCAAGGTCCGCCGCCAGGCCCTGCAGGTCGCGAGCCGACGGCGCCAGCCCTGCAGTTCCTACCGCATCCCTGCCGCAGAGCCCCAAGAACGCATCCCAGGAGGGTGGTGAGACGGGTGACCATACCTGAAAAGGCACGGCCCCCACCTGCGTTTGCGCAGGTCAGGAGCCTGACGACCGTGCCTCGTATTCAGAGCCGACGGGGGGACTCGAACCCCCAACCCCCTGTTTACAAGACAGGTGCGCTGCCAATTGCGCCACGTCGGCGAACCGCCGCCGCAGAGTCTCCTCAACGAGCATGCGGGACTGCGAGATCTTACCCGCTCAGCAGGCAGGCCCGGTGGGTGATCCCACCGGGCCTGCCTCAACGAGACCTGGTCATCGGGGCCGATGGCCCCAGGCTCAGTGCGAGTTGAGGTACGCCTGGAGCGTCGACACCGTGGCCGAGTTCAGGTATCGCGCGCCATCCTGGGGAGCGCCAATCCTGGCCTGAAGTGCGCGAATCGTCAGCGGGCCGACAGCACCGTCCGGCGTGGCGCCAACCTTGCGCTGCAGGGCCCTGGCGGACATCGGGCCGAAGGCACCGTCCGGCCTGGTGCCGACCCAGCGCTGGATCGCGCGGGTCGTCATCGGGCGCATCATGCCATCGACCGGGAGCTTGCCGGGAACGGCAATGGCCGCGCGCGTCGTCGAGCGCGACACGGTGATGGCGGGAGCGGGAGCGGCCGTGGTTATGGCGGGAGCGGCCGTGGCTGTGGCGGGAGCGGCCGTGGTTATGGCTGGAGCGGCCGTGGCCGCACCGTTGGCGCGGGTCAGTCCAGCGCGCTGGCTACAGGTCGGCCAGGCGCCGGGTCCCTGCGCTGCCAGGACGCGCTGGGCGGTCGCGATCTGGGCCGCCTTGCTGGCCAGGTTGGCGCGCGACGCATAGACGGTGCCGCCGAACGCGTTCCAGGTCGAGCCGGAGAACTGCAGTCCGCCGTAGAAGCCGTTGCCAGTGTTGATGGCCCAGTTACCACCGCTCTCGCAGGCGGCGACGGCGTCCCAGACGGAGTCCGCAGCCTGGGCGGGGGCGCTCAGGCTGATACCGGCCACGAAGGTCGCCGAACCGGCAATGGCGACGCCGGCAATGCGGTTGCGCAGCGGGCGGCCCTTGCGGGCAACGGCGTGCTTGGATGCGTAGTACAAGGGGAGTCCTCTCCTGACGTGCGCCGGTGAGGTCAGCTGTCGGGTTCGGGCTGTCAGGTGCCCGGCCGGCGTACCGGCTTCACCCCAAGAACCGGCTTCAGCCGGCTCACAAATGGGTCCCCCACCCTCGTCCATGCCCGGGAGTCTCCCGGTCAGTGTCCGCCGACGAGGTTTGGCGCTGCGGACACGCGTGCGTGTGATGGCGATATGCAGTTGTCGGTGCTTGCAGGCCCCGACCCGCCCGTGACCTCCGCCACGAAGGTTCGACGGTACGTGACATTCCAAAGCAAGACACGGTACGTGACATTCCAAAGCAAGACAACTCCGCTGTATGCCGCACAGCCGGCCGGATCGCAACATTCACCTACGCGTAGCGCTCCGCAAGATGGCGGGGTCGGCGCCTCACGGGGAGAGACGCGCGATGACCGGGAACTGGCCCAAAGACCAGGGCCACCAGTCCGGTTGGCCATGTCGCAGCCAGGCCCACACCCCTAGCCCGGCGCCCAGGAGGAGGAACGTGGCCACGACGATCTCGGTCGCCGTCTTGCCCGGTGCCAAGCCACGGACCAGGCTGCGGGAACCGCGACGCACAGCCGCTCCGCCCGGCCCCCACCAGCCCATCAGCAGCCCAATGAAGCCACCCACGACCAGGGTCAGTGACCCGCCCGGTTGAGGGGTGCCGCCGGACACGGCCACGACCGCCAGCGCAGCGGAGAACGTCGAGGCGATCGCGACGATCGCCGGGAGCAACAGGGCGATGACCGTCGCAGCGGCCGCGATGATGACGTGCCACGGACTGGCCACGACCGCCAGGGGAACATCGCTAGGCCGCCGTCCGCGCTCGTGGCGGCGCAGCACCAGCGACGTGACCGAACGGTCGGCGAAACGGGCACACCAGAACCACAGGGTGATCAGCCCGATGGCGACCACAGGCCAGACCGCCGCGACGCCCAGCACTCCCACCATCAGGGCAAGCAGCGTCCCGGTGCGAGACGGTCGCCCGATGCGGGGGTCCGGTTGGCCGGGCCCGCCCTCTCGGGCTGCCTGCCAATCCGACTCCTGCGCCGGATCCGGCTGCTCGTCCTCCAACCAGTCCTGCTCCTGGGCGACGACGCGCCCCTGGTCCAACACCTGCGTGGAGGGCAGGCCCGGGTAGCGCCGCTGGGGCGAGGGGTGGACGACGGGGACGGCAAGCGTCGCGGGCGCGCCCGCGGCATACCGGTCCAGGGCCTCGACCACCTCATTGGCATCAGGGCGTTCAGCAGCACTGGGCGACAGGGCCGCCTGCAGCAGCGGCGCCAGACGTGGGTCCACGCCCGACAGGTCCGCCTGACCACGGCGGACGCGGTCGAGGATCACGTCCATGGGCCCGCGGCCGAACGGCGGTGCCCCGGATGCCGCGAACGCGAGCGTGGCGGCCCAGCCCCACCAGTCCGTGGCCTCGGTGACCGGTGCACCCTCGACGACCTCAGGCGACAGATAGCCCGGCGTCCCCATCACCAGACCGGTCATCGTCAATCGGATGTCGTCGGCAACGTGCGCGATACCGAAGTCGATGACGACCGGATCCCCATCAAGGAGAAGGACATTCGCAGGTTTGAGATCCCTGTGGATGACGCCTGCACCGTGGATCGCATGCAGCGCCTGCGCAAGCCCACGACCCAGCCGCAGCAATGCCTCGCCCTGCAGCGGTCCGTTCTCGGACACAACCCGGTCAAGCGCAGGACCGGGGATGTACCTCGTCACGATGTACGGCCGAGGGCCTTCGGTGTCGGCATCGAGAACAGCTGCCACCCGGGCGTCCTGCACGCGGGCCAGCGTCTGGACCTCGCGCGTCAGGCGGTCGCGCGCCTCACGGTCGTAGGCGATGTGCTCGCGCAAAACCTTGATGGCCACCGCGCGCCCGGACTCGGCGATCGCGAGGTGCACCACACCCATGCCGCCCTCGCCGAGCTGCTGGACCAGTCGATAGGGGCCGATCCGCTCCGCGGGACCCGGCACGATCCGGCCCGCCTCGTCGTCGCGCATCAGCCCCGCCGTCATGCCCCTACGGTATGCCGCGATGGCGGCTTTGGGGCGTAGGCGGGCGCCCGCGGGGACGCTACTGCACGAGGACCCTACTGCTGAATGTAGCCGACCAGCTGGTCGCGTTCGGTCTGGAGCTCGTCGATGCGCCATTTGACGATGTCGCCGATGCTGACGATCGCCCGCAGCCGGCCGTCGACGACGACCGGGATGTGACGGATGCGGCGGTCCGTCATCGTGCGGGCCAGGTCCTCGATGCCGTCATCAGGGGTGCATGTCTGGACGTCGCTGGTCATGATCGTCGCGACCGTCTGGTCGAGCACGCCCGCGCCGGCGGTGCGAAGGTGGCGCACCACGTCCCGCTCGCTGACGATGCCCGACACGGTCGAGCCGTCATCGCTGACCACGAGCGCACCGATGCGGTGTTCCTCCAGGATCTCCAGCAGCCGATGGACGGTCACGTCCGAGCGAACGGTCACCACCAAATCGCCTTTACGACGGATCACGTCTGAGATACGCATGACACGACCGTAGTCCCGCTCTGCCACTCTCGCCAGAGGGTGGCGGAGACATGCCCGGGGGACCGGGGCAGGACCGGGTCGACGTAGGGTGACCACAGACCCTCGAGGCAGGAGCTGATGGCCCGTGACCGTGGCCGCACCGACGTTCGACCTGGTGGTTGCCGCCAACCGCCTCCCCGTCGACCGCGTGGTCGACGCCAGCGGAAAGAGCACCTGGCAACGCAGTCCGGGCGGCCTGGTGACCGCCATGGAGTCGGTCATGCGGGGCCGCGAGGCCGCGTGGGTGGGATGGGCCGGCGAGCCCGGCCCGGCGCCCAAGCCGTTCCGCGAGGACGGGATGCACCTGCATCCGGTGGGTCTGACCGCCTTGGAGATCCAGGAGTACTACGAGGGTTTCAGCAACGACACGCTCTGGCCGATATACCACGACGTGATCGTCCCGGCGACCTTCCACCGCACCTGGTGGAACACCTACCGAACGGTCAACCATCGCTTCGCCCTGGCCATCGCCGAGGTGGCCGCGCAGGGTGCCACCGTCTGGGTGCACGACTACCAGCTGCAGCTGGTTCCCGCGATGGTCCGGGCGATCCGACCCGATGTGCGGATCGGGTGGTTCAACCACATACCGTTCCCGCCGGTCGAGCTCTTCGCTCAGCTGCCGTGGCGCCGGGCCCTGGTGGAGGGTCTGCTGGGCGCGGACTTCCTGGGCTTCCAGCGCACCGCCGATGCGGGGAACTTCCTGCGCGCCTGCCGCCGGCTGCTGGGCATGGCGACCAGGGGCGACACGGTCACCTTCACGCCGCCTGGCCACGACTCCTCCTCACAGCGGACGGTGCGGGCCAGCGCGATGCCGATCTCGGTGGACTTCCGCGGGCTCGACGAGCTGGCCCGCACGCCCGGGGTGGTCGCCCGCGCGGCGGAGATACGTGCCTCGCTCGGCGACCCGAAGATCCTCATGCTCGGCGTCGACCGGCTCGACTACACAAAGGGGATCCGGCACCGGCTGAAGGCCTACGAGGAGCTGTTGCAGGACAGGGTGGTCGCCCCACCCGAGGTAACGCTCATGCAAGTGGCAGGACCGAGCCGCGAGCGCGTGGACGCCTACCGCCATCTGCGCGAGGAGGTCGAGGGCACGGTCGGGCGGATCAACGGCGAGCACTCCGCCATCGGCTCGCCCGCCGTCTACTACCTGCACCACACCTATCCCCGTACCGAGATGGCCGCGATGTTCCTGGCCGCCGACGTCATGCTCGTGACGCCGCTACGTGACGGCATGAACCTCGTCGCGAAGGAGTACGTCGCGTGCCGGCACGACCTCGGCGGCGCCCTGGTGCTGTCCGAGTTCGCCGGCGCCTGGCACGAGCTGCACCAGGCCTTCATCTGCAACCCTCACGACATCGAGGGCGTCAAGCAGACGATCATGCGTGCGATCAGCGCCCCCGAGGACGAACGACGGCGTCGGATGAAGGCGCTGCGCAGACGCGTCGCCGACCACGATGTCCAGCGCTGGGCCTCCCGCTATCTCGAGGCGCTCGCTTCGGCGCCGGCGAGGCCGCACCGGCCGACCCGTGCCAGCGACCAGGAGCGGCGGGGCGTCGAGCGGGCCAACAGGGCCAACCAGAGGGCGTCGGACAAGGCGTCGGAGCGGGTGAGCCGGTGACTTCGGAGCGGTTGAGCCAGTGACTGAAGCAGGCAGAGAACTCCGTATCGCGGTCGCCGCCTTCGCGGCGCGGGCGCGAGTGCTGGTCGCGGTCGACTTCGACGGCACCCTCGCGCCCTTCGTCACCGACCCCCTGGCGGCCCGGGCGTTGCCCGGTGGTCTGGAGGCCTTGCGGGCTGCGGCCGCACTCGGCGGCGTCACCGCGGCGGTCGTGTCGGGGCGCGATCTCGCGACGCTGGCGGCGCTCACCGGCATCGGTCCAGGCGATGGCGTCGCGCTGATCGGCAGCCATGGCGCCCAGACCAGCCTCGAGCCGCCGCAAGCGACACTCCTCGATGACGCCGCCACAGCCCGGTTGACGGCACTGCGTGGTGAGCTGGAGGCGATCGAGTCCCGTTACCCCGCAGTACGACTGGAGCACAAGCCGTCCGCCGTCGTCCTCCACACCCGGGGCGTCGAGCACTCGGTAGCCGCGGCCGCCACGACCGCCGCGCACGAGGTGGGCGGTCGGCATACGGGCGTGCACGTCCTGCTTGGCAAGGATGTCGTGGAGCTGACGGTGCTCGAGGCGAACAAGGGCAGCGCCTTGGTCGACCTGGCTCGAGCGACCAGCTCGGACGCGACGCTCTACCTCGGGGACGACGTGACCGACGAGCGGGCCTTCGCCGCGCTCGACCCCGAGTCCGGTGACCTGACGGTCAAGGTCGGTGACGGCGAAACCGTTGCCGCACAAAGGGTCCACGGCCCAGAGGCCGTCGTGGAGCTGCTCGAGCTCTTCGTCGACCAACGGCGCGCGCGGGGCTGACGCGGCTGCCGAGGCTGAAGCACCCCTGCTTCACCCGAGACGGCCAGACCGTCACCTTCGGCGAGGGGCAGCGCCGGTCGAGCCGCGCACGACCAGCTCGGGGCGGAAGACGTACTCGGCGCGCGGGACCGAGTCGCCGGCGATCTGGTCCAGCAGCGCGCGGACCGCGGCCTCGCTCATCGCCTGGACACTCTGACGGACGGTGGTCAGCGGCGGGTCCGTGAAGGCGATCAGCGCCGAGTCGTCGTAGCCGACCACGGACAGGTCGCGCGGCACCTCCAGCCCACGAAGGCGGGCCGCGCGGATGGCCCCGAGCGCCATCAGGTCCGAGCCGCACGCGATCGCGGTAGCGCCCTTGTCGATCAGTCGCTCGGCCGCTGCGGCTCCACCCTCGACGCTGAACATCGTGCGCTCGATCAGGTCCTCGACGTCCGAACGGCCAAGCAGGGTCATCATCGCGTTGCGGAAGCCGATGATCTTGCGGATGACCGGCACGTAGCGATCCTGCCCGACGGCAAGCCCAATGTTCGTGTGACCAAGTGCGACCAGGTGGCTCAGGGCAAGGTCCATAGAGGCGACGTCGTCGTTGGAGATGAACGGCGCGTCGACCCCTTCGATGTAACCGTTGATCAGCACAATCGGCAGTCCGCGTTCGCGCAGGGTCACGTAGCGCTGGGGGTCGGTGGTCGAGTCCGCGTGCAGCCCGCTCACGTAGATGATCCCCGCCACTCCGCGATCGAGGAGCATCGTCACGTAGTCGTCCTCGTGCACTCCGCCCGGTGTCTGGGTGCACAGGACGGGCGTGTAGCCCTGGCGCGCCAGGGCGGTCTCGATGACCTGGGCGAACGCGGGAAAGATGGGGTTCGTCAGCTCCGGCGTGACCAGCCCGACGAGCCCGGCGCTCTTGCGCCGCAACCGACTTGGCCGGTCGTAGCCGAGGAGATCGAGGGACGTGAGCACTGACTGCCGGGTCGCGTCGGCCACGCCAGGCTTGCCGTTCAGGACCCGACTGACCGTCGCCTCGCTGACCTTGGCGTGCTCGGCGATGTCCGCCAGTCGCGCTCTCATTGCCCGTCCCTCGTCGCGTTCGTCATGACCGTGCCGTCCTGGAGTCTCGGCCAGGTCCAGATGTTGATCTCGGGCGTCTCCGCCACGAGAGAAACGCTGTCGCCGCTACGGATCGGATCCCGACCGTATGCCGTGACCGCCTCCGCCACCCCGGTCAGGTGCCGCGTACAGACCTGGATCGGGTCATGCGCGGCTCGCGCGCAGTGCACCAGGGCAGTCTGCTCTTCGCTCTCACGCAGGAACACCAGCACGTCATGGTCGGCGTGGACCCATCTCAAACCGCCGTGCCGGAGGGCATGACTGGCGTTGCGCGCCGAGATGAGGCCACGGTAGACCTCCAGGATCCGCGTGTCCCAACGGCTTCTGTCCCAACTACTTCTGTCCGACTGCGCTGCGTCCCACGGCATCGGCCGCCGACCGTCCTCGCCATAGTCACCGCGCATCCCGATCTCGTCGCCGTACGTCATCATCGGGATGCCCGGCATGGTGAAGAGCAGCCCCGCAGCCACGTCGACCTGTCGCGAGTCCTCACCGACCAGGGTGCGAATCCGCGTGGTGTCGTGGGACCCGACCAGGTTGAAGCTGTGCCGGATGCTGCGCCACGGCGCGCTCGCCGCGAACTCACGCATCGTCTCCATTACCGACGAGCCGCCGAGACGCGGCACCATGAGCGGCGACCCGAGGAACTTGGGCGCATAACCCTTGTCCCGCAACCAGGTCCAGATAGGTCTGGTGAAGCCGGCGTAGTTCATGACGCCGTCCCAGCCGTCGCCCATGGCGTCGAGGGCAAAGTCGTGGCAGTGCTCGGCGACGAGCAACGAGTCGGGTCGCGAGTCGTGCATGGCCTGGCGCATCTGCCGTGCGAGCTCTTGGTTGAGGTCCTGCGCCTTGTAGCGACCGGTCATGTTGGCGACGTCGACCCGCCACCCGTCGAGACCGTGCGAACCCGAGATCCATTTACGGACAACGCCATTGGGGTCCTCGAAGACTCGCTGACGCAGCACCTCGCTGTCGTAGTTGAGCTTCGGGAGGGACTTCACGCCAAGCCACGAGACGTAGCCGCCGTCCTCCCAGAAGTAGAAGCCACGCTCGTCGCACGCGGGGTCGGCCTGCGCCTTCTGGAACCACTCGTGGGTGTCGCCGGTGTGGTTGGTGGTGAAGTCGCCCAGGACCCTCATGCCACGTGCGTGCGCGGCCTCGGTCAGCCGCGCCAGCGCCTCGTCGCCGCCCAGCACCGGGTCCACCCGGTCGAAGCTCGACGCGTCATACCGGTGGTTGGACCGGGACGGGAAGAACGGCGTCAGGTAGACCACGTTGACCCCCAACGACTGCAGGTGGTCGAGATGCTCGACGACACCGTCGAGGTCGCCGCCGTAGAGCTGCCGGGAGGTCGAGCCCTCGGACAGATCGACCGGGTCGTCCCACTCCGCTGGGATGGCCCAGTCCGGCGCCGCCCGATCAACCGCTTTGGCGAACCTGTCCGGGAACACCTGGTAGACAATGGCATCGGTCGCCCACGCCGGAGGCGCGGCGAATGTGACCAGGCGGAAGTCGGCCGCGTCGGGCACGTCCCGCAGATGCACGCCCGTGCCGTTCAGCCACTGGTATGCCGTGGGGCCGCCCTCGAGGATGAAGCGGTAGTTGGTGACGGGGTTGTGGCAGGTGATCTCGGCCCGCCACCACGTCTCGGTGTCGGTCGTGCGGTCGACGACGGCATCGACGAACTTCGGCTCCGCATCGCGGGTGACCCGCACGTGCACGGCCGAGACCTCAGCCTCGTGCGGCACTCGGACGCGCACGGTCACAGTGTCACCGCGTTGTGGGCTCAGATTGGAGACGTACAGCGCCGAACCATCGTGATGCGGTTGGGAGAGCAGATCGGTTCGTACCGTTGTCACTTCACGGATCCCTGGGTCAGGCCGCCGACGAGCTGCTTCTGGAAGCCGAGGTAGAGCAGCACCACCGGAAGCGATGCCAGCAGCGCCCCAGCGGAGAACTGCCCGAACAAACGGTTACGTTCGTTGCCTTTGGTCATGCTCCAGAGCCCGACTCCGAGAGTCTGCGAGTCGACGCCCTGCAAGAAGATGCTGGCAAGGAGGAACTCGCTGAAGAGGCCGACGAAGGACAGCATGAACACCGTGACCAGGATCGGCATGACCAGTCGCAGGGTCATCGTGAAGAAGATCCGGGCGTGGGACGCACCGTCGACCTTGGCTGCCTCGTCGAGCTCGCGGGGCACGGTGTCGAAGTAGCCCTTGAGCAACCACACGTTGGCACCCATCGCCCCACCGAGGTAGGCCAGGATCAGGCCAGGCGAGGTGCTGAGGCCGAACGCCGGAAACACATTACCGACGCCGTCGAAGGTGATGTAGAGGGCAACGAATGCCAGCAGCGCCGGAAACATCTGCAGCATCAGCAACGCCAGTAGTCCGGGCCGCCGTCCGGTGAACCTCATCCGGGAGAACGCGTAGGCAGCGCACGCGCCGATGAACACCGATGCCAGCGAGCCGAACCCGGCAATGATCATCGAGTTCTTGTACCAGGTGAGGTACGGCCGGGACGTGTCAGAGAACAGCGCGTCGAAGTTGATCATCGACATGTTCGTGGGGAGAAGCTCCGCGGTGTTCAGGGTCCCCGCCGGGTTGATCGCCGCCGAGATGATGAACACGATGGGGAACAGGGACCAGACCAACGCCAGCATGGCGAGGCCGTGCCGCCACCACAGACCACGTGGCGATGAGGGTCTGGGGGGTTCGACCTTCTCGATCGCACGGGGGATCGCCAGGGGCTGGGCGTCAGAGATACCTGACATCAGTTCACATCCTCAAGGGCTTTGGTGCGCCGGAATCCTTGGTAGCTCATCAGGGCGACGAAGACGAAGATGAAGATCGACACCGTCGCGGCGAGACCGTAGTTGGGGTTCGGTCCGCTGAACGCCAACCGGTAGGCATACGTGATGAGCAGGTCACTAGAGCCGATGTTCGTGTCCGAGGCTTCGAAAGGCCCGCCACCGGTCAACAGGAAGATCAAGCCGAAGTTGTTGAAGTTGAAGGCGAACGAGGCGATCAGCAGCGGACCGACCGCGACCAGAAGCAGCGGCATGATGATGGAACGCACGGTCCGCAGCGCTGAGGCTCCGTCGATCTTGGCTGCCTCGAGAACATCACCGGGGATGGACTGCAGGGCTCCCGTACAGACGATGAACATGTAGGGGAACCCCAGCCACAGGTTGGTGATCAGGATCGCCGCCTTGGCAGCCCATGGGTCACCCAGCCAGTCGACGTCGAGGTGCAGCATCTTGTTGATCAGGCCATAGTCCTGGTTGAACATCGAGGACCAGACCAGCGCTGTCACGAACCCGGGGAGGGCGTACGGCAGGATCAGTAGCGAGCGGTACAGGCCTTTGCCCCTGAGCCGGGCGTTGTTGAGCAGCAGCGCCAGCAGCATCCCCAGCACGAAGGTGGAGACCACCGATACCACGGCGAACACGAAGTTCCAGGCGAAGATCTTGAGGAAACCCGCCCGCAGGGTGTCGTTGGTGAGCACATTCTTGAAGTTCCTGAAGCCGACGTTCTCCTTCCACCCCTGGGGAAGGGCGTCGCCCTGACCGTCCGCCGGCGCCCAGCGGGCGTTCAGCGGAACGTATTTCTTGCCTGTTGCACTGTCCGTGAGCGTGTCGCTCGCCTTGTCGTAGGACACGTTTGCCTTGCCTTCGAAGGCCTCGCTGAGCCCGACCCGCTTGATGCCGCCGCCATCCTTGGTCGGCACCGCGAACGCGTTGAGATCCTTGCGAGCGTTGACCTGGATCGCCGACAGGATCTGATAGCCCGCGGCCTTGGTGATGCGGCCGTTGGGCGCCTTCTCGACATCGGCCGCCGGCAGGTCGCTCAGCCCGACCTTGTCACCCACGTAGGTCTTGCCGGCGGGGTCGGTGAGCAGGTAGAAAGCCTCGGCAGTGGCCGGGTCGGACTGCTCCTTGACCGCGACCGACAGCTGGTAGCGCGGGGTGTTCGCGACCTCGCGGACCGAGTTGGCGATGACTTGTTCGACCGACTCCTGTTTGCTGTACAGGTGGCCGTCACCGTAGTTGGTGAAGGATGTTGCCACGGTGTAGGCGATCGGCCAGATCTGCAGGGCGACGAGCAGCACCAAACCTGGCAGCAGGTACTTCAAGGGCACGGATCGTCCCGTGCCATAGACGACCACGACACACATCGCCACGAACGCGGCGATGACCACGCCGATCCACGCGCCTTGCTCGATCGTCTTCTGCGCGACGATCGCGAGAACACCGATCGTGAGCGCGATCAGCAGCCACTTGGTGACCGTGAGCCACAGCGGACTCGTGCCTGATGCGCGGCCGTATCCAAGGCCAGTGGTCTTCGCGCTGTCATTCACGCCCGTCGGGCCCTCGGGTCCCCGCGTGTCCTGTTTGTCCTGGGGGCTCATGCCATCCTCCGAAGCTGCGTCCCGACAAGGGGTGACCTGTGCGAGAAGGGGTGACCGGTGCGCCTATGGCGAACCGGTCGGGTGGCCGGCCACCGAGGTGCGGTAGCCGGCCACCCGCCATACATCAGCCCTTGGCGATGTTGGCGACGATCTCCTTCTGAGCTGCGTCGAACCGGGCCTGCGGCTGCGTCTTGCCTGCGATGACGTCGGCGGCAGCCTGACCCAGCGGGCCCCACACCGAGTTCATGGCGGGGATGTTGGGCATCGGCTGGCCACCCTGGCCGGCCTCGAACCACGCCTTGACGTCCGGGTCGGTGGCGGCGACCTTGTCGTAGGCCGCGGTCAGTGCCGGCGGACGGTGTCCGGCCTCGAACAGCGCCAGCTGGACGTCCTCGCGCGGGACGTACTTGGTGACGAACTCCTGCGCGAACGCCGCGTTCTTGGCCTTGGCCGAGACGTAGAACATCTGGACGCCCAGGAACGGCTGCATCTTGCCGCCACCGACCAGGCTCGGCAGGGGGCTGATGGCGTACTTGATGTTGGCCTTCTTGGCCTTGTCGATCGCCCACGGCCCGGTGATGTAGAACGGCGCCTTGCCGGCGTCGAACAGCGCGTCGGCGTTGGTGCCGTCCACGTTGGTGGAAAGCGCCTTGGCCTTGCCCAGCGCCTGCAACGCAGTCGCGCCCTTGAGCGAGCCAGCGCTGTTCACGATGACCTTGGTGGCGTCGTAGTCGCCGTTGGCCTTGGTGGCGAAGATGCCGCCACCAAAGGCCTTGAGGTACGGGTAGGTGAAGTACGCGTTGCCGGTCTTGCCGACCTCCTGGATCAGGATGTTGGTCGCCTTGCCGGACTTCACGAGGGCCTGGCCCGCGCTCACCAGGGCGTCCATGGTCGCCGGAGCGGTCGGAGCCAGAGCGGTGTTGCGCACGAGGCCGATGTTCTCGACCGCATAGGGAACGCCATAGGACTGTCCGTTGAACTTGGTCGCGGCCATCGCCTGCGGTGCGAACTTGGCGGCCACGTCAGCCGAGAGGTTCACCGGAGCGACGGTGCCGTTCTGGACGAGCTCGCCCAGCCAGTCGTGGGCGCCGACGATGACATCGGG
>JAYSQM010000362.1:0-8991 GCA_043721575.1 Phycicoccus sp.
GGCCCAGAGCGCAGATCTGCACCGTTGGCCAGTAGCCAGGCACTGGAGCCGACGGACAGCGCCCGGGTCCAGTCCACGGTGCTCTCGGAGCTGGCGACCCAGACGAGCATTGCCGGCAGGGCGATGGTCAGCATCGACACCACTGCCGCCGAGCCGCCGGCCACCGCTGAGCGCCACCGGAGGGGACCACCGGCCAGCGCGTTCGAGGGCGTGCCGCCGGCAGCGACAGTTGGATTGCGGGCGCGATCGAGCAGACTCATGAGGTCTCCATGGTCGCCGCTGACGACCGCGGGATGGCACAGGGCGCGCCGACGGAGCTGAGATTGCGCCGAAGGGAGCCTGCAACCGAACGCCGCGCGCGGGCGTCTGGTCGGGTGACAGCCCAATGAGTCGGGTGACAGCCCAAGGAGATGGCGAACATGAGCAGGAGGTGGAGATGAGCGGCAGACAGGACGGCGAGGCGGAGTTCGACGAGTTCTACCGGTCGAGCGCACACAGGGTGATCCACCTCGTCTACGCCTCCACCGGCGACCTCACCCTCGCCCAGGACTGCACCCAGGAGGCGTTCAGCCGCGCCTGGCAGCAGTGGCCCAAGGTCAGCAGGTATGACGACCCGCTGGCCTGGGTGCGCACGGTCGCCCGCCGCCTGGCCATCTCCGCGTGGCGCAAGAGGACCAACCAGAACCGCGCGCACGTCCGACACGGGGCCGACGCCAACGCGCTCGCCCCGAGCGAGGACCGGGTGGCGGTGATGACAGCCCTGCGCACCTTGTCGAAACCGGTGCGTGAGGCCGTCACCATGCACTACCTCGCAGACCTGAGCATCGACCAGATCGCCCACGAGACCAACACCCCCGCAGGCACCATCAAGGCGCGCCTGCACCGCGGCCGGGCCCAGCTGGCCCAGGCCCTTCGTACCGAGGAGTCCCGCCATGGCTGAGCTCGACCAGTGGACCCAGGCCCACGACGACGCCGTGCGCGGCGCGCTCGGCCTGCTGCGGCGCGACGCGGAGTCACTGCCGCTGGCCGACGTCCGGTTCGTCAAGGCTCGTGGCAACGCCCGGCGGCGCCGGACCTTGGTCGTCCGCCTCGCCTCGGCCGCCGCAGCCGTGGCTGCGATCGGATTCGTTGCCTCGAACACCCTCGGGAGCAACCAGGGTCTCGACCTGCGTCCGGCGGCGCCCAACGCGACCAGCACGACCGCGACCAGCCCCGCCGTGCCCTTGGCCGCCCCGGGTCCGCTACCGGTCTCGGTCGAGTGGCAGCGCGCGCTGGGCATCACCGAAACGGTCCTGATCACCGACCTGCGCTCCGGCGAGGGCGTCTTTGCCGACTGCCCGGTCCGCGCCCCCGGCGCCCAGTTCGCGACGGGTTCGGTGCACGCCGAGTCCACCGGGCTCGACGCAGCTCAAGGGGCCTATCGCGCCACCTCACCCGATGCCGGCAACGCCGCCGCCGCGACAGCAGTGAGCCAGATCGTCAGCTGCCAGTCGCCGGGTATGCAGCTCAAGGTCGAGGCAGATGCCGCCTGGCCGAAGGTGTTCAGCACCGTCACGGTCACTACCGACGGCCAACGCTCGCACGGCTGGTACGTCGTGGCCCACCAGGGGGCGCTGACCTCCCTGATCGGAGTCTACGAGTCCGGCACGGCGACCCCGAACCACCCGCTGGCCCAGATCCAGGCGCTGGCGCTGGTGGCCCAGCAGCGTCTGGTGCGGGAGGTGGAGGGCGCGAGTCAGCCCTCGGTATCGACGACCCAGACGGACCCAGGCCTGGCGACGACCCAGACGGCCCAGTGATCGCGGTGAAGTCGCAATGATCGACCCTCTGCCGCGATCTTGGGTCGATCTCTGCGACTTCACGGGCTGGGGGTGGGAGGAAGACGCGGGCCGGTCACCTCAGCTGAGGTGACCGGCCCGTCATACATGGGGTGCTGTGCTGTGGCTTGTGTCAGCCCAGGTTCTTCATGATCTCGCGGATCAGGTCCGCGGTTGCGGACGGCGTCTTGCCGACCTTGACGCCGGCGGCCTCGAGCGCCTCCTGCTTGGCGAGAGCGGTGCCGGACGAGCCGGACACGATGGCGCCGGCGTGACCCATCGTCTTGCCCTCAGGGGCCGTGAAGCCCGCGACGTAGCCGACGACCGGCTTGGTGACGTGCTCCTTGATGTACTCCGCGGCCCGCTCCTCGGCGTCCCCGCCGATCTCGCCGATCATCACGATCGCGTCGGTGTCAGGGTCGTTCTGGAACGCCTCGAGACAGTCGATGTGTGTGGTCCCGATGATCGGGTCGCCGCCGATGCCCACGGCCGTCGAGAAACCGACGTCCCGCAGCTCGTACATCATCTGGTAGGTCAACGTGCCCGACTTGGAGACCAGACCGATGCGACCGGCGCCGGCGATGTCGGCCGGGATGATGCCGGCGTTGGAGGCTCCGGGGCTGATCAGCCCGGGGCAGTTCGGGCCGATGATGCGCGTCGTGCCGGCCTGCTGGGCGTAGGTCCAGAACTCGGCGGTGTCCTTGACGGCGACGCCCTCGGTGATGACGACGGCAAGCGGGATCTTGGCGTCGATGGCCTCGATCACTGCGGACTTGGTGAACCTGGCCGGGACGAAGATGACCGTCACGTCGGCGCCGGTAGCCTCGACGGCCTCGGCCACCGACCCGAAGACCGGCACCGAGACGCCGGCGTCGAAGTCGACCTTCTGGCCGCCCTTGCCGGGGGTCACGCCACCGACGATGTTGGTGCCCGAGGCCAGCATGAGCTGGGTGTGCTTCTGGCCCTCGGAGCCGGTCATGCCCTGGACGATGACCCTGGAGTCAGCGTTGATGAAAATGGACACGGTGGTTGCCGCCCTTTCAGTTCTTGTTGGCGGCCGAAGCCAGCTCGGCGGCCTTGCGGGCCGCGCCGTCCATGGTCTCTTCCACCGTCACCAGCGGGTGTGCGGCCTCGGCGAGGATGCGGCGACCCTCCTGGACGTTGTTGCCGTCCAGTCTGACGACCAGCGGCTTGGTGGCCTCGTCGCCCAGGGCCTTGAGGGCGCCGACGATGCCGTTGGCGACCGCGTCGCAGGCGGTGATGCCACCGAAGACGTTGACGAACACCGACTTGACCTGCTCGTCGCCCAGGATGATGTGCAGACCGTTGGTCATGACCTCGGCCGACGCGCCGCCGCCGATGTCCAGGAAGTTGGACGGTCTGGGGTGATCATCCGGCCCGCCGAACTCCTCACCGGCGTAGGCAACGACGTCCAGGGTCGACATGACCAGGCCCGCGCCGTTGCCGATGATGCCCACGGAACCGTCGAGCTTGACGTAGTTGAGGTCCTTCGCCTTGGCCGCGGCCTCGAGCGGGTCGGCCGAAGCCTTGTCCTCGAGCGCCTCGTGGTCGGGGTGGCGGAAGCGGGCGTTCTCATCGAGGGAGACCTTGCCGTCCAGGGCGACGATCCGCCCGTCAGTGGTCTTGACCAGCGGGTTGACCTCGACCAGCGTCGCGTCCTCGTCGCGGTAGACGGTCCACAGCTTCTGAATGACGTCCGCGATCTGCGCCTTGACGTCCTCGTCGAAGTTCGCCGCGTCGACGATCTCCTTGGCCTTGGCCGCGTCGATGCCAACGATCGGGTCGACGGGGATGCGGGCGAGGGCTTCGGGGCGGTCGACGGCGAGCACCTCGATCTCCACGCCGCCCTCCTTGCTGGCCATCGCCAGGTAGGATCGGTTGGCGCGGTCGAGCAGGACGGAGAAGTAGTACTCCTCGGCAATCTGCGCGCCGGCGGCGATCATCACCTTGTGGACCGTGTGGCCCTTGATGTCCATACCGAGAATCTGACGGGCGGCCTCGGCTGCGTCGTCAATGGACCTGGCGACCTTGACGCCACCGGCCTTGCCACGTCCACCGACCTTGACCTGCGCCTTGACGACGACCACTCCCCCGGTGTTGGCGCCGATCGTCTCTGCCGCTGCGCGGGCTTCTTCAACGGTCTCGGCGACGATGCCAGCCAGCACCGGCACACCGTGCGCCTCGAACATGTCGCGCGCTTGGTACTCGAAAAGATCCACGAGTTCATCCTCATCATTGAGTATGGGAACGTCCCAGCGGAGCCTAGTCCGCAGGTATGCCGTGTGGCCGCCTCGGGTGCACCGGGTGGGACCAATCTCACGCAAGCCGTCCCACGGGCCGGAACTGACGGGCCGGTCTCGGCGTATCTCAGGCGTAACCCCCGTCGCCCGATCTCGTTGTGTGGTCAACGCCAACGGAGGTATGTAGCATGCAACGTTCGTTCTCGCTGACCCTGGTCGGCTCGTCGGCCACCGTGCTGATGGCCGCCCTTCTGTCGCCGGCCACAGCCACGGCCGGCACCTCGGCTGCCACGCCGGCGCCGCTGGGCGCTGTCGACACCTACACCGGGCTCTCGTTCACGGTGCCTGCCGGTCTCGATGACCTGGGCCGCCCGCAGTCCTGCGTCATCGACGCCGACCTGTACAAGCCGCACGCCGCCTCGGCCACCCGCCGGGTGCCCTCAATCCTGACCACCAACGGTTTCGGTGGCTCCAAGGCCGACCAGTCCGGTCTCGGTCAGGCGTTCGCCAAGCGCGGGTATGCCGTGCTGTCCTACACCGGCCTGGGCTTCCCCAACTCGGGCTGCAAGATCTCCCTGGACGACCCGGCGGTGGACGGTGTGGCCGCCTCGCACCTGGTGACGTTCCTGGGCGGCGGCGGCAGCGCGCCATACACCTCTTCGGACCTGGCCGGGACTCCCGGCGGGGCTGGCACGTTGGCGGTGGACTTCAGCAAGCTGGACAACGCGGCGACCCACGACCCGCGCGTCGGCATGATCGGTGGGTCCTATGGCGGCCAGATCCAGTTCGCCACTGCCGCAACGGATTCGCGGGTCGACACCTTGGTGCCGCTGATCACCTGGAACGACCTGCGCTACTCCCTGGCGCCGAACAACACCGCCCAGACCACCGGCGTGACCTATGCCGACCAGACACCTGGCACCGAGAAGATCGGCTGGAGCTCACTGTTCTTCGGCGTCGGCATCGCCAGCGGCATCCAGGGCGCCAGCATTGACCCCACCCGCAACGTCGGCTGCCCCAACTTCGTTCTTCAGGCGTGCCAGGCCAAGGCGACGCTGGACACCCTCGGCTACCCCACGGCCCAGACCTACACCCTGACCGACCGGGTCTCCGTCGGTCACTACCTCGACCGGGTCACCGTGCCGACCCTCCTGATCCAGGGTCAGAACGACACGTTGTTCAACCTGCAGGAGGCCGTCGCGACCTATCGCGGTCTCAAGGCGCGCAAGGTGCCGGTCGCGATGGCGTGGCAGTCCTGGGGTCACTCGGGCGGCATGAAAGGCAACAGCGGTGCCGCGCCGGGCGAGCTCGACCTCACGGGCGCGCCCATCGAGGACACGTACCTCGGGCTGCGCATCAAGAACTGGTTCGATCACTACCTCAAGGACGTCAAGTCGGCTCCGACCGGTCCGGAGTTCAGCTACTTCCGCGACTGGGTGGACTACACCGGGACCGCCGCGCCGGCATACGCCTCGGCACCCTCGTATCCCGTTGGAACGCAACGCAGCTACTACCTCTCGGGCGGCGGCGACCTGGTGACCTCTCCGACGGCGGTCAGCCCTGGCTCCGTGTCGTGGAGCAACCCCGGGCTCGGCGCGTTCGGCTCCTACTCCGAGGTCTCGGGCCTGGAGGGCAGGATCCCGGCCGGCACGCTGCCCGCGAACACCACCGCGCCGTACGACGCACCAGGCAGCTTTGGTGCCTGGTCGACGCCACCACTGGCCACCGCCGCCGACGTTGTGGGGGTGCCCACCCTCGACGTCACGCTGACCTCTCCCGCGGCCGCAGCCACCCAGGCCGCGGGCCCGACCGGAGCGCTCCAGGTGTTCGCCAAGCTGTACGACGTCGCCCCGGACGGCACTGCGCTATTGGTGAACAAGCTGATTGCACCAGTGCGCGTCGCCGACGTCACCAAAACGGTGCACATCGAGCTGCCTGGCATCGTCCACCGAGTGGCACCCGGCCATGTCCTGCGCCTCGTGCTGGCCAGCACGGATGCGGCGTACAAGAACGCCTATGCGGTCCAGCCGGTCACGGTGATCGCCAACCCGCTCGCGCCGGCGGTTCTGCGGATCCCCGTCGTCGGGTGAGTTGTCGTCGGGCGGTGTTCGTCGGGCGAGTGCAGGATGGACCAATGCGACATCTCACCCGAGTCCTGTTCGCCACCGCCGCCGTGGGCGTCGTCGTGGTGACCATGGCCGCCTGCGGCTCCCAGCACGCGTCGACGGGTTCGGGGTCCCCGTCCTCCGCGCCGCCAGCCACCAGCGAGAGCCAACCGGCAGTCTTCCCGGTGACCATCACGCGCACCGGCGGCATCGCCGGCTTTCGGGATGTGCTGGTGGTGGCCGCAGACGGCCTGGTTTCGGTCACTCGCAAGGGCCAGGATCGGCGTCAGTGCCGGCTCACGCCGGCGGCCGTCGAGCGGCTGACGACGGCCGCATCCCAGGTGCCATGGCCTCGCATCACCCCGGCCAGCCCGCAGCCCTCCTTCCCCGACGACCTGGTGACGATGGTGCAGTCGCCCGCGGGCGGGCCGGTCAGGCTGGAGGACCCCGGGCTAGGTGCGGTCGGTGCGCGAGGCCAGGTCTTCAACGACCTGCTGGGCGACCTCAACGGCGCCCCGGCCGCGTCCCGCATGTGCCCGCCCGTCTGACGCAGGCGATGCCCGCCTGCTCCTGGTCTGACGCAGGCGATGCCCGCCTGCTCCTGGTCTGGAGCAGGCGAGCATCGTTGTGCTGCATGGCTATTGTGCCGCAACGGTTCCAGGGTCAGCTGGTGTTGACCGCCGTGTCGTCGACCACGAAGCTCGTCTGGAGCGAGGAGTCCTCGTTCATCAGGAACTTCACAGTGATGGTCTTGCCCTTGTAGGCAGACAGGTCGAACGTCTTCTGTGAGTACGTCGAGCTGGTGCCCACGTTGGAGTAGGTCGCCAGCGTGCTCGTCGTGGTACCGGAGACGACCTGGACCTTCATCGTGTCGTAAACCGTGCTGCCGGTCTCAGCGGTGTCCGTGCTGAGCCAGTAGGACAGCGTCGCCGCAGTGGCGGTGGAAGGGATGGTCACCGACTGCGACTCGGTCTCGGTGGTCGTGGTGCCGTTGCCGCCGAGCCACATCTTCCAGCTGCCCGAGTGTGCCGGACGGCCGGTGTTGTTGGTGATCGGGCCGGCGGTGCCGGTCCAGTTGACCGCACCGGACTCGAAGCCGGGGTTGAGCAGCAGGTTGCTGCCCGGCGGGGGCGGCGGTGGGGTGGTGCCGCAGGTCTCCGCGCCGGCCGGCACGGCGATCGCCGCGAACGCCGCCGCGGTGCCCACGCACTGGGCCGACGTGGCGCCATACAGGTCCTTGGCGGACTTGATGGCACCCTCGCGAGCGGCTGCATAGTTACTGTTCGAGGTGAGGTATGTCGACAGGGTGCGGTACCAGATCTTCTCGGCCGCGGCACGACCGATGGGGGTCACGGTCGAGGCGTTGCAGGTCGGGCTGTTGTAGGAGACGCCGTTGATGACCTTGGCGCCCGAGCCCTCGGAGGCCAGGTAGAACCAGTGGTTCAGCGGGCCGGAGGAGTAGTGCGGGTCCAGACCGCCCAGCGTGGAGGACCAGCAGTCCTTGGACGCGCCGTCCTTGGACGGCTGGTCCATGTAGCGCAGGGGGGTCCCGTTGCCGTTGATGTTGATCAGCTCACCGATGAGGTAGTCCGGGATGTCAGAGGCGTTGTTGGCATACCACTCGACCGCGGTGCCGAAAATATCCGAGTTCGCCTCGTTGAGGCCACCGGCGTCACCGCTGTAGACCAGGGCGGCGGTTCTCTCGGTGACACCGTGGGCCATCTCATGACCAGCGACGTCGAGCTCGACCAGCGGCTTGGCGTTGCCCGCCCCGTCGCCGTAGGTCATCTGGGAGCCGTCCCAGAACGCGTTGACATAGGCGTTGCCGTAGTGGACCCGCGAACGCGCACCGACGCCGGTGTCCCAGATGCCGTTGCGGCCCTGGACGTTCTTGAAGTAGTCGAAAGTCTTGCCCGCACCGTAGTGGGCGTCGACCGCGGCCGAAGCCCGGTCGCTGACCGCGCCGTTGCCCCAGATGTCATCCGCGTCGGTGAAGGTCGTGCCGGAAGCGGTGCTGGAGGTGGAACCGTTCAGGTCCGTGGTGTAGTTGCCCACCACGTCGCGCATCGTGTAGGGCGAACCGGCCGTGGTGCCAATGGTCACCGTGCCCGAATAGATGCTGTTGCCGGTGCCGTTCACGATCTCGTCGAAGGACGCGAGCGTGGATCCCGTGTTGGCGTCGACGATGGTGTGGAGCCTGCTCGGGGTCTGGTCGGCCCGGACGCCCTCGGCCAGCACGTCGTAGGCCAGCTGTGGAGCGGGGCCGCCGGCGTACACCACCAGCTCACCGCTAGTGGCCGAGGTGGTTTTCTGCACCGACGAAGCCAACTTGCCGCCAGCGGCCTTGGCCGAGGCGAGGCTGGTCTTCGGCGTCGTCGAGGCGACGGCCACCTGGTGCGAGGCGTTCCAGCTGACGCTCTTGACCTTGCCGGAGCTGTCACGGTGGCTCACGAGGTCGCCACCGATGACGCGCAGACCGTTGAAGGTCCGGTTGTAGCGCACATGCGTCGAGCCATCAGCGTCGGTGATGACGTCCTTGACGACGAGCTTCTCACCGGCACCGATCCCCAGCGCCTGCCCGGAGGCCGCGGCGCGGGACTGCTCCGACGCGATGCCCTGGGCCTTGTCGGGCGAGGGGGAGGAGGCGCCAAAGGCGGCCACGCCCTGCCCGGTTGCCGCGACGACGGCAAGAAGGGCACCGAACGCCAAACCTGTTCTCAGACGGTTCACTGACACATCTCCTCAGCTGAGGGCCATCGTCGTCGATGGCCTCTGACGGCCGGTGTGGGGTGTGACAGATGTGCGCAA
>JAYSQM010000363.1:0-4798 GCA_043721575.1 Phycicoccus sp.
TCCAGGTACACGGCATGTCCGCCGATGGGGGTCAGCACCGGCACCCCGGCCTTCACCAACGCGTCGCCCAGGTAGCCGGTCGAGCGGATCCGGTATCGCAGGTAGTCGTGGTTGACGACCTCTTTGAGCCCTTGCGCCAGCGCCTCGAGATCGCGACCGGCCAACCCGCCATACGTCGGGAACCCCTCGGTGAGGATCAGCACGTTGCGGCATTCCCGGGCCAGCTCGTCGTCGTTCATCGCCAGCCACCCACCGATGTTGCCCATCGGGTCCTTCTTGGCGCTCATCGTCATGCCGTCGGCCAGCGAGGCCATCTCGCGCACGATGTCGGCCACGTCACGGTCGCCGTGCCCGGGCTCGCGCTCGTGGATGAACCAGGCGTTCTCGGCGAAGCGGCAGGCGTCCAGGAACAGCTTCTTGCCGTACCTGTCGCACACCTCGCGGACCGCGTGCAGGTTGGCCAGCGACACCGGCTGCCCGCCCCCGCTGTTGTTGGTGATCGTGACGAAGACGACCGGGACGTCGTCTCCGCGCTCGTGCAGCAACGCGTCCAGCGCCTCGATGTCCATGTTGCCCTTGAACGGGTGGTCGGCCTGCGGGTCGCGGCCCTGCGCGATGACCAGGTCGACGGCCGTCGCCCCCGAGGCCTCGACGTTGGCCCGGGTGGTGTCGAAGTGGGTGTTGTTCGGGACGATCTTCCCGGGGCCCCCGAGGACGCTGAAGATGATCTTCTCGGCCGCTCGGCCCTGATGGGTGGGCAGCACGTGCTCGAACGGGAACAGCTCACGCACGGCGTCCTGGAAGATGAAGAAGGAGGGCGATCCGGCATACGACTCGTCACCGTGCTGTATGGCGGCCCACTGGTCGCGGCTCATCGCGCCGGTGCCCGAGTCGGTGAGCAGGTCGATCAGCACGTCCTGGGCGTTCACCCTGAACAGGTTGTAGCCGGCCGCGGCGATCGCTGCCTTGCGCTGCTCTGGTGTGGTCATCCGCAGCGGCTCCACGGAGTGGATCCGGAAGGGCTCGATGATCGTGCGGTATGTCGGTGCGTCCATGCCCACGATGGTGCCCGCAGGCCACGCCGCGGTGAAGGCCGGGGTGCGCGCCGCCGTGCGGATGCACTGTTACGGACTGACATGCGTGCTCTGGGACCCGGCATACCTGCCGCGCGTTGCAGCGCAGACTCGTCCAGGGCCATCGGGTGAATTGGCTGTCGGTGCCAGGTCGTAGCCTGCAGCCAACACCTCGAACGATGCTCGGAGCAGGGGAGATGGGCGCGTGCAGCGCATTGACGGTCAGCTGGTTCTGAGCCCGACGGACCTCACCAAGCACCTGGCCTGTCCGCACATCACGACGCTGGATCTGGGCGCCCTGGCAGACACTGACTTCAGTGACCCGGCTCGTGGCGGCGCGAAGGCCGCTGACGACGCGCTCAACCTCGTGTTCAGCAAGGGCATGGACCACGAGAGGGCCTATCTCCAGCGCCTGCGCCTGGCCGGGCTGGTGGTCACCGAGATCCCCACCCGTTTCGACGCGGCCGGCCGGGTCGAGGCCGAGCAGCAGACCCTCGCCGCGATGCGCACTGGGGTGGACGTGATCTACCAGGCGACGTTCTACGACGGGCAGTGGGGCGGCCAGGCCGACTTCCTGCTGCGCACGGATCGACCCAGCGACCTTGGCGAATGGTCCTACGACATCGCCGACACCAAGCTCGCCCGCCGCCTCAAGGTCCCCGCGTTGCTCCAGATGGCCACGTATGCCGAGCGGCTGGCTGTGCTCCAGGGGGTGCACCCCCAGTTCCTCACCGTCGTCACCGGCGACGGGGTCGAGCGTCCCTGGCGCCTGGCCGATGTCGCCTCGTACGCCCGGCGCGCCCGGAGCCGGTTGCGCCAGGCCGTCGAGGCACCCCCGGCCACCCAACCAGTGCCCGTGGCCCACTGCGCCCAGTGCCGATGGTCGACCCGGTGCGGTGACCAGTGGGAGTCGGCCGACGACCTGTCACTGGTCGCCGGGATGCGCAAGGAACATCGGCAAACCCTTGTCGCTGCAGGGATCTCGACCGTCGTTGACCTCGGCCGGGCCGATCCCGCCGACCTCCCTCGCATCATCGGGAAGCCCTCCCGGGAGCGGCTCACCCAGCAGGCCCGCCTCCAGGTGGCCGAGCGCACGACGGGCGTGCCGTCATACGAGCTGCTGTCTCCCGAGGCTGGCAAAGGGCTGCTCGGGCTGCCCACACCCAACCCGGGCGACGTCTATCTCGACTTCGAGGGTGACCCCTTTGCTCATGACGGGGCCGGCCGTGAGTACCTCGCGGGTCTCTGGGACCGCGACGGCACGTTCACCTCGTGGTGGGCGCACAGCTTCGAGCGGGAGCAGGCGCTGACCGAGCAGCTCATCGATGACCTGATCGGGCGGCTCAAGGCCGATCCCGACATGCACGTCTACCACTATGCGGCCTACGAGCAGAGCGCGCTCAAGCGCCTGACCGGCCGCCACGGGACACGCGAGACCGAGCTCGACACCCTCCTGCGCGGGGAGCGGTTCGTCGACCTGTATGCCGTGGTGCGGGGCGGGATCCGGATCAGCAAGGCGTCCTACTCCATCAAGAAGCTCGAGGACTTCTACTGGGGCCACACGCGCTCGGCCGGCTCGGACGCCGAGGTCGCCGACGCCATGACCAGTGTCGTTGAGTACGAACGGTTCCTGGTCGAGGGGGACGCCGCGATCCTGGACTCGATCGAGGCCTACAACCGCGACGACGTGCGTTCGACCCACGACCTGCACGCGTGGCTGGAGCTGCGACGCGACGAGCTCGAGACCGTCCACGGGACGCAGGTCCGGCCCGAGGTGAAGGACGGCCAGGCCGGTGACGAGGCCTCCGCGGCTGAGCAGTCAGAGGCAGAGCTGGCCGAACGGCTGCGCGAGGCCGGTCAGCCCTTGCTGGCCGGGCTGGTCGGATGGCACCGGCGGGAGGACAGGCCCAAGTGGTGGGAGTTCTTCCGGGTCGAGGAACTGGACGACGAGATGCTGGTCGAGGACAGCTCGACGATCGGTGGGCTGTCCGCGCCGGTGCAGGTGGGTGAGGTCAAGGCGTCGTTGCTGTGGCGCTACGACTTCGAGCCCCAGGAGTGCAAGCTCTCGGTCGGCAAGCAGGCCCATGACGTCGACCAACCGCAGGCGGGGCTGGGCGAGGTGGTCGAGCTGGATCCCGTGGCCGGTTACATCGTGTTGAAGCGGTCCAAGAAGCGCGAGCCGGCCCGGCCACGTGGGTTCGGGCCGGACGGTCCGATCAACGTCAAGGTGTTGCAGGCATCGATCGCCCGGGTCGGCGCGCAGGTCCTGACGGGTGAATCGCCTTTGGGCAGAGCGCTTCTGGAGCGTCGGGTGCCCGCCGAGCTGATGCCGCTGCAACTGGCACCGCTCCAACTCGGGGTCAATGCGCGGGAGAGGCCATCGGAGCTGGTGGTTCGCGCGGGTCGGGGTCTGTCCGGGCAGGTCCTCGCCGTGCAGGGCCCCCCAGGCTCAGGCAAGACGACCACTGGTGCTGCGCTGATCCGGGCCCTGCTCGACGACGGACTCAAGGTCGGGGTCACCGCACTGTCACACAAGGTCATCAACAACCTGCTCACCAAGGTGGATCGCCCGGCCTTGCAGAAGTGCGACGAGCAGGAGGACTACGGTTCGGACCAGATCACTGTGGTTGGCACGAACGACGCGGTCGTCGCGGCCCTCTCCGACACGAACTTCTCCGACACCAACTTCTCCGACGACACCATTTCCAAGATCACCACCTCCGGCGCCACGGCGAACCTCGTGGGTGGGACCGCGTGGCTCTGGGCGCGTGAGGACATGCAGGGCCTGGTTGACGTGCTGGTGATCGACGAGGCGGGGCAGTTCTCGTTGGCCAACGCCGTCGCCGTCTCGTCCGCCGCCCGGTCCATGGTCCTGCTCGGAGACCCGCAGCAGCTGACCCAGCCGACGCAGGCTGTCCACCCCGACGGCGCAGGCATCTCCGCTCTCGACCACCTGCTCGAGGGCCACGACACGATCCCCGCCGACCGCGGGGTGTTCCTCGACAAGACCTACCGGATGCACCCGGCGATCACGCAGTTCGTCTCGCAGACCTCCTACGACGGCCGGCTGGCTTCGGTCGAAGGCCTTCAAGGGCAACGGATTCAGGCCAAGGGAGCGCTGTCCGGGTCGGGTCTGCGGTGGGTTCCCGTCGTCCATGGGGGCAACGCCTCGGCCAGTGACGAGGAGGCCGCAGTGGTCGCCGGACTCGTCGCCGATGTGTGTCGGGGCACCTGGTTCGACGCGCAGGGAGTTGAGCACCGGCTGACGCTGGACGACGTACTGGTCGTCGCGCCATACAACCGGCACGTCGCGCGGCTGCGGGACAAGCTGCCGAACGGCGCGAGGGTCGGCACGGTGGACAAGTTCCAGGGGCAGCAGGCGCCGGTGGTCATCTACTCGATGGCCAGCTCCAGCGCGGCCGAGGCGCCGCGCGGCGTCGACTTCCTCTATGACCTGCACCGGCTCAACGTCGCGGTGTCGCGGGCCAGGGCGTTGACGGTGATCGTGGCCAGCCCCGATCTGCTCGACGCCGAGGTGCACGCCCCTGAGCAGCTCCGTGCTGTCAACGCGCTGTGCCACTACGTGGAGGAAGCCACCGTGACACGGAGGTAGGCGTCATCGGACTCGCCAGCCGGGTCCACGATGTGTTGGACTTCGGGGCATGAGTCCCAAGAGCCGTGGCCGGTCAGCTGCAGGAGTCGCCGGAGCGCCGCGAATGAGCGAT
>JAYSQM010000364.1:0-2300 GCA_043721575.1 Phycicoccus sp.
GCCGGTGGCCTCGTGGCCCGGCTCGAGACGCTGGTCGTCCTCGATGTAGGGCAGGACGTCGCCGGCCCCGAGGTCGCCGGGAGCCAGCCGCTGGTCGTAGGGCAGCCACTCGGGCGACAGCAGCGCGCCGTCGCCCGGCACCAGGCTGGTCTCGCAGACCGTGGCCTTCTTACCGCGTGGCACGCGCGCGACGGTGATCGCCCAACGCCAACCCGGGTATGCCGTGGCGGTGCACGCGAAGTAGTGGGTTGCCAGGCGCTCGTCGTCCATCACGGCTCCGAGGTGCTCGCCGACAGTGCCCGGTTCGGCGATGCTCTCGGCGGCCTCACGGGCCTCGTCGATCGCCGCGAGCAGAATAGTGTCGTCCTTGGTCGCCATCGCCTCAGGAGCCCGTCTCGAGCTGGCCCGCGACCCCATGCAGCACCTTGGCGACCTTGGCCGCAGTGGCCTTGTCGGGGTACTTGCCGCGGTGCAGGGTGGTGGAGACGCTGTCCAGGAGCTTGATGACATCCTCCACGATGACGGTCAGGTCCTCCGGCGAAGTGCGGTTCTTGGCGGCGACGGAGGCAACGACCGACGGCGCGGGGTCGAGCACACGCACCGACAGCGCCTGTGCGCCGCGCCGGCCCTCGACAATGCCGAACTCCACCCGGGTGCCACCCTTGAGCGTCATGACGCCCTCGGGCAACGCGTCGGCGTGCAGGAACACGTCAGCGCCCTCGTCGTCGCTGAGAAAACCGAAGCCCTTCTCGGCGTCGTACCACTTGACCTTGCCTGTAGGCACAGCCCACCTCTTGCTCATCTGTCGGCCGCTGCCCCACAAGAGGGCACGGCTCGATGGCGCACGTTGCGCTGGCCCCAAGGCTATCCGTTACCGCCAGGCAGTTCAGCCAAGCACCCGATCTCCAACCCCGTTCAGCCGACCCGGGACCGTTCCAACGCCCGAAACTCGTTTGAGGAGTGTCGGTGACCTTGGCCATACTTGGGCCGGTGAGCTCCCCCGCACGTGATCGCCCAACCGTGGCGTCCTTTTGGAACGACCTGCCCCGCGATGGCAAGTTCTTGCTGTCCACTGTCGCGGTTGAGACGCTCGGCACCGGGCTGGTGCTGCCGTTCGGCTTCATCTACCTGCATGAGGTGCTCGGGTTCACGATCGAGACGGCAGGCAGCCTGCTCGCGGTGCCGGCCATCGTGGGCATGGCCGTCGTCGGGCCGGCCGGCGCGCTCATCGACCGGCTCGGCGCGCGACGCATCATCCTCGCCGGCATGACGGCCCAGATGCTCGGCAACGTCCTGTTCGCCTTCTCCTCCACTCCGCTGATGGCCGCGTTGGCCCTGGGCCTGCTCGGCGCCGCAGGCGGCATCTTCTGGCCCGGCTTCAACGCCATGATCGGCGCAGTGGTGCCGTCGGCCATCCGGCAGCGCTACTTCGGGATCAACTTCACCCTGGTCAACCTGGGCATCGGCGTCGGGGGGCTGCTGGCGGGGTCCATCGTCGACGTCCATCGACCGGGGACGTTCGTCGCCATCTATCTCGGCAACGCGCTCAGCTTCCTGGCCCCCCTTGCGGTGCTTCTGGGGCCCCTTCGACACGTGAGCGGCAAGGTCGCCCACCCGGTCAGGGAGCAGGACGGCTCACCGGTGCGGACGTCATACCTGGACATCCTGCGTGACAAGGCGATGCTGCCCGTCATCGCGTTGACCTTCGTGTCGGCATTCGTGGGCTACGCACAGTCGACGGCGGGCTTCACCGCGTATGCGCGGCTGGTCGGGGAGGTCTCGACGCGAACCATCGGTTATGCCTTCGCCGCCAACACCGCGACCATCGTCCTGCTGCAGCTGCTGGTGCTACAGCGCATCGAGGGCCGTCGCCGGACCCGCGTCATCCTCGTCCTGTCGGCACTGTGGTCGGTGTCCTGGCTGCTGACCGGACTCACCGGCTTGTTGCCGGGCAGCCCGACGGCGGCGGTGCTGATCATCGGCAGCTTCGCGGTGTTCGGGCTCGGCGAGACCCTGCTCCAGCCGACCATCCCGGCGATCACCAACGACCTGTCGCCGGATCATCTGCGCGGGCGCTACAACGCGGTCATGGCTGGCGCCTTTCAGCTGGCGGCTGTCACCGGGCCGGTCGTGGCCGGCTTGATGCTCGGCGCTCGCTTCAACGTGGAGTTCATCGGCATGCTGATCCTTGGCTGCGCCGCGATGGCCTTCATCGCATTCGCGGTCGAACGTCGGATCCCCGCCCAGGCCAACGGCATCAAGTCCGCGGCGGCGGACCTCAGCCGGGAGTGATCCCCCAC
>JAYSQM010000365.1:0-1152 GCA_043721575.1 Phycicoccus sp.
CCGTAGGTTGCTCCGGTCTCGACGATGGTCCGGGCGAGCTCGCCGGCCGAGGCTGCGTCGAGCGTGATGTTGAGGAAGCCAGGGCCTGCGACGTCGACAGCCTTGATGCCCTCGACCGAGGCGAGGCGGGTGGCGAGGCGCGTCGCGACCTCGCGGGACGGCATACCGGCGCCCTTGGCAATCTGCAGCGAGACGTTGGTGGACCAGTCGCCGTGCTCGCGGGTCCTTGGCCGTTCGACGCGCACCTCGTCGGGCACGTCCACGGCGAGGTCACCGGCGGCAACGGCCTCGGCGAGGGCGGTCCGGATGGCGAGCGCGAGCTGTTCGGGGGTCACCCCCAAGATTCTAGGCGCGCCGCCGTGCCGGCTCGAACCCGTCTCGGGCCCGTCTCAGACGCGGCCGCCCACGGCCAGGACCCCGATCACTGCGAGCAGCTCGTCCGGGTCGAACGGCTTGGCCACGAACCCGTCGATGTCAGCCTGCTCGGCCCGGGCGCGTTGGTGGGACTGGACCGACGCCGTGACCATGACGATCGGGATGTGCTCGAGTCTGGGGTCGGCCCGGATCATCGCCACCGTCCACCACCCGTCGCGCCGAGGCATGAGCGCGTCAAGGGTGATGACGTCGGGCAGCGGCTGGGTCGTGTCCTCAAGGATCTCCAGCGCCACCTGCCCGTCGCTGGCCTCGACCACCTCGTAGCCCTCGAGCTCGAGGTTGACCCGGATGAGCGCCCGGATCTGCTCGGTGTCGTCGCAGACGAGGATGCGTCCGCTGCCACCGCCCGGCGCGCCGACCGGCGTCCGGTCACCCCCGTTGGAGCCGCCCCATTCCATGGTCGCCACCCTAGGCTGCTAATCTCAGCGGCGCGTCAAACCGGTGAATAATCTTGATCGGGCCGGTGAATAATCTTGTTCGGGCCATTGGCCCCCGTAGCTCAGGGGATAGAGCGCCGCCCTCCGGAGGCGGAAGCGCAGGTTCGAATCCTGCCGGGGGCGCCCTCGCCCACCAGATGTATGCCGCGAGCCTGTGGATGACGCCATGGTGGCATCCGGACTTCAGGCAGTCTCGGTCCATGCCGCGCCGAACCCCGTTGCCACCGGAGCTGGGCCGCCGGCCGTTCACGGTCACCAAGGGCCACGAGCTGGGACTTGG
>JAYSQM010000366.1:0-4067 GCA_043721575.1 Phycicoccus sp.
GAGTTACTTCTCGCTCAGTTCAAAGTGGTGGTGGTGTGAACACAGGTTACGAAGGCAGTCACAGATTACGAAGAAAGTCCGGATCGTCGTCGGGGCCACGCGGGGCCGACGGGCGATTGGGTGCCCGGCGTCCGTTCTGTGGACCGCGTTGCCTTCCCGTGACGAACCAGGCGATGGCGCCGATAGGAGCGAACAGCAGGATCAGCAGGATCCAGATGAGCTTGGGCAGGTGCTTGACCCGCGCGTCCTCGGTCTGGATCGCATCGATGACCGCATAGATCGTCATGGCGAGCACGGCGAGGCCGAGCAGTACGCGGGGCATCCCGACCTCCTTGCCTTGTTTGACCTGGTCTAGCGCTGATCTTGTCACGTGCTCAGTCGTCGTGGTCGAAGTGTCTCCGGACCGCGGCCCGGTCGGGCTTGCCGGGACCGCGCAGGGGGAGCGCGGGCAGCGTCGCGAGCCGCCTTGGCAGGGCGTGATCAGGCAGTATGCCGCGCAGCCGGGCGCGCACATCGTCCAGCGTCAGGGGCGAACTGCCTTTTCTGACAACGATTGCGGCACTCACGACCTGGCCCCACTCGGGGTCGGGACTGCCCACCACGACGGCCTCGGAGACGGCGTCGAGCTGGACGAGTGCCTCTTCGACCAGGCGCGGAGCCACCTTGAGGCCGCCGGTGCTGATCAGGTCGTCGATGCGCCCGTCGACGACGAGGGCTCCGCGGGCGTCGAGGTGGCCGACGTCGTCGGTGCGGAACCACGCCGCGCCATCTGGGTCTTCGCTGAATGATTCTGCAGTAAGCGCAGCTTCGCCGAGGTAGCCCTGCGCGAGGGTGGCGCCACCGAGCCGGATCCGGCCGTCGCCCTCGAGCTGGACGAGGCTGACACCAAGAGCGCGACCGTCATAGACGCAGCCGCCGGCCGTCTCGCTCATGCCGTAGGTGGTGACCACCGAAACCCCGGCGTCCCTCGCATGGTCGAGCAGGTTGGGGGGTGCGGCTGCGCCGCCGAGCAGGACGGCGGCATACCGGGTGAGCGCCTGGATCCCATCGGCGCCAGCGAGCAGTCGGACCAGCTGGGTCGGGACGAGCGCGGTGTAAGCCCTTGCGGCAGAAGTGATCTCGCCGGTCGCTCGGGCGAACGCTGCAGTGGTGAAGCCGCCCGCGAGATCCATTGAGACGGGTGTCGTGCCTGCGACCAACGACCGGATCAGGACCTGGATGCCGGCAATGTGGTGGGCCGGCATGGCCAACAGCCATTGGCCCTGGCCGCCCAGCCGCTCATGGGTGGCATCGGCGGAGGCGCGGAGAGCGTCACCCGTCAGCATGGCCAGCTTGGGGCGACCGGTGGAGCCCGACGTGCCGATCGTGAGCGCGAGGCCTTGGGGGAGGTCGCTCACGGCGTCGGGGATCGGCTGTGGAGGACTGTTCGAGGCGTACGGGGCCAAGGCGGGACCCGAGCCGTCCAGAGCCCGCTGCAGGTGCTCGAGGACGCTGAGCGCAGCGATACCCGAGGGGACGGGCAGGGCGCGCAGACCTGGACCACTCACCCGCCGAGACTATGCGCTGCCAGGGGCGTGAATACTGGGCGGGTGACTGAGACGACGCAGCCCCTGGCTGAGAGGACGCGACCCGTGGCTGTGGTGACCGGCGCCAGCAGCGGCATCGGGGCGGCCACGGCGCGTCGACTGGCAGCCGAGGGGTTCGAGGTGGTTTGCGCCGCCCGGCGGGCCGATCGCATCGCCGCGCTCGCCGCCGACCTCGACGGCCGGGCAGTGGTGTGCGACGTGACCTCCGTCGAGGACGTGGCAGCGCTCGCCGCCGTTGTGGGGCAACGCTGTGACCTGCTGGTCAACAACGCTGGTGGAGCCTTCGGTGCTGATCCGGTGTCGAACGCGGACCTCGACCAGTGGCGGGCGATGTACGAGGTCAATGTCATCGGCGTCGTGGCCGTGACCAAGGCGCTGCTGCCGGCGCTCGTGGCGTCGGAGGGCCAGATCTTGGTGATGGGGTCGACCGCGGGTCAGGTCGCCTACGAGGGCGGCGGCGGTTACGTCGCTGCCAAGTTCGCGGTTCGCTCGGTCGTCGACACCTTGCGGCTCGAGCTGTGGGACCAACCGGTGCGGGTGTGCGAGATCGCGCCGGGGATGGTGCGCTCGGAGGGTTTTGCGCTGACCAGATTCGACGGTGACCAGGCCAAGGCCGACGCCGTGTATGCCGGGGTGGCCGAGCCGCTGACGGCAGAGGACATCGCGGACTGCGTGGCCTGGGTCGCGACCCGGCCCTCCCACGTCAACATCGACCGGATGATCGTGCGCCCTCGCGCGCAGGCGGCCAACCACAAGGTCCACCGCGTCCTGGACTAAGCGGTCCGAAGGTCGGACCAGGTTCAGCCCCAGAAGATGCAGGTGGGATCTTCGTCGATCTCGGCGAGGAGCTCGGCGGCCGTCCCGCTGAGGAGATCGTCGTAGTCGAACCACCTCTCGTTGCGGTCGCGCCAGTGCAGGGTCCAGTCCGTGGTCCCGGGTCGATACCGCAGCTGCGCGACCTTGAGCCGGGTCCATGGCTGATCGCCGCCTGTCCAGGGCGGCCGGGTCTCGACGATCGTCACGGCGCGGCCGCGCGTCTCGAACTCCACCTGCACCTCTTTGCGCACATGGGCGGGCACCCTGTCGGCGCAGTACCTCGCGATTCGCGCCAGATCGGTCTCCGGCAGCTTCACCGTGCTCACATCGGGTTCCCGGTGGTCAACGAGGCATCCTCAGAAGTAGTAGGGGAACGGGCTCCAGTCGGGGTCACGCTTCTCCAGGAACGAGTCACGGCCCTCGACGGCCTCGTCGGTCATGTAGGCCAGTCGCGTCGCCTCACCGGCGAACACCTGCTGGCCCATCAGGCCGTCATCGGTCAGGTTGAACGCAAACTTGAGCATCCGCTGTGCGGTCGGGCTCTTGCCGTTGATCTCCCTGGCCATCTGCAGCGCCTCGGCCTCGAGATCGGCGTGGTCGGCCACGATGTTGACCGCGCCCATCCGCTGCATGTCCTGCGCGGAGTACGTCCGGCCCAGGAAGAAGATCTCGCGGGCGAACTTCTGTCCGACCATCTTGGCGAGGTACGCCGAGCCGTAACCTGCGTCGAAGGAGCCCACATCGGCGTCGGTCTGCTTGAACTTCGCATGCTCACGGCTGGCGATGGTCAGGTCGCAGACGACGTGCAGGCTGTGTCCGCCGCCGGCCGCCCAGCCGTTGACCACGGCGATGACGACCTTGGGCATCGTGCGGATGAGACGCTGGACCTCGAGGATGTGCAGGCGTCCGCCCTGTGCCCGAACTCGAGCAGTGTCAACGGTTTCCACGGTCTCGCCGTCGGCGTACTGATAGCCGCTGCGTCCCCGGATCCGTTGGTCCCCACCGGAGCAGAAGGCGCGGCCACCGTCCTTTCGGCTGGGTCCGTTTCCGGTCAACAGCACGGTGCCGATATCGGGCGACATGCGTGCGTGGTCCAGCGCGCGATACAGCTCGTCGACGGTGTGCGGGCGGAAGGCGTTGCGCACCTCAGGGCGGTTGAAGGCGATGCGCACCGCGCCGGTGCTGACCGCCCGGTGGTAGGTGATGTCGGTGACGTCGAACCCCTCCACGACGGTCCATGCGGTCGGGTCGAAGATCTCGCTCACGCTCTGTTCGCTCACGTGAGCGAGGATAGGCCCATGTCCCTGCGTTGGTACTCCGTCGTCATCGACTGCCACGACACCGCCGCCCAGGCACGCTGGTGGGCAGGACGAGGACGAGGCCAGCTGGGTCGTCCTGGCCGACCCCGGGGGCGACGAGTTCTGTGGGCTGTCCGCACGCACCCAGTGAAGTCCGCATGGTGAAAGCGACCTCGGCGTTGCCCCCTTTGGCCGGGCTGCTGGACTGTATGCGGGTCGTCTGCATCCCTATGCGGGTCAGGTTCAGGGGCGTGATGGTCCGGGAGATGGCGCTGATCCGCGGCCCGAAGGGGTGGGGTGAGTTCGCGCCATTCCTCGAGTACGACGACCACGAGTCGTCGCGCTGGCTCGCCTCCGCCATCGAGGC
>JAYSQM010000367.1:0-7699 GCA_043721575.1 Phycicoccus sp.
GCCGTCGGCCGCAAGACACGCCCCAGGCTGCGTCCGGTCGAGCTGTTTCCCAAGGCCGTCGTGGTCACGTTTGTTAGTACACCATCCTTACATATTCTCAGTCAAGACTTCGGAGTGACCGTGATCACACTGTGACTTCAAGCCGCGGAGAGCAGAATGCTCCGTCGGCGCTCCGCCAACGCCGATTCCGTGCGAGTCCGAGCGAGTCCGAGCCGACCGGCCGCCACGAACCCGGTTCGTGCCGAGCCGAGCTACCTGAGGTCACCGGTGTGACCAACACCCGCACGGAGGCCGCGAACCACCACTCCAACAACATCGATCGCGCCGGACCCGACCTTCGCAACCCCGAGAACCGCCGCACTCGTATCCTTCTGACCAGCGCAGCCAGGAGAGCGGCATGAGCACCTACCCAGTGGGCAGGTTCACCACGTCCCAAGAGCCATCAAACAAGAGGTGACACGTCATGATGGAGATCCCCGTCGTACCGGCGCCAGTGCAGGTGGCGAGACCGCCAGGTGCACCGTTCATTCTGGACGCAGGCACACGGGTTGTCATCGGCCCGGATCCGACGACAGCTGCGATCGGCGCCGTCGTCGCGGAGAACCTTGGCCGGCTCGGCGGCTTTTTTGTGCCTACCGTGGTCAAGGACGACGGCGAACCGGGGGCTGTCGTTCTGCAACTGACGGATGACCGCTCCGCGCTCGGGCTGTCGGTCGATGTGGACGGTGCGCGATCCAGCGGTGCGTACCGACTTGAAGTGAGCCGGGACCGTGTCATCGTCATGGCTCTGGACGTCCCCGGACTGCTTCACGGTGTGGCGACGCTCGAGCAGACCAGTGATCGGACCTGCGGCCCCGATGTGACGTTCCGGCCCGTCGTCGTCGTGGACGCGCCGCGCTTCGGCTGGCGCGGGCTGAGCCTCGACGTCGCGCGACACTTCTTCGACGTTGCGGCCGTCAAGACGGTCATCGGGGTTATGGCGAGCCTCAAGCTCAACGTGCTGCACCTGCACCTGACGGACGACCAGGGCTGGCGGCTGGATGTGCCGTCCCGGCCCGAGCTGGCCGTACGCTCGGGAGGCACCGCCGTGGACGGTGATCCTGGTGGGTACTACACCGTCGAGCACTACAAGGAGATTGTCGCTTACGCGGCCGCTCGATGCGTCACCGTCATCCCGGAGATCGACGTTCCCGGGCACGTCAATGCCGCCCTCCACGCCTGTGGTGACCTCACACCGTCGGGCGAACCGGCACCGGCATACACCGGGATTGAGGTCGGCTTCAGCCGTCTCCACGCAGACCTTGCGGCCACGGAGCCGTTCCTGCGCGACGTGCTCACAGACGTCGCGGCCATGACGCCTGGCCATTACGTGCACATCGGCGGTGACGAGGTGCACACGATGCAGTCCGCGGAATACGCGCGCCTGGTCCAGGCTGCGTCAGCCCATGTCCGTGCGGCAGGCAAGGGCGTTGTCGGCTGGCAGGAAATCGCCAAGGCACCTTTGGGCCCCGACACCGTGGTGCAGTACTGGGCCGAGGCGGAGGGTGCCAAGTACGTGATCGCTGCCGCGCAGGCAGGTGCCCAGGTGCTGCTCTCACCCGCGAGCAAGGTGTACCTGGACATGAAGTACGACGGCGAGACCCGGGTGGGCCTGGTATGGGCCGGTCATATTGAGGTGCGCGACGCCTACGACTGGGAGCCGCTGGACGTGATCCCGGAGCTCCCTGCCGAACGTATCGTCGGTGTGGAAGCGGGGATCTGGTCCGAGACGATCCGCAGTGTCGACGATCTCTTCTTCTTGCTGCTGCCGCGGCTTGCGGCCGTCGCCGAGGTCGCATGGTCAAGGCCCGAGACGCGCGACTGGGACGACTTCGCGGCGCGGCTGAGCGTTCTGGCGCCTCGCTGGACCGAGGCTGGTTTGAGCTGGTACCGCTCCCCACAGGTCCAGTGGTGAGGTGCAGGTCGTGCGCCTGCACCGCCTCTGAGTGGTCAAGGCGCGACCGCCCGAGGTCGACCCCGACAGGCCCCGACACCTCCACGGAGTTCATCATTCTGACATGAGCACCAATGCACGCACCTTGCTGACCGGTCGCCTCGTCACGCCGCTCGCGGTCATCCCCGACGGCACTGTGGCGATCGACGGCGACCGGATCGCGTTTGCCGGCAAGGCTTCCGAGCTTCCGCAGCAGTGGAGAGATGTGCAGCCCCCTGCTGGCTGGACCGGGCGGCATACGCTCCTGCCCGGGCTGGTCGACGTGCACTGCCACGGCGGCGGGGGCGGCGAGTTCGGCCCGGATGCCGCGTCCGCCGCTCTGGCCGTCGAGCACCACCACCAGAGCGGCACCACCTCACTGCTGGCCAGCCTGGCCTCAAACAGCCGCGACGCCCTGGTCGGCGGGGTGGCTACCTGTGCCGCCCTGGTTGCCCGAGGCGACCTGGCCGGCATACATCTGGAGGGGCCGTTCCTGTCGATGGAGCGCCGTGGTGCCCAGAACCCCGCCACGCTCTGCGACGTCGACCCCGGCTTGGTGGGGGCTTTGGCCGAGGCAGCCACAGCCGCGGGCGCGCCCGGAGCGCTCGCCCAGATGACCTTCGCGCCCGAACGCCGGGGTGCGGCCGACCTTCCGGCCCTGCTGAACTCCCACGCCATCCTGAGCGCCGTCGGTCACACCGACTGTGATGCCGAGACCGCCTGGGCCGCACTTCGCGCCGGCCTGGACGCGGCGCCGCGCGGTGGACGGCCGCTGGTCACCCACGTCTTCAACGGTATGCCGCCCCTGCACCACCGCGCGCCGGGCCCGGTCAGCGCCGCCCTGGCCGCCGCCGCCCGTGGTGAGGCGGTTCTGGAGGTGGTCGGTGACGGTGTCCATCTGGCTCCCGCCACCGTGCGGATGCTCTTCGATCTTGTTGGCGCACAAGGGATCTGTTTGATCACCGACGCCATGGCCGCCAGCGGGATGCCCGACGGCAGCTACACCCTCGGCGGCCAGGACGTCGTCGTCTCCGGTCGCACCGCCCGGCTCGCCGAAGGCGGCTCGATCGCCGGCGGGGTGGCCACGATGCTCGACGTCGTCCGCTGGTGCGTGCAGTCTGCGGGTATCGCGTTGCTCGACGCCGTCACCGCCGCCTCGTCCACGCCCAGCCAGACCCTCGCGCTGGCCGGCATCGGCGGGCTGCAGGCCGGCCACCTGGCCGACGTCGTGGTCGTCGACGACGAGCTGTCACTTCATGCCGTCCTCCGGCGGGGTGCCTGGCTCACCATCGTCACGTGACCTCAGACCGTGGCCCCATCCGTCGAACCCGGCCAGGACACGACCGAAGCCCATTCCACGCTTGGCGGCGGACTTCGTCGAGGGGCCTCGGTCGCCCATTTCACGACATGGAACGCGTCAGCGGCCCGCACCGCGCCTGGGCAGGTCGCGCGACGATGGTGTCGATGAAGTCGGCCCCATGACCTGCTGGTCCTGAGTACTCGTCACCTGCGTCGTGACCAAGAAGTCGGCGCGGCAGGCTGCCCTGCCCACGGTCATTGATCGAGTGCCTCGCCACGGTGGACATATGTCAGGCAGCGAGCGGACACTGGATGCACCTACCGCAGAGGAGTCAACATGCCCAGATTCATGGACTTCCACGACGACCTGAAGTTATCGCCGGAGGCCATCGATGAGATCGCGCAGGAAACCCGAGACGGCGCGACCGACGAGTTCGGCGTCCGCCAGGTGGAGCTTTACCACAACACCACAGACGGCAAGGTGTACTGCCTGCTCGAGGGCCCCGACGAGGACGCGATCAGGAAGCATCATGCAGCACTTGACTTGCCGTGCGGCGACGTTCACCAGGTCAGCAGCCTGCTCTGAAACGGCGAAGCCACCTCTCTTGACTCCTCGCGTTCGCTGACTCAGGGCATGACCGCTCTCCTACCTGGCTTTGGTGCCTCGGACTAGTCTGCGACAGAACCGATCGAGGAGGACAGATGTTGTCTACCGACCTCTTGGATGATGCCTTCGACCGCATCCGCGATGTCGTTCACTCGGCGCTCGAGGGCGCGACGACCGAGGTGCTGAGCTTCCGGCCGGATCCTGAGGCGAACACGATCGCCTGGCTGGTGTGGCACCTGACCCGCGTGCAGGATGACCACGTCGCTGAACTTGCCGGCGAGGAGCAGGTGTGGATCGCTGGCGGCTGGGCCGACCGTTTTGACCTTCCGTTCGAGCGCGACGCTACCGGCTACGGCCAGAGCGCCAACGACGTGGCCGCGGTGCAGGCCGACGAAGAACTTCTGGCCGGGTACTACGACGCCGTGCACGCGAGGACAGTCGACTACCTGCACGGCCTCGCTGAGACGGAGTTCAAGAGGATCGTCGACAGGTCGTGGGACCCGCCGGTAACTCTCGCAACGCGACTGGTCAGCATTGTGTCGGATGACCTGCAGCACGCGGGTCAGGCCTCCTACCTGCGCGGGCTCGCGAAGCGTGCCGGGGTCTGATTGGTGCGCCTGTTCCAGGACGCGCGCCCGTCCCAGAACGCGCGCTACTCCCAGGACGCGCGCTACTCCCAGAACGCGAGACAGTCCATAACGCGAGACAGATGCGCCATGGCGTTGTCCGACCCCGGGGGACGTGCTGAACTGGTGACATGTCTTTGACCGCAGCGCGAATGCCAATGCACATGGTTGCCATGTGCGGCTGCGCCCTGCGGTGTTGCTGCCCGGCCTGATCCCAGCCTGCCAGCCCCGCCGACGGCATTTGCCTCGGCCGCCTTCCCGGAGCACTCATGACCCTCACCCCCGCAACCACGTTGGGTTCCCCCGGCATCGACCGGTTCAGCCCCGCCCAGCTGCTGCGCACCGCGCGCCTGTTCGCCTCTGACCCGGAGCTGCCCAACTTGGTGGATCATCAATCAGGAGAGCGTCGTTGGGTCGAGCTCGACTCCAGCCCCTACCTCCAGATCTGGCTGCTCACCTGGCCCGCCGGCACCGATACCGGATGGCACGATCACGGCCAGTCAGCCGGCGCCTTCCTCACTGTCAGCGGCATCCTGCGCGAGCGGACCTCGCACGGTCACCGCCGCATCGACCGGACCCTGGTCGCCGGCGAGGGCCGGTCCTTCGGGCCAAACCACGTTCACCACGTCGCCAACGTCGGCCTCGAAACCGCCCTGTCCGTGCACCTCTACACCCCTCGCCTCACCAACATGACGCGGTATGCCGTGACGCCAGCAGGACTGCAGGCAAAGGGAATCGATCGGGTTGGGACGATTCGGTGACCACCATCTCCGCACCCGCCGCGCCGTCACGCCTGGTGCCCCGCGCGTGACGGCGCGGGGGCACCATGCGTGCCGTGGCGTCGGGCCTCTGGGAGGATCAGGCCCATGAGAGCTTTGGTGAAGCACACCGCAGGCCCCGGACTCGAGCTGATGGAGCGCCCCGAACCGGTGGTCGGCCCCGATGACGTCAAGATCCGTGTCCAGCGGGCCGGCCTGTGTGGCACGGACCTGCACCTCGAGCAGTGGGACGACTGGGCCGCATCCGTGGTCAAGCCGCCCCTGGTGATCGGTCATGAGTTCTTCGGCGAGGTCGCCGAGATCGGCGCGGACGTCACCTCGGTGCAGGTCGGCCAGAAGGCCTCGGGCGAAGGGCATGTCGTCTGCGGGACCTGCCGCAACTGCCGGGCTGGCCGGCGCCACGTGTGCATCCGGACATCGAGCGTGGGAGTCAACCGTGACGGGGCGTTCGCCGACTACGTGGTGATACCAGCGGGCAACGTGTGGGTGCAGCCCGACGACATGGACCCCGACGTGGGCGCGGTATTCGACCCACTGGGCAACGCGGTCCACACGACCTTGTCCTTCCCGCTGGCCGGTGAGGACGTCGTGGTCACCGGCGCCGGCCCGATCGGAGTCATGGCGGCCGCCATCGCGCGGCACGTGGGGGCGCGCTACGTCGTGGTCACCGACGTCTCGGACTACCGCCTCGAGCTGGCCAAGGCTGCGGGCGCGGACCTGACCGTCAACGTCTCGCGCACCACGTTGGCTCAGGCCCAGCGCGAGCTCGGCATGCGCGAGGGCTTCGACATCGGCCTCGAGATGTCCGGCAGCCCGTTGGCCATGGTGGAGATGCTCAGCAACCTCAACCACGGTGCCCGCGTGGCGATGCTCGGGCTGCCGAAGGACCCGTACCCCATCGACTGGGGCAAGGTCATCACCCACATGATCACCATCAAGGGCATCTACGGCCGCGAGATGTACGACACCTGGTACGCCATGAGCGCGATGCTGGCGACGTCGCCGGCGCTGCGCGAGGCCGTGCGCTCGGTCATCACCCACCGCTTCCCCGCCGAGCAGTGGCAGGACGCCTTTGCCGCCGCGCGATCCGGCCAGTGCGGCAAGGTCGTCCTGGACTGGAGCTGACCCTCCGGGCGGTTGCAAAGACTCACCACCACTGACGAAGAGAGACCTGTGATGTACGGAGCGTTCAAGGAACAGCTGGCCACCACTTTGCAGGAGATCACGGCGGCGGGTCTGTACAAGCGCGAGCGCGAGCTCACTTCGCCACAGTCGGCCCACATCACGACCTCCAAGGTCGGGGCGGTGAACTTCTGTGCCAACAACTACCTCGGCCTGGCCAACCACCCGGCGGTCGTTGCTGCCGCGTCAGAAGCGTTGCAGGAGTGGGGTTTTGGCATGGCCAGCGTCCGCTTCATCTGCGGCACGCAAACCCTGCACATCGAGCTCGAGGCCAAGCTCTCGGCATTCCTTGGCACCGAGGCGACGATTCTCTACTCCTCGTGCTTTGACGCCAACGGTGGCGTCTTCGAGACACTGTTCGGCGCCGAGGACGCGATCATCTCCGACGAGCTCAACCACGCCTCGCTCATCGACGGGATCCGCCTGTCCAAGGCCCAGCGGCTGCGCTACAAGAATGCGGACATGGCCGATCTCGAGGCCCAGCTGGTGTCGGCGGCGGGTGCCCGCCGGCGGGTGATCGTCACCGACGGCGTGTTCTCCATGGATGGCTCGTTCGCGCCGCTGGACCGGATCTGCGACCTCGCCGAGCAGTACGACGCGCTGGTCATGGTCGACGACTCCCACGCGGTGGGCTTTGTCGGCGAGGGCGGCCGTGGAACCCCTGAGCTCTACGACGTCATCGACCGCGTCGACATCCTCACCGGCACGTTGGGCAAGGCCCTCGGGGGCGCGTCGGGCGGCTACGTCGCCGCGCACCAGGAGATCGTCGACCTCCTGCGCCAACGCTCTCGCCCCTACCTGTTCTCCAACGCCGTGGCTCCGCCGGTTGCCGCCGGCTCCATGGCCGCCCTGGACCTGGCGGCGAAGTCCAACGACGGACGCGAGGCGTTGACCCGCAATACGGCGCTGTTCCGCTCCCTGATGACCGAAGCCGGCTTCGACCTGCAGCCGGGCACGCACCCGATCACCCCCGTGATGTTCCCCGGCGAGGATGGCGCACGGAAGGCGGCCGCGGAACCCCTGAGCTCTACGACGTCATCGAGCGCGTTGACATCCTCACCGGCACGTTGGGCAAGGCCCTGGGGGGCGCGTCGGGCGGCTACGTCGCCGCGCACCAGGAGATCGTCGACCTCCTACGCCAACGCTCTCGCCCCTACCTGTTCTCCAACGCCGTGGCTCCGCCGGTTGCCGCCGGCTCCATGGCCGCCCTGGACCTGGCGGCGAAGTCCAACGA
>JAYSQM010000368.1:0-1184 GCA_043721575.1 Phycicoccus sp.
CGGGGCGGCACGTTGGCGTCGAGGAGGTCGGTCTTCCACTCCCCCGCCTAACCCCGCCTCGCCCCGCTAGACGCCGTGACCCGACGACGGGAGTGGGCAGACATCCATCGCTCGGATGAGTCCGTCTTCGATGGCGAAACGGTGACCGACGTGCTCGTCGCCGAGAACGGCCCCGTCCAGGTCGCGCACGACTTGAGGCACGAATAACGCACGAGCAACCTCTGTCATGCTCCGGGCCGCGACATCCCCTGGTTATGCGTCGTGCGAGAACCCAACCGCCACCCGGCATACGACCCAGCGTGCCCACTCGCCGGTATTGTAATCGCTGCACACACCGATCCCGATCCACCGGTCGGGGTCGGTCGAGTCGGACAATCGGACCCACTTAACCGGCTGAGGCAACCGGACCTCGTGCGGACTGACCCGAGCCCAGCCGACTGGGATTGCTGCCTGCCACGATGCGACCAGCGGCCCGCACCATATCGGGTCGAGTTCAGACGCGGACAATATCACGCCGCGCACGATAGCAGTCTCGGCCTCAGTAGCCGGCGTCTGGCCCAGCGCACACCAGCGCCCGAGGTCGTCGAACCGGCAACTGTCGGCCAGGCGAGCGTACACCCGACGGACGTCAGTTTCCCGTCTAGGCAGCGGTGAGGGTGCGAGCGCGATCAGTCCGAGCGGCGCGGTCACGGCAACCAGCAGCAGACCCCTCCGCGTCCAGACCCGCGAGACCATGCGCCCCTCCACTTTTGGACTCCCCCCAACAACCGAGTGCCCGACCGACGGGCCGCTGCATGTCGCGTCATACTCGCCTCATGTTTACCGCGACACAAGAGAAATGCCGTCGATTCTTTGGGCTCCGTGCCGCCGCCCTCCGTTGGCTGCCCGCCAGATCGCCCGCCCCTCGGCGGTACAATGCCCCCGGCGGCCGTGAAGCCTTGCCGAAAGCGCACGGGGGCGGGGGAATTCTCTTGCCCCGGCGGGCGGCGGCGTCGAAAATCGGGGTTCACGGAGTTTTCATCACCACCGTCTGGCTCCCGCGTGCCCGTTCCCCCGACGATTCCAGGCTTCCCCCAGTCCGGACTGCCGCGCGCCGGGTCTCCCACTGCCGAGTCGAAACACCCCCAGATGGAGCGTCGTCATGGCCAAAGGTCGCGGTGACTTCACGGACATTCTCGTCCGGA
>JAYSQM010000369.1:0-1816 GCA_043721575.1 Phycicoccus sp.
GTCGAGGTCAGCATGGTGGCGATGCCGGCCGCGGTGGCGATGCCGGCCGCCTCGACCTTGGTCGTCATCCCGCCGCTGCCAACGCCTGAGCCCGAGCCCCCCAGCCTGACGTTCTTCAGGTCAACAGGCCCGCGTACCAACGGAATTCGCGAGCTACTCGCTTTGGAGGGCGGGCCGTCATACAGCGCATCGACGTCCGACAGCAGCACCAGTGCGTCCGCGTGAACAAGATGCGCGACCAGTGCCGCGAGACGGTCGTTGTCGCCGAACCGGATCTCATGGGTAGCCACCGTGTCGTTCTCGTTGACCACCGGGACGACGCCAAGGTCGAGCAGCCGGTCGAGCGTGCGCCGGGCGTTGGCATAGTGCGAACGACGCGTGACGTCCTCAGCGGTGAGCAGAACCTGGCCGACGGTTAGGTCATGTGCCCCGAAGGCGAGGCTGTATGCCGCGACGAGGGCCCCCTGGCCGACACTGGCTGCGGCCTGCTGGGTGGCCAGGTCGCGCGGACGTCGTGGCAGCCCGAGCGGGGTGATGCCGGCCGCGATGGCGCCCGAGGAGACCAGGACGACCTCGGTGCCCTGGCTGCGTCGTGCGGCGAGCACGTCGACCAACGCGCGGAGCCGGGCCTGGTCCAGAGCGCCGGCCGCGTCGGTCAGCGAGCTCGAGCCGACCTTGACGACGAGACGCCGGGCTGCGCGCAGGGCGGCGCGGTGGGTCGTGGGCACCCGCGCAGTCTAGTAAGACGGGGTCAGTCGACCGGTGGTGTCTCATCGTCGTCGTCGGCGGATGTTCCGGCCGTGGCCCAGTGACCGGCCTTGCGGTCAGCCGCGAGCTCGGCGCGTGCAGCGGTCTTGGCCGCCCTGCGATCGGCGTAGGTAGACCGTTTTTCCTCGCGGGTGGGGCGGTGCAGGTTGTCCAGGCGCACGTCACTGCCGCGCGGTCCGCTGAGCAGCTCGGCGCCGGCAGCCATGGTGGGCTCCCAGTCGAAGACCACCGCGTTGTCGGCAGAGCCAATGACCACGGTCGCGCCCACAACGGCACCCGCCTTGTAGAGCGCCGCCTCGACCCCGGCCCGGGCCAGCCGGTCGGCGAGGTAGCCCACGGCCTCGTCGTTGGAGAAGTCGGTCTGGTCGACCCAACGCCTGGGACGGTCCCCGATCACCCGGAAGATCTCGCCATCGGTGGTGTTCTCGCGCTTGACCACGAAACCGCTGTCGTCAACGGCCTTGGGGCGCAGGACGACACGGGGGATCTCGACCTCGCCCAGCGCCTCACGCGCCGCCGTGACGTGCCGTGCCATGGCGAAGGTGAGCTCCTTGAGGCCGGTGCGAGCCACCGCGGAGACGATGTAGACCTCGATGCCCCGGGCCTCGAGCTCTGGCTTGACCATCTCGGCAAGCTCACGAGCCTCGGTCACGTCGGCCTTGTTCAGCACGACGACGCGGGTACGTTCGGCCAGCGGAGCGCCGCCCAGGGTCTCATCGGCCACGTACTGCGAGAGCTCTTGCTCGATGACGTCGAAGTCACTCATCGGATCGCGGTCGGCCTCGAGTGTCGCGCAGTCGATGACGTGCACCAGAACCGAACAGCGCTCGACGTGCCGCAGGAACTCCAGGCCCAGGCCCTTGCCCTCGCTCGCACCCGGGATCAGACCGGGCACGTCGGCCACGGTGAACCTCTGCTCACCGGCCATCACCACGCCGAGGTTCGGAACCAGCGTCGTGAACGGGTAGTCGGCGATCTTGGGCCGCGCGGCGCTGAGCACGGCGACCAGGCTGGACTTACCGGCTGACGGGTAGCCGATCAGGGCGAC
>JAYSQM010000370.1:0-5315 GCA_043721575.1 Phycicoccus sp.
GGCGACAACCCCTTGGCCAGCAACGAGTACGTCGTGGCGACCTTGAGCGTCGACCCCGGCTGGTAGCGACCGAGCAGCGCGCGGTTCATGCCACGCGCGGGTGAGTTGGCCACTGCGAGCAGGTCACCGGTGGCGACGTCCACGGCCACCAGAGAGGACGGGACCGCCGCGCTGCCGGCCAGTGCCGCCTCGGCAGCGCTCTGGATCTTGGGGTCCAGCGTCAGGGTCATCGGGGTGCCGTCGGTTGCGGCCTTCTCGAACAGCGGTGCGTCAGGCTTGTCGCTGGCAGTCACCTTGATCCCTGGGGTGCCGCCGAGCACCGCGTCGTACTGTCCCTGAAGGCCGTTCAGCCCGGCGTAGTCACCTGCGACGTAGCGGCCCTTGCCGTTCGTGATGACCTCGGCGGTCACCGGACCGTACGAGCCCAACAGCGGTCGGGCGAAGGTGGACGAGGGCGCCAGCGGCTGTTCCCGTAACGGATAGACGACACCGAGGAGGGCGTCGAGCGCAGCCTTGCGGGTTTGGAAGTCGGCCTCGCGATAGGCGATGACGGGTATCGCTGCATTCGACTTGGCCGTCTTGGCGGCGTTGAGCTTGGCGACCAGGGAGCCGGCGGGTTCCTGGACGACCGTCTCCAACGCGGCGACCGTCTCGGCGGACGCTCGGGCCGGGTCGATCGCGACGTCATAAACCTTGGCGACCCCCAGGATCGGCGAGCCGTTGCGGTCCAGGACGTCCCCGCGCTTGCCCCAGGTCCGGGTGGCGACCAACTTGGCGGTGGTGCTCAGGCCCGGCGCCCACATCGCGGCTCCCTCCTTGGCGACTACAGCCCAGATCTCACTGTCGTTGGCCTTGATGTCGTTGCGCTGCAGCGAGATTGGCATCGTGTAGGTCCACGCCACGCCCTCGGCCACCGTCCAGGCGACGGACAGGTTGCCGGTGGCTTTGTCCCCCTCACGGGTCAATGAGGTGACCGTGACCTTGACCGGCGCGCTGCCGAGCCCCGCGGTCGTGGTCTTGAAACTGGCCGCGACCTGGCCAGCGGACCGGCCGACATACGCCAGGTCCTGGACCTTGCGGTTGGACCAGGCGCCGGCGAAGCGGTCCGCCGAGGTGCGCGCGTCCTGGTCGAGGCGGACCTGGTCGCGTCGCTGGACGTACACGAATCCCCCCGCTGCCGCGGTCACCGCGACGACGCAGGCCACGACCGAGGCGATGATGATGCGTCTGCTCATGGCCCCATCCAACCTCATGGCTGCGTTGGCACCCGGGGGCGGGCGCATTTGGCCCAGACCCTCCCGCTCGCGCTATTTGCATGGCAGAGTCACGCCCATGAAGAGCACCATGCAAGAGTCGCCGTTGCTGATCTCGCGAATCCTCCTGTCCGGCACGCGGTTGCACGCCGACCAGGAAGTCGTGACCTGGACCGCGGAGGGGCCGCGACGGACGTCGTACGCCGATGTGGGCACCCAGGCCGCTCAGCTGGCCAACGCCTTGCGGGCCCTGGGCATCGACGGCGACCAGCGCGTCGCCACCTTCATGTGGAACAACGCCGAGCACCTCGTGGCCTACCTGGCTGTTCCGTCCATGGGCGCCGTCCTGCACGCACTCAACATCCGCCTCTTCCCCGAACAGATCATCTACGTCACCAACCACGCCCAGAACCAGGTCGTCGTCCTGGACAGCAGCCTGGCCGCGCCGTTCAGCCAGCTGCTGCCGCACCTGAGCACGCTGCGCCACGTGATCGTCAACGGCCCGATCACCGACGAGGTCCGCGCCGCGCTGGAGGCGGTTCCGCACATCGATACCGTCCATGACTGGGACACCCTGCTCGCTGCCCAGCCGAAGACCTTCGACTGGCCGGTGCTGGACGAGAACGACGCATCCTCCATGTGCTACACCTCGGGCACGACCGGCAATCCCAAGGGCGTCGTCTACTCCCACCGGTCCAACTACCTGCACACGATGCAGGTGGCGCTGGGCATGGGCTTCGGCCAGGGCGACCGGCTGCTGGCGGTGGTCCCGATGTTCCACGCCAACGCCTGGGGTCTGCCCTACGCGGCGCTGATGGTGGGTGCGTCGCTGATCATGCCCGACCGGTTCCTGCAGGCGGAGCCGCTGGCAAAGATGATCGAGGCCGAGAGGGTCACCGGCGGTGGCGCCGTCCCCACCATCTGGACCGATCTGCTGCGTTACCTCGACGGACACCCGACCGACACCTCCAGCCTGCGCACGGTCATCGTCGGCGGCTCGGCCTGCCCGCCGTCGCTGATGAAGGCCTACCAGGAGCGGCACGACATCCAGGTGATCCACGCGTGGGGTATGACGGAGATGTCGCCGCTGGGGTCGACCGCAGTGGCCCCGGTTGGCACGACCGGCGACGAACACTGGTTCTACCGCCAGACCCAGGGTCGTATAGCCTCCTCCATCGAAGCGCGACTGGTCGGCCCCGACGGCTCCGAGATTCCCTGGGACGGCGAGAGCGTCGGAGAGCTCGAGGTCCGCGGTCCCTGGATCACCGGCAGCTACTACGACAACGGGACCAACACCGAGGCTGAGCGGGCCGACGCCGCCTCGAAGTTCGACGACGGCTGGCTGTGCACGGGCGACGTGGGTTCCCTCACCGCCAACGGCTTCCTGCAGCTCACCGACCGTGCCAAGGACGTGATCAAGTCCGGCGGTGAGTGGATCTCCTCCGTCGATCTGGAGAACGCGCTGATGGCCCACCCCGACGTGCTCGAGGCCTCCGTGGTCGGCGTCCCCGACGACAAGTGGGGCGAGCGGCCACTGGCCACTGTGGTCCGTGCCGCCGACTCCACCATCGACGCCGCGGGGCTCAAGGAGTTCCTCGGAAGCAAGGTCGCCGGGTGGCAGGTGCCCGAGCGTTGGGCCTTCATCGACGAGGTACCCAAGACCAGCGTGGGCAAGTTCGACAAGAAGGTTCTGCGGAAGCGGTATGCCGCGGGCGAGCTGAGCGTCGAGACCCTCACCTGACGCGGTAGGGACCGTTCACCTACGTCGGGAGGACGCCCAGGGCCTCCCTGCGCGCTCACAGGACTGACCGGCATACTGCTGTGGCACGCCGCCATCGGATGCTGCCCACAGCGAGATGACATGACAGGAAGGCGCACAGGTGACGGAGCCGGGACCAGGCGACGAGCAGGCACGCCCTGACTCGACGTCCGCTCCCGAAGACCTCCCGTCGAGGCACGAGGTGCAGCAGGCCCTGCGGCATCCCCACCGACATCCCTGGCTGCGGCGTGGCTCGATCGCCGTGGCGGCGGGTGTGGCGTTGCTGCTGGTCCTGAGTGTCATCGCGTACGTCAAGCTCAACGGCAACATCACGCAGATCGATGTCTCGAAGCTGCTGGGCCAGCGCCCGAACAACAGCGCCTCGGCAAACAAGCTCACCAACCTCAAGCCGGTCAACATCCTGGTGATCGGCTCGGACAGCCGTGAGCTGGGCACCAGCGCCTTCGGGACGACCAAGCAGGTGGAGGGGGCTCGCTCGGACACAACCCTGATCGTGCACCTGTCCGGAGACCGACGGTCTGCGGTCGTGGTCAGTGTCCCTCGTGACTCGATGACCCGTGCACCGCGCGACTGCAAGGACCCGAACAGCAAGGTGGCGGACGGCCCGATCCGGCAGTGGAACGCCAACTTCGAGCTCGGAGGCCCCGCCTGCCTCATCCGCACGGTCGAGGGCAACACCGGCATCTTCATCGACCACTTCATGGTGATGAACTTCCTGGGTTTCGAGTCGATGGTCGACGCGCTCGGCTCGGTCGAGGTCTGCGTGCCCACAGCGGTCAACGACTCCTACAGCAGTCTGCACCTGCCGGCCGGCCGCAGCAGGGTCACCGGCAAACAGGCGCTGGCCTTCGTCCGGGCCCGCCACAACGTCGGCAACGACGCCTCCGACCTGGGCCGGATCAACCGGCAGCAGGCGTTTCTGTCCTCGATGGTCCAGGAGGCCAGGAGCAGCAACCTGCTCCTGCGGCCGGACAAGCTCTTCCGGTTCCTTGACGCGGCGACCAAGTCCCTGACCACCGACCCCGAGATGGGCAACCTGAACGCGCTGCGCGGGGTGGCACAGAGCCTGGTCGGACTGAAGTCCTCCCAGGTCCGGTTCGTGACGGTGCCGATCGAGGACTACCCGCCGGACAAGAACCGCGTCCAGTGGACCTCGGACGCGGATGCCTTGTGGAAGTCAATCCGTGAGGACGCTCCCCTGCCTGGCACCAAGCCGGCGCCAGGCTCCACGCCCACGGCAACGCCCACGCCCACAGCCACGTCGATGCCGGCTCTGAGCGTCACGCCGGACAAGATCACCGTGCACGTCAGCAACGACTCGGGCGTCCCCGGCCTCGCGCGGCAGGCTGCCGACGACTTGCGCGTTCAAGGCTTCAAGATCAGCGGTTCCTCGACGGGGCGCAACCCCAGGCAGGGCGTCACCGTTGCCTACTCGGGCGTCAACTACGAGCAGGCCCGTACGGTCGCGGCGGCCTTCCCCGGAGCCGTTCTGGTCCAGGACGACACCGTGGGCCAAGTCATCCGGGTCAGCATGGGTGCTGGCAGCCCGAACGTCGTCGAGGTACCCAACCGTCTCGGCACCAGCCCTTTGCCCACGCACACGCGAACGGCCACCGTCGCCCCCACGCCGTCCTCCACCGTCACGATCCAGGCACGGACGGCTGACAGCGACATCTGCTCGGCGAAGTAGGTCTGGCCCGAACGTCGCCCATCCTTCGCAGCTGGGCCACCACGGCCCGAACGTCGCACAGCCGATGGGCGGTTTTGTGAAACCGCGCCCCGCGCCGGTAGCCTGTGCAGGCTCCCGAACTGGTTCGCCGCTGGCGGTGATCGACGAGGTGGCACGGAGGCGTCGCCTAGCCCGGTTTATGGCGCCCGCCTGCTAAGCGGGTTTGGGTTAATCCCCATCGCGAGTTCAAATCTCGCCGCCTCCGCCACACGAGAAGGACCTCCACGATGTTCGGGGGTCCTTCTCAATTATCCAACGTCAGGGACGTGGCATGGCCCGCCTGCCCGGCCACTCGGCATACATCCCCGTGAAGTCGCACAGATCGACCCAAAAACCCCCCTTGGAGGTCGATCTGTGCGACTTCACGGCTGAGTCTGCAGGTTGGTGAGTCGGCCGCGAGAACCCAGCCTGGTCATTCCTTCGGGCCTGCAGGAGTGACCGCCGCAGGGGGTGGCGAGGAGCCGCGGTTCATCCCTGACATGATCATGCCGATGAACGACGGCCGCCCCTGCAACTTGGAACGGACGTCGAACGCGACGGCTAGCAGCAGGAC
>JAYSQM010000371.1:0-7825 GCA_043721575.1 Phycicoccus sp.
GTCAGCGTGCCGCTGGCCCGCAGCCCTTCGACGGTGCCCTCGAACACCACCTCGCCGCCCTCGGTGCCGGCGCCGGGGCCGAGATCGACGACGTGGTCGGCGATCTCGATAGCCTCCGGCTTGTGCTCCACGACCAGCACGGTGTTGCCCTTGTCGCGCAGCTGCAGCAGCAGCTCGTTCATCCGCTGGATGTCGTGCGGGTGCAGCCCGATGGTCGGCTCGTCGAAGACGTAGGTGACGTCGGTGAGCGAGGACCCGAGGTGGCGGATCATCTTGACGCGCTGGGACTCGCCGCCCGACAGCGTGCCCGACGGCCGGTCGAGGCTGAGGTAGCCCAGCCCGATCTCGACGAACGAGTCGAGGGTCTGCTGCAGCGCCCCCAGCAGCGGCGCCACCGACGGCTCGTCCAGACCGCGCACCCACGCGGCCAGGTCGCTGATCTGCAGGGCGCAGGCGTCGGCGATGTTGACCCCCTCGATCTTCGACGATCGAGCGGCCTCGCTGAGCCGGGTACCGCCGCACTCGGGGCACGTCATGAAGGTCACCGCGCGCTCCACGAACGCCCGGATGTGCGGCTGCAATGAGTCGACGTCTTTGGAGAGGAACGACTTCTGGATCTTCGGGATCAGCCCCTCGTAGGTCAGGTTGATGCCGTCGACCTTGATCTTGGCCGGCTGCTTGTGGAGGAGGTCGTGCAGTTCTCGCTTGGTGAACTTGCGGATCGGCTTGTCCGGGTCGAAGAAGCCGCAGCCGCCGAAGATCCGGCCGTACCAGCCGTCCATGCTGTAACCGGGGATGGTGAGCGCACCGTCGTTGAGGGACTTACTGTCGTCGTACAGCGCAGACAGGTCGATGTCGGTGACGGAGCCCCGGCCCTCGCAGCGTGGACACATACCGCCGGTGATGCTGAAGCTACGACGTTCCTTGACGGTCTGTCCGCCGCGCTCGATGGAGACTGCACCCGCTCCGCTGATCGAGGCGACGTTGAACGAATACGCCTGCGGCGAGCCGATGTGCGGCTGCCCGAGTCGGCTGAACAGGATGCGCAGCATCGCGTTGGCGTCGGTGGCGGTGCCGACCGTGGAGCGGACGTTGGCCCCCATCCGCTCCTGGTCGATGATGATCGCGGTGGTCAGCCCGTCGAGGACGTCGACGTCCGGCCTCGCCAGCGTCGGCATGAAGCCCTGCACGAAGGCGCTGTAGGTCTCGTTGATCATCCGCTGCGACTCCGCGGCGATCGTGCTGAACACCAGCGAGCTCTTGCCCGAGCCGGAGACGCCGGTGAACACCGTCAGCCGGCGCTTCGGGATCTCGACGCTGACGTCCTTGAGGTTGTTCACGCGCGCGCCGTGCACGCGGATCAGATCGTGGCTGTCGGCAACGTGCAGCGCAGGCGACTGCGTGTCCGTCCTCGTGGCCCTGCTCATAGTGTCTCCATCTGTTAGGCGGGGCCGCCTTAGCGGTCTCCGTCGGCTACCCGCCCGGTCGAGCCGTCCGCTACTGCGTCAACCGTTACAGACTCGGGGTCCTAGGCGTCGAGCATGTCCGCGGTGAGGTTGGCATCCGTGCCGGCGACCCCCAGGTCGCTCGCCCGCTTGTCCGCCATGGCCAGCAGCCGACGAATCCGACCAGCCACCGCGTCCTTGGTCATCTGCGGCTCAGCCAGCTGACCGAGCTCCTCGAGGCTGGCCTCCTTGTGTTTCAGGCGCAGTGCGCCGGCCTCGCGCAAGTGGTCCGGGACGTCGTCGCCCAGGATCTCCAACGCGCGCTCGACCCGGGCGCCGGCCGCAACGGCGGCCCGCGCCGAACGGCGCAGGTTAGCGTCGTCGAAGTTGGCAAGTCGGTTGGCGGTCGCCCGCACTTCGCGCCGCATGCGGCGCTCCTCCCAGGCCAGCACGGCGTCATGAGCGCCGAGTCTGGTCAGCATGGCGCCGATCGCGTCGCCGTCGCGGATGACGACACGGTCCACCCCGCGCACCTCGCGAGCCTTGGCCGGTATGCCGAGTCGTCTCGCCGCGCCAACCATCGCCAGCGCAGCCTCGGGGCCGGGGCAGGTGATCTCGAGGGCAGACGACCGGCCGGGCTCGGTCAATGATCCGTGTGCGAGAAACGCGCCGCGCCAAGCGGACTCGGCGTCGCAGACCGAACCGCTGACCACCCGTGGAGGCAGACCGCGCACCGGGCGACCGCGGCCGTCGATCAGCCCGGTCTGACGGGCCAGCGCCTCACCGTCCTGGACGACGCGTACGACGTAGCGACTGCCGCGGCGAAGTCCCCCGGCGGCCATCACGAGAATCCCACTGCCGTGGCCGTAGACCTCAGCGATGTCCTTGCGCAGTCTGCGTGCGGCCGCGGCCGTATCCAGCTCTGCCTCGACCACGATCCGACCCCCGACGATGTGCAGCCCCCCGGCGAACCGCAAGGTCGCCGACACCTCAGCCTTGCGACAGCAGGGCTTGGTCACCGTGAGCCGACTCAGCTCGTCCTTGACCTTTGCCGTCATCGCCATGCGCGCCATCCTGCCACTCCTGTGCAACTCGGGGGGTCAAGCCGTTCGTCGGCCAGGGATACGGTATGCCGTGAACCCGCCCGCCGATGTCAGGACCGACGCCATGGCCTCCACGTACACGATGCCTGCCGCCCTTCAGCAGGCCGCCGACGAGGCGACCGGCTTCATGCCGGCAGATGAGGGAACCGAGCTGTTCGACCAGGCCTGCTCCGCCCTGCCCCACGGCCCGGCCCTGGAGATCGGCACCTACTGCGGCAAGTCCGCGATCTACCTGGGCGCGGCGGCGTCCCTCGTCGGCGGCACCGTCCTGACCGTGGACCATCACCTCGGCTCGGAGGAGCACCAGCCCGGTTGGGAGTACCACGACGCCACCTTGGTCGACCCCGGGTGCAACCGGTTCGACACCCTCGGCCGGTTCCGGGCAACGCTGGCGGGTGCCGGCCTCGAAGAACACGTTGTCGCGGTCGTCGGGCGCTCGACAACCGTCGCGGCGCTCTGGAACACGCCCCTGGCTCTGCTGTTCATCGATGGCGGGCACACCGACGAGGCGGCGCAGGACGACTACAGCGGATGGGCCCGGTGGGTCCGGGCCGGTGGACGACTGCTCATCCACGACGTGTTCCCCGATCCCGCCGACGGCGGACAGGCGCCCTACCGGATCTTCAGACGTGCGCTGGAGGGTGGCGCCTTCGAAGAGCGGGGGGTCGTGGGGTCACTTCGCGTTCTGGAGCGAGTGGTCGGAGAGGCCGGAGACCCGGTCGGCTGACGTCCCACCGTCACGGCAACCGCAGTCCTCGCCGATCGAGTCGCTGACCTGCGGCAGACCCTCGCCGCGGAACAGGCCGGCTCCGCCGGTGGTGTTGCTCAACGCGTCGACGGCCAGGATCACTGCGGCCGCTGTCCAGCTGCTCTGCTCGACCGGCCAGCGCACGTCATCGGCATAGACATATCCCGTCCAGTAGGAACCGTCGTCCTCGCGCAGATGTTGCATGGAGGCCACCATGGCCACGGCGCGATCCCGCTCCCCGACGGCATCGAGGGCGAGCGCGAGCTCGCAGGTCTCTGCGCCGGTGACCCATGGATGGTCATCGACACACCGAGCGCCCAGCCCGGGAACGACGAAGTCGTCCCAGCGGTGCTCAACCCGCGCCAGTGCCTTGCGGCCGGTCAGTACACCCGCGAGAACCGGGTAGTACCAGTCCATCGAGAAGCGCTCCTTGGGCTCGAAGGCCTCGGGATGCAGACGCAGCGCATGGCCCAGCAGCCCCGCCGCGAGCTCCCATTCCGGTTGCGGCTCCCCCATCAGCTCGGCCAGCGCCAGCCCACAACGCAGGCTGAGATGGGTGCTTGAGCTGCCGGACAGGAGCGCGGTCTCGACGGGGACGCCCCCGGCCCCACGAGCCCACACGATCTCGCCGCGCGGCCGCTGGAGCGCGACGACGAAGCCCATGGAAGCTTTGACAGCCGGCCACGCCTGGGCCATGGCCCGGCGATCACCGGTCACCCGCCAGCGGTGCCAGATACCGCTCGCGAAGTAGGCACAGAAGTTGGTGTCCGACCCATGGTCGGTCACCGTCCCCTGGTCGATCCGGATGGGCCAGGAGCCGTCCGGACGTTGGGTGTTCAGCATCCAGTGGTAGGCCCGGTCAGCCTCGGCGTGGCGACCGGCCGCCGTCAGGGCCATCGCGCACTCCACGTGGTCCCAGACATCCGTATACCCGCCGGCGAACCACGCGATGGCGCCGCAAGGTTCCTGAACTGCCGCGATCGCCGAGGCAGTCTGCGAGACCTGGTCGCTGGTCAACACCCCGGCCAGGAATGGCACCCCGGTCAGGGACGGACCCTCAGCCAGCGGCACTGGCGCCCTCAGGCTTGCGCAGATAGACCACGAGGCTCTTGCCGATGACGGGGTTGAGCAGCTTCTCGGCGGTGCGGGTCAGCCAGGGCTTGGCCATGATGTCCCAGACCAGCATCCGGTGGTACAGGTTAGGCAGCGGGTGGTCCGCGTTGTCCACGCCGACCGCACACTTGAGCCACCAGTAGGGCGCATGCAGCCCGTGCGCGTGGTCGGTGCCGACCGCGACCAGGCCGGCCCTCTCCAGCTTGCCGACCAGCTCGTGCCCGGTGTAGATGCGCACGTGGCCGCCCTCGATCTCGTGGTAGGCATCGGACAGTGCCCAGCAGATCTTCTCCGGGAAGTATCGCGGCACGGTCACCGCCGCGGTGCCCCCCGGTCTCAGGACCCGCGCCAGCTCGGCCATGGCCAGCTCGTCATCGGGGATGTGCTCAAGGATCTCGGCGGCCAGCACGCGATCGAAGTGACCGTCGGGGAACGGCAGCTTCAGCGCATCCCCGGGTAAGGACTGCGCGCTGCCTCCGTCACCGGCCTCGCCGGCCTCGCGCATGGCTTCGAACATCGCGGAGACGTCGGAGAGCTCCTTCTCGTCCTGGTCCAGGGCGACCACGTGGGTGCCACGACGGTAGAGCTCGAACGCGTGACGACCGGCGCCACAGCCCAGGTCGAGCACCCGGTCGCCGGGCTTGACGCCCAGTCGGTCAAAGTCAACGGTGAGCATGGGTGGTGCCCCTTCGGGTGTCTTGCCTTCGGGTGTCGTCGATGGTGCGTTCGTATGCCGTGGCCGTGGCCAAAGCCACGGAATGCCAGCTGTAGCGCTCGAGCGCCCGAAGGCGTCCGGCCCGGCCCATCCTGCGTCCTCGCTCGGGATCATCGAGCAGGGCGCCCAGGGCGTGGGCCAGCTCGCCGACATCACCGGGCGTGACCAGGTCCGCACAGCGACCGTCCTCACCGACGACCTCGGGAATCGCCCCGCCCCGACTGACCACCAACGGCGTACCGCAGGCCATCGCCTCAACGGTCGGAAGCGAAAAGCCTTCGTACAGCGAGGGAACGCATGCGATCTCGGCGGACCCGATCAGCTCGGCGAGCTCGGCGTCACTGAGGCCGTTGACGAAGCGGACGGAGTCGCCGATGACAAGGCTGTCGACCAGCTTCTCCGTCATACCGCCGGGGATGGGCTTGGCCACCAGCACCAGCTCGAGGTCGCGCTCGGTGCGCAGCTTGGCGAAAGCCTCCAACAGGGTGGAGATGCCCTTCATCGGGGTGTCGGCACTGGCCATGGCCACCAGCCGCCCCGGCACGCGAGGAAGGTCCGGAGGCCGGAAGACCTCGGCGTCCACGCCCAGCGGAATCACCTCGACCCGCCCCGGGTCGACACCGAATTCACACTCGATGTCGCGCGCCGAGGAGTGCGAGACGGTCAGGACGCTCGGGAGCCTGCGGGCCACCCGGCCCTGCATGGTCAGGAAGCCGTACCACCGGCGCAGGCTGAGCCGACGCTTCCAGCCCTTTGCGGCAGCAAGGTCGGTTCGCCGGTCCAAGGTGATCGGATGGTGGATCGTGGTCACCAGGGGCAGCCTGGCCGCAAGCATCTGCAGCAGGCCGTAGCCCAGCGTCTGGTTGTCGTGGACAACGTCGAAGTCGTCGGCGCGTTTCCTGAGCAGCCGCGCCGCGCGCAGGCTGAAGGTCAGCGGCTCGGGGAAGCCGGCGGCATACATCATGGCGACTTCGAGCAGGTCGATCGCGTCGCGGAACTCGCGGCGGGCGGGGGTCCGGAAGGGGTCCGGCTCGCGATACAGGTCCAGGCTGGGGACTTTCGTCAACAGCACGCCCGGATCGAGCTCGGGATACGGCTGGCCGGAGAAGACCTCGACAGAGTGTCCGAGCGCAAGGAGCTCCCGGCTGAGGTGGCGGACATAAACACCCTGACCACCGCAGTGAGGTTTGCTGCGATAGGACAGCAAGGCGATGCGCACGGCGCTACCTCCAGACCTCCGGGTGGAACGTGTTCCTATTTTGCGACATGAAGATGTTAACCTAGCGCGCGGACGACCACCCACCCTGTGTGCGCACGGTCCACGGGCTGAACTCGCGACGGGGAGGCTCTTGAGCAGCACCATGGACGCGCTGATGTCCGAAGACCTCGGATCGGCTGCGCAGCAGGAGCGCCGCAGGCGCATCCTGGACGCCACGATCGCGCTCGCGTCCAAGGGCGGCTTCGATGCGGTCCAGATGCGGGCCGTCGCCGAACGCGCCGGCGTCGCCCTTGGCACCCTCTACCGTTACTTCCCCTCCAAGATCCACCTGCTGGTGTCCGCCCTGGTCCGCGAGTTCGAGCGCACCGAAGACGGCTACGGCCGCAAGGCGATCCCCGGCGACACCCCGCAGCAGCGGGTCACCTACGTGCTGCGTCGCGCGACGCGTTCCCTCCAGCGAGAGCCGCACCTGACCGAGGCCCTCACTCGGGCCTTCATGTTCGCCGACAAGTCTGTTGCCGCCGAGATCCACAGTGTCGGCATGCACGTGGTCCGCATGCTCAGCCAGGCAATGCGCGAGCAGGGGACGGACGCCACCGAGCCGACCGAGGACGACCTGGCCATTGCCCGCGTCATCGGCGACGTGTGGTTGGCCAGTCTGGTCCGGTGGGTTACCGGCCGGTCATCCTCGACCGACGTCGGCACGTCGATGGACCTCGCCGTCCGCCTGCTCGTGCGCTGAACATCGCCGACACGGTGAAGGATCCTGGGTGTCACAGCACCCACGATCCTTCGCGCTGACCTTGAGGCTCGTCAGCCGACGATGTCGCGGTATGCCGCGGCAAGCCGCAGTGAGTCGTGGTGGCCCTGCTGCCCATGGTCTGCCACGCGGGCAAGGACCAGCTCTGCCCCCATGCCGCCGGCAACGCGCCGCAGCAAGGTCTCGTCCTCGACGACGTCAGGGTCGGCGAGCACCACGTCCAGATGCAGCTCGGGGGCATGTGCGGCCAGGGTTTCCAGGTGGTTCTCGGCCGAGAAGCCCACGGTCTCACCGGTGTGCATCACGAGGTTCAGCGTGAGGATTCGTTTGGCGGAGGTGTCCATCAGCGCGTCACGGATACCGGGAACCAGAAGATGCGGCATGACGGACGTGAACCAGGAACCAGGCCCCAGGATCACCCAGTCGGCGGCGTGGATGGCCGCCACCGCTTCGTCACACGCGGGCGGCTCCTCGGGGTTGAGCCGCACGGACAGAACCCGTCCCCTCGTCGTGGCGACCTCCACCTGGCCACGAACCGTGCTGATCTCGCGTGGTTGGCCCGGGTCGGCGCCCATGACGCTGGCCTCGATGTTGAGTGGGACCGCGGCCATCGGCAGCACTCGACCGCGGGCGTTGAGCAGTCGGCCGACCAGATCCAGACCGCCGACAGTGTCCCCGAGCAGTTCCCACAGCGAGACGATCAGCAGGTTGCCCACGGCATG
>JAYSQM010000372.1:0-8774 GCA_043721575.1 Phycicoccus sp.
TTCCTGCCCTGTGGGCTCCGGAAGGCGCTGACCCCGTTGGAGATCGCCTCGAGCCCGGTCAGTGACGAGCCTCCGTTGGCGAAGGACTTCAACAGGATGTAGATCGCTCCGAAACTCAGCAGCGAACTGCCGCCCCCGAGTGGAAACGCGCCTACTGCGTGGACCGGGTCGTAGCGCGGCAGGTCCCCGAGCACCTCTCGGACCAGGCCACCGATGATCACCACCGCCATCGAGGCGACGAAGAAGTACGTCGGGAAGGCGAACGCCCGTCCAGCCTCGCGCAGCCCGCGAAGGTTGACGAAGAAGAGGATCAGCACCACCCCGACGGTGATCTCCAGGCTGTAGTCCGCCAACCCCGGGATAGCAGAGGTTACGGCGTTGGTCCCGGCTGCGGACTGCACGGCCACGGTGACGATGTAGTCGAGCATCAGCGCGACGGCACCGACCTGGGCGACCACCGGGCCGAAGTTCTCCCGCGCCACGACGTACGAGCCGCCAGCCTTGGTGTAGAGCATGACAACCTGCCGGTAGCACAGGGTCACCAACACCAGGACGACGAGAACGACCCCCGTCATCGGCAACAGCAGGGTGTATGCCGCGAGACCGAAAGTCGGCAGCAGGATGAGCAGGATCTCCTCGGACCCGTAGGCCGACGACGAGATGCAGTCACTCGAGAGGACACCGAGGGCAGTCTTCTTGGACAACGTCTCGTGCTGGAGCTGATCCGTGGTCAGCGGCGGCCCCAAGGCCCGCCGTTTGAGCCGATACCCAAGGCGCTCAGGCAGATCCGCCGAGACCATCAACGCCGCGGGCGCGCCCGGGACACCATTGATCTCTGCCGTCCGGGTCTCCACGTCTTGAGGGTAGGGCCGCGGCTGGCACCCATCTGTTCGTCCGGCGTTAAGGACTCGTCAAGGTTTCTGACACCACGACACCGGCGGCGGTGGACCGCCCCCGTGCCTGCGCGACGAGCAGGTCAACGAAGGCAGGCGTCACACCTAGCGGGTCCGCTACCGGCACGTCGGGGCAGGCGGCCACCACTGAGTCGGGCAATCTGCCCGGGGCCACGAAGAGCGAGACGACCGCCGCTCTCTGAATCCCCTGATCGGACAGTGCTTTCAGGGCGTATGCCGGTGAGGGTGTGCCGGCGGACGCGAAGGCAGCCATGACCGGCATGCCGTATGCGTCCGCCAGGTCGCGGGCGAGGCTCTCGATGTGCAGGCGTGCCGTCCCAGAGCTCGACCCGGCCGATGCCAGGACCAGCGCGTCGATGTGCCCGTCGGCCCCAGCCTGGACCAGGCGGTCGGCCAATGCCGAGAGCAGCAGGTCGCGCGCGCGCCGCCCGCCGGAGAGCAGTGGCGGCGCCACGCTGACGTCCACCCGGTCGGCGACCCCGCTGGTCGCGACCGCGTAGGGAACGTCGTGGGTCAGGTGGTAGCCCGGCGTGAACAGCAACGGTACGACCCGGACTGCGCTGAAGCCGTCGTTCGCGAGCTGCCGGAGTGCCAGGTCCGGGGTAGGCGCCGAGAAGTCGAGGTAGGCGGCGCGGACCTCACGGCCGGTGCGCTCGGCCACAGCGGCCACAAGCTCATCCACGACGAAGGCCGCACGAGGGTCTCGACTGCCGTGGCCGAGCAGGAGGACCGCGGACGACTTGGTTGTGGTCACCCCGGATGCGCTCCTAGATGTCCCACTGGTCGGCGTGGTCACCCTCGCCGGCCAACGGGTCCCCGACCATGCCGGCGGCAAGGGTCTGCCCGCTCTGCGGGTCGATCAGCAGGAAGGCCCCGGTGCGGCGGTGCCTGGCGTACGGCTCGGCCGCGATCGGCTCGGCGGTGCGGATCCGCAGACGCCCGATGTCGTTGAGGCCCAGGTCCTCGGCCGCCACGATCTGCACCTTGTCGAGATCCAGGACCCCGTCGACAGCGCTGATGATCGCCCGGGTGGTGCGGGTGGTGTGCTTGAGCAGCACCCGGCTGCGCTTGCTCAACGGCACATCCGAGAGCCAGCAGACGGTGGCGACCAGGTCCCGCGTCGGCTCGGGTGCCGAGGACGCGGCAGCGATCAGGTCGCCACGAGCCACGTCGATGTCATCGGTGAGGCGCAGCGACACCGAGCGCGGCGCGAAGGCCTCGGCCAGCTCACCGTCGGCGGTGTCGATGCCGGCGATGGTGGTGCGCCGACCGCCGGGTAGGACCACCACCTCGTCACCCACTCGAACGACTCCGGAGGCGATCTGACCGGCATACCCGCGGTATTCACGGTGGGCTGCGTCGCGCGCGGCCGCCTGCGGTCGCAGGGTGAGCTGTACGGGGAAGCGGAACTCCTCGTGGCCCGGATCGTCAGCAACCGGAAGGGCTTCGAGAATCTCGAGCAGGCTCGGTCCGGCATACCAGTCGGTGCGCGACGAGCGGTCCACCACGTTGTCGCCCTCCAGTGCCGACACCGGGACGGCGCGCAGGTCGGGCAGACCGAGCTCGCTCGCCACCCCTGCCAGGTCCGCCGCGACCTCCGTGTAGATGTCGACGTCGAAGTCGACGAGGTCGATCTTGTTGACCGCGACGATCACGTGAGGGACGCGAAGCAATGCGGCCACCGCCAGGTGCCGACGGGTCTGCTCCAGGACGCCCTTGCGCGCGTCCACGAGCAGGACCACCGCGTCAGCCGTCGACGCCCCCGTGACCGTGTTGCGTGTGTACTGCACGTGTCCCGGGCAGTCCGCCAGGATGAACGAGCGGTCGGCCGTGGCGAAGTAGCGGTAGGCCACGTCGATGGTGATGCCCTGTTCGCGTTCGGCGCGCAGACCGTCGGTCAGCAGGGCGAGGTCGGCACGGTCCAGACCGCGGTCGCGCGACACGCGCTCGACCGCGTCCAGCTGATCCGACAGGACCGACTTGGTGTCGTGCAGCAGGCGCCCGACGAGCGTGGACTTGCCGTCATCGACCGAGCCCGCCGTCGCCAGACGCAGAAGAGTGGGATGCACATGGTTGCTCACGAAATTGAAAGGCATCTAGAAGTACCCCTCCTTCTTACGGTCTTCCATGGCCGCTTCGGAGATCCGGTCGTCGGCGCGGGTCGCACCTCGTTCGGTCAGGCGGGTCGCCGCCACCTCGATGACGACGTCCCCGACTGTCACGGCTTCGGACTCAACGGCGCCGGTGCAGGACATGTCGCCAACTGTCCGATAGCGAACTTGTCTGGTGACAACCGTTTCGCTCTCTCGGGGCTGTGAGACCGGGCCAACCGCGAGCAACATGCCGTCGCGTTCGAAGACCTCACGCTGATGGGCGTAGTAGAGCTCGGGCAGGTCGATGCCTTCCCTGGCGATGTAGCGCCAGACGTCGAGCTCGGTCCAGTTGGACAGCGGGAACACCCGAACGTGCTCTCCCGGTCGGTGTCGCCCGTTGTAAAGATTCCACAGCTCGGGACGCTGGTTGCGCGGGTCCCAGGCACCGAACTCGTCGCGCAGGCTGAAGATGCGCTCCTTGGCGCGAGCCTTCTCCTCGTCGCGACGTCCGCCGCCGAAGACCGCATCGAACCTGTGGTCGGCGATGGCATCGAGCAGCGGCTGGGTCTGCAACGGGTTGCGCGTGCCGTCGGTACGCTCGACCAGGCGGCCATCGTCGATGTAGTCCTGCACCGTGGCGACCTCGAGGCGCACGCCCTTCTCAGCGACCACGCGGTCGCGGTAGGCCAGCACCTCGGGGAAGTTGTGGCCGGTGTCCACGTGCAGCAGGGGAAACGGGAGGGGCGCGGGCCAGAACGCCTTCGCCGCCAGGTGCAGCATGACCACGGAGTCCTTGCCGCCGGAGAACAGCAGCACAGGCCGTTCGAACTCCGCGCCGACCTCGCGGAAGATGTGAATCGACTCGGACTCCAGGGTGTCCAGATGGTCTAGGGTCAGGCGACCCTCGGTGAGGGCGCTCATCCGTGGATCCCGCATTCAGTCTTGTCGTTGCCGGACCAGCGTCCGGCCCGGGGGTCTTCGCCAGGGGCGACCCTGCGCGTACAGGGAGCACACCCGATCGACGCAAAGCCCTGTGCAACAAGGGGGTTGCGCGGCAGGTCGTGCTCAACCTGATAGGCCTCGACATCCTCGTCGGACCAGGCCACGAGGGGGTTGATCTTGACCAGATCGTGCGTGTCGTCCCAGGAGAGGATCGGCGCGTTGGCCCGGGTCGGTGACTCGACCCGGCGCACACCGGTGACCCAGGCGGCGCGACCCTCCAGCGAGCGGGCCAGCGGCTCGACCTTGCGCAGGAAGCAACACAGGTTCGGGTCGCGGTCGTGCAGCTTCTCGCCATACTCAGCATCCTGCTCGGCCACGCTCTGGCGAGGCAGCGCCTCGATCACGGTGATCGGGAGAGACCTGGCGGCCACGTCGCGGGTCAGCAACGTCTCGGGGAAGTGGTAGCCGGTTTCAAGGAACAGGACCTCGACACCGGGGATCAGCTGGGCGAGGAGGTGCGGCAGGACCACGTCCTGCATCGATGCGGCGACGATGAGGTCCGTGCCGAACGCGTCGGCGGCCCAGGCGGCAATCTCGTCGGCCGACCTTCCCTCAAGGGTCGCCGAGGCCGCCGCGAGCGCCGAGTTCCGTTCTGCCGCAGGCAGATCGCGAAGGTGCGTGACGTCCGGGACGAGGGCGGCCGTCATACGAGCAGGTCCTCGTCTGCGCGCAGGGCCCACGTCGCGAAACGCTCGCCCGGCTCACGGTCACCCACGAAGTTGCGCACCACGCGCTCCACGTATACGGGCAGCTCGTCCCCGGTGGTCTTCAGGCCGCGAACCTTGCGACCGAAGCCCGCCTCAAGACCGAGGGTGCCGCCGAGGTGGATCTGGAAGCCGCCGACCTGGGTGCCGTCGGTGTCGGTGACCAGCATGCCCTTGAGCCCGATGTCCGCGACCTGGATGCGGGCGCACGAGTTGGGGCAGCCGTTGACATTGATCGTCAACGGGACGTCGATCGCATCGATGATGTCCGAGAGCCGATCCTCAAGGATGGCAATGGTTTTGGCGGCAGTGGCCTTGGTCTCGACGATCGCAAGCTTGCAGAACTCGATGCCGGTGCACGCCATGGTGTGACGCCGGAAGACCGAGGGTCGGGCCTCGAGGCCGGCGCCACGCAGCGCGTCGACCACTGATTCCACCTGCGCCTGCTCGATGTCCAGCACCAGGAGCTTCTGGTGCGGCGTGAGCCGGACCCGCGACGAGCCGTGGGCTTCGACGAGGTCGGCCAGCTCGAGCAGCGTGGTGCCCGAGATGCGACCGACCGTCGGGGCTGCCCCGATGTAGAACCTGCCGTCCTTCTGCTCGTGGACACCGACATGGTCTCCGGGGTCGCCCGAGGGCTCGGGAGCCGGACCGTCCGGCAGGGCGCGCTTCAGGTACTCCTGCTCCAGGACCGCCCTGAACTTCGGGGCACCCCAGTCGGCCAGCAGGAACTTCATCCGGGCCTTGTGGCGCATCCGGCGGTATCCGTAGTCCCGGAAGAGCCCGGTCACCCCCGCCCAGACGTCGGGCACCTCGTGCTCGGCAACGAAGACGCCGAGGCGCTCGGCCAGTCGCGGGTTCGTGGACAGCCCACCGCCGACCCACAGGTCGAAGCCCCGGCCCAGCTCGGGGTGCTCGACCCCGACGAACGAGATGTCGTTGATCTCGTGCACGACGTCGTTGGTGAGCATGCCGCTCAGTGCGGTCTTGAACTTGCGAGGCAGGTTGGAGAAGTCGGGGTTGCCGATGAAGCGGCGCTTGATCTCCTCGATCGCCCAGGTCGGGTCGATCAGCTCATCCTTGGAGATGCCAGCGACCGGGGAGCCCAGGACGACGCGGGGACAGTCTCCGCAGGCCTCGGTGGTCTGCAGCCCGACCGCCTCCAGCCGCGACCAGATCTCCGGCACGTCTTCGATGCCCACCCAGTGCAGCTGGATGTTCTGACGGTCGGTGAGGTCGGCGCTGTCGCGGGCGAAGTCGCGGGAGATCTCGCCGATGACGCGCAACTGTTCGGTGGTGAGCGCTCCACCGTCGATGCGGATGCGGAGCATGAAGTACTTGTCCTCGAGCTCATGGGGTTCGAGCGTGGCGGTCCTGCCGCCGTCGATACCCTGCTTGCGCTGGGTGTACAGGCCCCACCAGCGGAAGCGACCGTGCAGGTCTTCCGTCGGGATCGACTCGAAGCCCTCTTTGGCATAGATCCCTTCGATGCGTGCCCGTACGTTGAGGGCATCGTCCTCGAGCTTGAACTTTTCGTTGGCGTTCAGGGGCTCGAGCTCGCCGAGGGCCCACTGACCCTGGCCGACCCTCGTCTGGGTCGTGGTCTCGGTCGTGGTCTCGGTCGTGCTCCCGGTCGCGCTTCCGGCAGTGACTGTCATAACGTCAAGTTTGGCAGATCCAAACACTTGCTAATGAATCTGTGTCAGGATTCGGACTCCTGGCTTCGCCTGCCTCCGCCACGATGAGCGAGAATGAGCGGATGACCCGCCATGATCCCGTCCTCATCACCGGTTGCTCATCAGGCATCGGTGCCGCCACCGCTGCGGCCCTCGCCCGCGCCGGGCACACCGTCTACGCGACGGCCCGACGAACGGAGACACTCGCCGATCTCGAGGCCCTCGGCTGCCACCCGCTGGCTCTGGATGTGACCTCCGAGGACTCGATGATCGCCGCCGTGAAGGCGGTCGAGGCAGAGCATGGACAGGTCGGCACCCTGATCAACAACGCCGGGTATGCCGAGTACGGACCGATCGAGGAAACCGACCTCGGGCGAGTGCGGACCATGTTCGAGACCAACGTGTTCGGGCTCGCGCGGCTCACCCAGCTGGTCCTGCCCGCGATGCGTCGGTCGCGTTCCGGCCGGATCGTCAACATCGGGTCGATGGGCGGACGGATCACCTTCCCGGTCGGCGGTTTCTACCACGCCACCAAGTACGCCGTGGAAGCCATCAGCGACGCCCTGCGGGTCGAGGTCAAACCCTTCGGCATCGACGTCATCCTCGTGGAGCCGGGCCTGATCCGCACCAACTTCGAGAGCCGCATGAATGAGGGCCTTGAGGTGGGGACCGCCCCACACGGCGGGGACACGGCATACGCGGACCTGTTGGCGGCCAACGAGAAGAACACCACCGGCGGCTATGCGAACGACTTCATGGCGACCGGCCCCGAGTCTGTCGCCGCGGTGATCGTCAAGGCGCTCGACTCACCACGGCCGCGATCCCGATATGTGGTGACCTCGGCGGCGAAGGCCATGATCAACCTGCGCCGCTTTGGCGGCGACCGGGTGTGGGACGCGGCCATGCGCAAGCAGTTCGGCCTCTGATCCGTGGGCCGGATGAGCCACATGCCGCTCGAGCCGTATGACGCGCTGCGCCGGATCGCCTTCCTGCTGGAGCGTTCGCGCGCGGGCACCTATCGCGTCAAGGCGTTCCGCGGGGCGGCAGCGACGGTGCTCGCGACCGACCCGGCGGAACTCCGGTCACGCGCTGCCGCGGGAACGCTCACCGATTTGCCCGGCATCGGTTCGGCGACCGAAGCGGTCATCCGGGAGACCCTGGAAGGTGAGCTCCCGGCATACCTGAAGTCGTTGGAGGACAAGGCAACCGAGCCATTGGTGGCCGGCGGGCTCGAGGTGCGGGCTGCGCTGCGCGGCGATCTGCACTCGCACTCGGACTGGTCGGACGGCGGGTCCTCCATCCAGGAGATGGTCGTGACGGCGATGGAGCTGGGGCACGACTACCTGGTGCTGACCGACCACTCGCCGCGTCTGAAGATCGCGAACGGTCTTTCGCCAGAACGCCTTTCGAAGCAGCTGGGCGTCATCGAAAGCATCAACTCGGCCCTCGGGGAGTTCCGCCTCCTGAAGGGCATCGAGGTCGACATCCTGGACGACGGCTCGCTGGACCAGAGCTCGGAGATGCTCTCCCAGCTGGACCTCCGGGTGGCGTCGGTCCACTCCAAGCTGGCCATGGCGGCGGCGCCCATGACCCGCAGGATGATCGCCGCCGTCCAGAACCCGCACACGAACGTCCTCGGGCACTGCACCGGGCGGCTCGTCGAGGGTTCACGGGGCACTCGCGACCAGAGCTCCTTCGACGCGGCCGCGGTGTTCGAGGCCTGCGCCGCCCACGGCGTCGCGGTGGAGATCAACGCGCGCCCCGAGCGCTGCGACCCGCCCGATGAGCTGGTCGCCGTGGCGCTGGCGGCAGGGTGCCTGTTCTCCATCGACAGTGACGCTCACGCGCCGGGGCAGCTGGACTTCCAGATCTACGGTTGCGCCCGCGTAGAGCGGCTCGGCGTGCCAGTGGAGCGGATCGTGAACACCTGGGAGATGGGCCGACTGCTCACGTGGGCCAACCCGGCCTGAGGCGACCAAGCCCACTTTGGAGATTCAACGCCCTCTCCCCTATGCTTCCCTAGTCCTCGACGGATCCGAGCTGCTGCTCGCTAGCGGCGAGGGGTCCGGGTTTGAGCACAGATGATCCGGGTCCCCATCGTCTAGCGGCCCAGGACCCCGCCCTTTCACGGCGGTAGCACGGGTTCGAATCCCGTTGGGGATACGCAAGTAAAGGCCTTACCCAAGGCCCCGTAGCGCAGTTGGTTAGCGCGCCGCCCTGTCACGGCGGAGGTCGCCGGTTCGAGCCCGGTCGGGGTCGCTCATATTCGCCCGTTCGACCCAGCTTCACGCAAGGCCAGGTAGCTCAGTTGGTACGAGCGTCCGACTGAAAATCGGAAGGTCGGCGGTTCGACCCCGCCCCTGGCCACCACAAACCCGCAGGTCA
>JAYSQM010000373.1:0-2231 GCA_043721575.1 Phycicoccus sp.
GTGCTGCTGCGCCGCGAGACCTACGACCACTCCTACCCGCATTGCTGGCGCTGCCGTGAACCGTTGATCTACATGGCCGTATCGAGCTGGTTCGTCGAGGTGACCAAGGTCCGGGACCGCATGGTCGAGCTAAACGAGCAGATCACCTGGGTTCCCGAGCACGTCAAGCACGGGCAGTTCGGCAAGTGGCTGTCCAACGCACGCGACTGGTCAATCAGCCGAAACCGCTTCTGGGGCAGTCCGATTCCGGTCTGGCAGTCCGACGACCCGACGTACCCAAGGACCGATGTCTACGGCTCGTTCGAGGAGCTCCAACGCGACTTCGGCGGCACGGTCACCGACCTGCACCGGCCGTTCATCGACCGGCTGACCCGGCCCAACCCCGACGACCCGACAGGTCGCTCGACGATGCGCCGCGTGGAAGACGTGCTCGACGTGTGGTTCGACTCGGGCTCGATGTCGTTCGCCCAGGTGCACTACCCGTTCGAGAACGCGCCGTGGTTCGAGAACCACTTCCCCGGTGACTTCATCGTCGAGTACATCGGCCAGACCCGTGGCTGGTTCTACACGATGCACGTCCTGGCGACTGCGCTGTTCGACCGGCCCGCGTTCTCCTCCTGCGTCAGCCACGGCATCGTCCTGGGCAGCGACGGCCTGAAGATGAGCAAGTCGCTGGGCAACTACCCCGACGTCTCGGAGGTCTTCGACCGAGACGGCGCCGACGCCATGCGCTGGTTCCTGATGTCGAGCCCGATCCTGCGCGGTGGCAACCTGATCGTCACCGAGCAGGGCATCCGTGACGGCGTGCGCCAGGTGCTGCTCCCGCTGTGGAGCTCGTGGTACTTCTTCTCGTTGTACGCCAACGCCGCTCAGGGTGGCGCCGGCTATGAGGCCAAGTGGTCCACGGCGAGCAAGGACGTCCTTGACCGTTACCTCCTGGCCAAGCTGCGCCGCATGGTCGAGGAGGTCCAGGAACGACTGGACACGTATGACGTGGCCTCAGCGTGCGAGTCGGTGCGCGGTTTTCTCGAGGTGCTCTCCAACTGGTACATCCGTCGCTCACGCGACCGGTTCTGGGATACGGCCAACGAAGCGAGCGACTCCCGTGACAATGCCTTCGACACGCTGTTCACAACGCTGGAGGTGGTCACCCGCGTGACCGCCCCACTGCTGCCCTTCACGGCCGAGGAGATCTGGCGCGGCCTGACCGGAGCCCGTTCGGTGCACCTGACCGACTGGCCGGACGCCTCTGACCTGCCGGCGGACGACGACCTGGTGGCCGCCATGGACCGCGCTCGCGAGATCTGTTCGGTGGCCTCAGGCCTGCGCAAGGCAAGCGGTCTCCGGAACCGCCTGCCGCTTCAGGAGCTCACCGTCGTCACGGCCGGCGCCGCGGCACTGGAGTCCTTTGGTGCGATCGTGGCCGACGAGGTCAACGTCCGAAGCGTCACGTGGTTGGACCTCGACTCGGCCAGCGAGTCCGACTTCGGCGTCTCGCAGAAGCTCACCGTGAACGCCCGGGCGGCCGGCCCGCGCCTGGGCAAGGACGTTCAGCTTGCCATCAAGGGCAGCAAGAGTGGCGACTGGGCGGTGTCCGAAGACGGCACCGTCACCGCGGGCGGGCTGGCCCTGCTCGAGGGGGAGTACTCCCTCGAAACCGTTGTCGCTGACGGCACCGTGGCTGACGGCACTGTCGCTGACGGCAAGGTGGCTCCTTCGCAGGGGTCGTCGCGGGTCACCGGCATGTTGGCGCACAACGGGTTCGTCGTCCTGGACACGACGGTCACACCGGAGCTGGCCGCGGAGGGACTGGCACGAGACGTCATCCGTGCCGTCCAGCAGGCGCGTCGTGACGCGGATCTGGACGTCAGCGACCGGATCAGCCTCACGGTGACCGGGGATGACGACGTCTGGGCGGCCACGGTGGCCCATCAGCAGCTGATCATGGTCGAGACGCTGTCGGTGCAGTTCGGTTCGGCGGGCTCGGCGCATGCGCTTCCCGAAGGCCAGGGCGTGGACGCCGTCGTCGGCGACAACCAGCCGATCCGCATCCTCGTGAAGAAGATCTGATGGCGCTGCTGATCCGGGCGGCCGACGGGAACGACCTTCTGGCCGTCCTCGATGTGGGGCAACGCACCTGGCCGGTGACCTACGGGCCCATCGCCGGTGAGGAATACGTGGCGATGGGCCTTGCCAAGTGGTGGACGAAGGACGCCACCATTCCCGCGATC
>JAYSQM010000374.1:0-1701 GCA_043721575.1 Phycicoccus sp.
CGAACCGGTCGTCGCGGGTCGGCAGGAGGTTCGCCATGAAGCCGCCGTAACTCGTGCCCAGTACGGCCAACTTGGAAGGGTCGGCGACACCGCAGGCGACCATCGCATCCACCCCCGAAAGCAGGTCCTCGGCGTCCGCGCCACCCATGTCGCCTAGGACCTTCTGAACGAACGTCTGCCCGCGGCCATAACTTCCCCTCGGATTGGGGTGGAGGACCGCATAGCCGTGGGCCACGAGAAGCCTGGTCGTATCGTTGCCCATGGCCCAGGCATTCGTCGTCACGCCGACCGGACCGCCATGGACATGCAGCACGAGCGGAAACGGCCCGGCACCGGTGGGGCGGCAGAGCAATCCGTCGATCGCCTCGCCGTCTGGCGCCTTCCATGTCACGGTTTCGACCGATCCCGAGGACGATAGGAGCTCCTCGATGCCAGGCGGGGCAAGTGAGAGGTCGACCCGCTCGACGCCGTCCGTGACGACCGCTATCGCCGGATAGTGCGAGTAGTCGTCGTGGACGACTGCCATGGACCCATCACGAGCGAATGAGGCACGCGGGATGTGCCGCCCGCAACTCGACGACGACACCCAGGAGTCCACGGCTCGGGCTCCTGGGCGCAGCGCCTCGACGATCCCAGCCACCGTATCAACGCCCCGGATGCCGATGAAGGCCAGGCGATCGTCGTCGAGCCAGGCCAGCTCGGTCACGTCGACCCCTCCCGTATCCAGCGCCCGATGTTCGAAGCCTGCCGGATCCACGAGGATCGCCTCGCCAGGGACGATGCCGCGGTCGCTGCATAGCCCACTGATCACAGCGACCCGTCGTCCAGAAGGTGGGCAGGCAGGCTTGCCGATCTGGTGGTGGCCCCGATAGATCATACGATCGATGCCATCGTCCACCGAGATCATGCGCAGGTCCGCGTCAAACCAGGCACCCTCCGTCCAACCCGCCGACGTGACAGCCACGATCGCCGACCCGCCACACCACGTGGCCTCCCAGACAGTGAGATCTGTCGAAGTAACGCGACGCACCGTGTCATGTGCCACGGAATAGATCCAGATTTGACGTGTCCGATCGTCGCCCGGGTGCTCGCGCACCGACGGCTTCCATGCCGCAGTCGGGCCGTCCTGGGTCTGGGGCGCCCCCGTGGCGCGGCCCGGTCCTGCCACATCGCCGCGGTCCGCCTCCAGCCCGGCCACGCATACCAGGATCGATCGACCATCCGGCGACCATTCGAACGATTCCACGACGCCATCGATGTATGGCGTTTCGACCACAACCCCGAACGCGGGCTCGAGCAACTGGAGCTGGGGCTGCCCGGCACGACGCCGGTCGGAGAGAAATCCGATGCAGTGTCCGTCGGGGGACCAGCGCGGATGGTGGTCATCCCCAGGACCGTCGGTCAGCGGGCTGACGGTCCCGTCCCGGATCAGGCCGATCCGGTCATGCGTGCCCAGATCAAGGTCGTCGGCCAATGTCCCGGTGAAGATGACTCGCCTCCCGTCCGGCGAGATGCGGGCATCTCCGGCCTGCGCGAACCGCCCGGAACCTGGCGTGTAGGTGAGATCGAAGTAACGTCGAACGGCTTCGTGCAGTGCCTCGCGCGACCTCATCGCAGCACGGCCTGCCGCGCCGACGTACCTGGGACGTCCACGATCACCGAGAAGATCGCCCCATCCTCAGGTCCCGGGTCCGCCAGGCC
>JAYSQM010000375.1:0-9330 GCA_043721575.1 Phycicoccus sp.
CCCTGATAGACGTCCGGGGTCCACGAGTGGAAGGGCACGGCGCCGATCTTGAAGAGCAGTCCGACCAGCACGAGCAGTACGCCGGGGACCAGCAGGCCGTCCATGCCGGACTGCGTGCCGATGGCCTTGGCGATGACGCTCAGGTCCATCGATCCGGAGTAGCCGAACAACAGCGCCGAACCGAACAGGAAGAAGGCCGACGAGAAGGCTCCGAGCAGGAAGTACTTCAGGGACGCCTCCTGGGAGAGCAGCCGGCGGCGGCGGGCCAGACCGGAGAGGATGTAGAGCGGCAGCGAGAGGACCTCCAGTGCCACGAACATCGTCAACAGGTCGCCCGCAGCCGGGAACAGCAACATGCCCCCGACTGCGAACAACGTCAGCGGGAAGACCTCGGTCGTGGTCGCACCGGCACGCACCGCAGCGGCTTCCTGCGCTGACCCGGGCGTCGAAGCGCCCTGCGCGGTGAACGCGTCGGCACCGACACCCTCGAAGCGCTCGGCCATGGTGAGCACGCTGAGGACCGACAGCACCAGGATCGTGCCCTGCAGGAACAGCGCCGGACCGTCGACGACCACGGCGCCGGCAAGCGTGCTGCCCTGATGGCCCCGGGCGAGAACGACCGCGACCAGCGCGCCGACCAGGCCCACGAGCGCTACGCCCACCTGTGCGGCATACCGCAGGGTCCGGGGCGCGAAAGCCTCGACGAGGACACCGATCATGGCCGCGCCGAAGACGATCAGCATCGGCAGGATGGCGCCGTAGCTGATCTTGGCGGCGACGAACTCCGTCGGCAGCCCGGACAGGGATGCGATCACTTGACAGCTCCTTGAGCAGCTGCGGGATGCGTGGCTGCCGGGTCGGTGACGCCGACGTACTGCAACGTCCTGGCGACGGCGGGGTTGATCACGTCGAGTGCCGGCTTGGGGTAGAAGCCCAGGACGATGAACGCTGCGATCAACGGTGCAACGACCCACTTCTCGCGGTGGGACAGATCGGGGGTTCCGGCGGCAGCCTCGGGCTTGGGGCCGGTCATCATCCGCTGGTACATGAGCAGGATGTAGAGCGAGGCCAAGATGATGCCGAGGGTGGCGATGACCGCGGCAACCCGGTAGCGCTGGAAGGTACCGACCAGGACGAGGAACTCCGAGATGAACGAGTTAAGCCCCGGCAGCGCCAGACCGGACAGGCCCGAGATCAGGAAGACGCCGGCAAGGACCGGGGTCACCCGCTGCCAACCGCCGTAGTCGGGGATGCGCTTGCTGCCGCGACGGTGGATGAGCATCCCCGCCACCAGGAACAGCGCAGCCGTGGTGAAACCGTGGTTGACCATGTAGAGCGCGGCGCCGGCGGTGCCGACCGAGGTCATCGCGAAGATGCCGAGCACGATGAACCCGAAGTGGCTGACCGAGGTGTAGGCGATCAGTCGCATGATGTCGGTCTGGCCGATCGCGAGCAGCGCGCCGTAGAGCACCGAGATCACGGCGAGCACGATGATCGCGGGCGTGGCCCACTTGCTGGCTTCGGGGAACAGCTGCAGGCAGAAGCGGATCATCCCGTAGGTGCCGACCTTGTCGAGCACACCCACCAGCAGCACAGTCGTGGCCGGACGAGCTTCGGCTGCCGCATCCGGCAGCCAGGTGTGCAGCGGCCACATCGGTGCCTTGATGGCAAAGGCGAAGAAGAAGCCCAGGAACATCAGCCGTCCGGTGGTCTGGTCGAGCTTGAGGCCGGTCAGCTTCTCGACGAGGAAGCCGTCGGCGCCGCCAGGGCCCTGCTGGTAGAGCGCGATGACAGCGACCAGCATGACGAGCCCGCCGAGCAGGGAGAAGAGCAGGAACTTGACCGCGGCGTACTGCCGGCGGGGACCGCCGAAGGATCCGATCAGGAAGTAGACCGGGATCAGCATCGCCTCGAAGAAGACGTAGAACAAGAACACGTCGGTGGCGGAGAAGACACCGATCGTGAAGGTCTCCAGGACCAGCATGAGGGCGAAGTAGGTCTGCTGGCGCTTGCCGATCTGGGGCACGTCGTGCCACGCGGCGAGCAGGCAGACTGGGACCAGGATCGCGGCCATCACGATCAGGACGAGCGCGATGCCGTCGACGCCGACGGCGTAGCTCACGCCGAACTGCTCGATCCAGGAGTGCTGCTCCTGGAGCTGGAACTGCTGGCTGGAGCCCGCCTTGAACTGCAGGGCGGCAGCGACGGTGAAGAGCAGCGCGACCACGGAGAACCCGAGGGCGATCTGCTTGGCCCTGTCAGCCAGGCTCGCCGGCAGGAAGGCGACGACGAGCGCACCCACCAGCGGGATCAGGCCGATCGTGGTCAGCCACGGAAAGTTGGACATCACTGCACCACCCACACGGCACCGAGGATCACGACGACGCCAGCGAGCATCGTCAGGGCATAGGAACGCACGAAGCCGTTCTGGATTCGGCGCAGTCGTGCCGAGGACCCGCCGATGAGGGCGGCCAGAGCGCCAACTGCCCCGTCAACACCCTTGGTGTCGAAGAAGACCAGGGAGCGGGTCAGGTGCAGACCGGGACGCATCAGCACGCCTTCGTTGACGTCGTCCTGGTAGAGGTCCCTGCGCGCAGCCCGGGTCAGCAGCGAACCGACCGGGGCAACCACAGGAACCTCGTTACGCCAGTAGCGAAGCCAGGCAAGGCCCAGGCCCGACGCGACCACGAGCAACGTCAGGGTCGTCAGCACCGGGACGGCGATCACCGGGTGCTCACCCTCGGCGTGACCACCGACGACCGGCTCGAGCCAGCTCTGGATGGCGCCGGTCGGGCCCAGGATCAGACCCAGGGAGGCCGACCCCATGGCCAGGATGATCATCGGGATGGTCATCACCTTGGGCGACTCGTGCGGATGGGCTTGCTTGGGCCAGCGCCTCCTGCCATGGAAGGTCATGAAGAACAGACGCGACATGTAGAAGGCGGTGACGCCCGCGCCGATCAGCGCGGCGAAGCCGAAGACCCACGGCCGCCAGCCCTCGCCGATGAACGCGGCCTCGATGATCTTGTCCTTGGACCAGAAGCCGGCGAACGGGGGCACACCGAGGATCGCCAGCCAGCCCAGGCCGAAGGTGATCCAGGTGACCTTCATGGCACCGGACAGGTTGCCGAACCGGCGCATGTCGACCTGGTCGTCCATGCCATGCATGACCGAGCCGGCGCCGAGGAACATCCCGGCCTTGAAGAAGCCATGGTTGAGCAGGTGGAAGATCGCGAACGCGTAGCCGACCGGACCCAGTCCGGCGGCGAGCATCATGTAGCCGATCTGGCTCATCGTCGAGGCCGCGAGTGCCTTCTTGATGTCGTCCTTGGCGGAGCCGACGATCGCCCCGAACACCAAGGTGATGGCACCGACGATGACCACGAAGGTCTGCGCGGTCGGCGAGGCGTTGAAGATCGCGTGGCTGCGCACGATGAGGTAGACACCGGCGGTGACCATCGTCGCGGCGTGGATCAGCGCGGACACCGGAGTCGGGCCGGCCATCGCGTCGCCGAGCCAGCTCTGCAGCGGGAACTGCGCCGACTTGCCGCAGGCTCCGAGCAGCAACATCAGGCCGATCGCCGTCAGCGCACCCTTGTTGGCACCTTCCACCCCGGCGTTGACACCGGAGAAGCTGACCGTGCCGAAGGTGGCGAACATGAGCATGATCGCCACGGTCAGGCCGAAGTCACCGACCCGGTTGGCCACGAACGCCTTGTTGGCCGCTGCGGCGTAGGCCGGGTTGTGGTTCCAGAAACCGATCAGCAGGTATGACGCCAGACCCACGCCTTCCCAGCCTACGTAGAGCAAGAGGTAGGAGTCGGCCAGGACCAGCAGCAGCATGGCGGCAACGAACAGGTTGAGGTAGGCGAAGAAGCGGCGCTTGTCCGGGTCGTGCTCCATGTAGCCCAGCGAGTAGACCAGGATCAGCGAGCCGACGAAGGTGACCAGCAGCACGAAGGCCATGGACAGCGGGTCGACCAGCATCCCGGCGTCGACCTGGAAGCTCCCGGCGGGCACCCACGAGAACAGGTGCAGCGACTGCGCACGCTGCTCACCGGAGCGGCCGAGCATCGCCACGAAGATCACCGCCCCGACGCCGAAGCTGGCCCAGGACAGCCCTGTTGCCAGTGCCGGTCCGAAACGGTTCGTTCGCTGCCCGCCGAGCAGGAGAAAGGCCGCGCCCAGGAGCGGGAGGGCGACCAGCAGCCAGGCCAGGGACGCGGTCCCCGAGGCAGGCTGTATCGCGCTGGTGAGCTGGCCCAGCCCCGCAGCGGAAAGTTGCACCGGTTGCATGTTGTGCCCCTTACAGCTTCAGCAGGTTGGCGGCGTCGACCGAAGCCGAGCGGCGGGCACGGAAGATAGCCATGATGATGGCCAGTCCGACGACGACCTCGGCGGCAGCGACGACCATCACGAACAGCGCGATGACCTGGCCGTCCAGGGAGCCGTGCATGCGTGCGAAGGTCACGAAGGCCAGGTTGGTCGCGTTCAGCATCAGCTCGACGCCCATGAAGACCACGATGGCGTTGCGGCGCACCAGCACCACGGCAGCGCCGATCGCGAACAGCAGCGTCGACAGGTAGATGTAGTTGACCAGGCTCATCGGTTGGTTCCCTCCTCGATCTCGCGCTCGATGGCCTTCTCGGCCTCGACGAAGGGCTGGGGGGTGGTGACCTGCTCGCGCGCGGTGAGCACCCGCGATACGGACAGCTCGCTCGGCGTGCCGTCAGGCAACAAGGCGGGGGTGTCGACCGCGTTGTGGCGGGCATAGACGCCCGGCGCCGGCAGACCGGCGAGGTTCTTGCCCTCGCGGAAGCGTCGCTCGGACCAGTCCCGCTGGGTCGGGCGGGGCGTGAGGCGTTCGCGGTGCGCCAGGACCATGGCTCCGACGGCGGCGGTGATGAGCAGCGAGCTGATGACCTCGAAGGTCCAGACATACCTGCCGAAGATCAGGCTGGCCACACCGGTGATGTTGCCGTCCGCGTTGGCCCGATCCAGGCCGACCGGGCTGGCGAAGGTCACCGAGCCGATCGCCGCGATGAGCACGACCCCCAGGCCCAGGGCAAGCAGGAGACCGACGACCTTTTGGCCCTTGATCGTCTCGACCAGGGAGTCCGAGGAGTCGACGCCGACCAGCATCAGCACGAAGAGGAAAAGCATCATGACCGCGCCGGTGTACACGAAGATCTGCACGATCCCCAGGAAGTCGGCGTTCTGGGCGATGTAGAACACGCCCAGGTTGATCATCACCAGCGCCATGCCCAGGGCCGCGTGCACCGCCTTCTTGGCAAAGACCAGGCCGAGGCCGCCGAGCACGCTGATGGGGGCCAGGACCCAGAACAGGACCGCTTCGCCACCGCTGGTCATCGGGCACCACCCTCGGTCGACGGGACAGCCGACGGGACAGTCGAGGCAGCGCCCGACGCAGCGCCCGACGCAGAGCTGGAAGCGAGCTCGGCCTCGCGGGCATCGGCCCACGCACGCTGCTCGGGCGTGGCCCTGTCCACCTTGCCCTGGTAGTAGTCGAGATCCTGCATGCCGGCCACCATCGGGTGCGGCGCGGCGACCATGCCCTCCTGGATCGGGGCCAGCAGCTGGCTCTTCTCGAAGATCAGCTTGCCGCGGTCGTCGTCGGCCAGCTCGTAGAAGTTGGTCATCGTGAGCGCGCGGGTGGGGCAGGCCTCGATGCACAAACCGCAGAAGATGCAGCGCAGGTAGTTGATCTGGTAGACGCTGCCGTATCGCTCACCGGGTGAGAACCGACCTCCGCCCCCTGCGCTGTCGTCGTTGTCGGCGCCCTCGACGTAGATGGCGTCGGCGGGGCAGGCCCAGGCGCACAGCTCGCAGCCGATGCACTTCTCCAGGCCGTCCGGGTGCCGGTTGAGCTGGTGGCGACCGTGGTAGCGCGGTTGGGTCGGGCGCTTGACCTCGGGGTACTCCTCGGTCTCCAGCTTGCGGAACATCGTCGCGAACGTGACGCCGAAACCGCCGACAGGGGCGAACAGCTCCGAGAGGAAGCTCGCCTTCTTCTGCTCGTCAGCCACGGGTGGCCTCCCGATCGCTTCGTTCCGGATGGCCGGCGGAGCCGGCCGATGACTGGACACCCTGCAGCTCCGGCGTGCGCCGGCTCGGCTCGCGCAGGCGCTGGCCGGGAAGTGGCGGGACCGGGTAGCCGCCCGCGAACGGGTCGATCTCCTCGGGCACCTCGACGACGCCCTGGCGCTTCTCCTCGCGCTTGCCGTCCCACACCCACGCCACCGCGAGCGCGACGACGCAGATGACGCCAAGGACGAGCACCGTGGCCGACTGGAACTGCCGGCCAGCGATCTGGAGCTTGCTCTCACCGAAGAAGGCCAGCTGCGCGCCGCGGATGAAGGCCACCGCGACGACCCAGAGCATGGTCACCGGGATGAGGAACTTCCAGCCGAAGCGCATGAACTGGTCGTAGCGCACCCGCGGCAGTGAGCCACGCAGCCAGACGAAGAAGAACATGAAGAGCCACAGCTTGATGACGAACCACAGCAGACCCCACCAGCCCTGGTTGAACATGCCCTCGTTGATGGCGGCGATGCCGGGAGGCGCCTGCCAGCCACCCAGGAACATGGTGGTCGCCAGTGCGGAGACGGTGAACATGTTGACGTACTCACCAAGGAAGAACATCGCGAACTTCAACGAGCTGTATTCCGTGTGGAAACCACCCGTGAGCTCACCCTCGCCTTCGGCAAGGTCGAAGGGCAGGCGGTTGGTCTCGCCGACCATGGTCACGACATAGACCAGGAAGGAGAAGAACGCCGGGACGATGAACCACAGGCTCTTCTGCGAGGCGACGATCTGTGAGGTCGACATCGAGCCGGAGTACAGGAAGACGGCGACCAGCGAGAGACCCATGGCGATCTCGTAGGAGATGACCTGTGCGGTGGCGCGCAGTCCGCCCAGCAGCGGGTAGGTAGAACCCGAGGACCAACCCGCCAGGATGATGCCGTAGACACCCACCCCGGCAACGGCAAGCACCAGCAGGACGGCGACGGGGGTGTCGGTCAGCTGCAACGGGGTCCGGTGGCCAAACATGGTGACCATCGAACCCATCGGGATGATCGCGAAGGACACGAATGCCATGGAGCCGGCGATGATCGGCGCGAGAATGAACACGATCTTGTCGGCGTTCTTGGGCGTCAGGTCTTCCTTGAGCGCCAGCTTCACACCGTCGGCCAGGGTCTGCAGCAGTCCGAACGGACCGGCGCGGTTGGGTCCGGGGCGCTGCTGCATGCGGCCGATGACGCGACGCTCGAACCAGATGACGAGCAGGGTGTTGATCATCAGGAAGACGAAGACGAGCAGCGCCTTGACCAACGAGAGCCACCACGGGGTGTCGCTGAAGTCGGCCACCGGGTTGTCGGTGGTGGCAAGCGTTGGTGCGATCGTGTGGACGCCGCCCACAAGCCCTGTTGCCAGCGCGGCGATCAGGCTCATGCGACACCGCCCTTGGTCAGGGAGACCACGGCGCCGGCGTCGACGCCCAGCGTCTGGCGCACCGCGGATCCGGGAGAGTTTGTCGGCAGCCAGATGACATGGTCAGCCATGTCCCTGATGGTGAAGGGGACCGTGATGGCACCTGGGCCGACGCTGACGCGAACGGTGTCCCCCTCGGCCAGGCCGATCGTTGCGGCGGTCCTGGCCGAGAGCAGCGCCCTGGCCTTTGGGGCCGTGCCGGCCAGGAAGGGCTCGCCGTCCTGCATCCGGCCGGAGTCCAGCAGGTGGTGCCAGGTGGCCAGCACGGCCTGGCCGGCATCCAGTGGCGGAACCTCGACCGCCGCGACCGTCGGCGCAGCAGCGCGGTCACCGGTCCACCGGCCGAGGGCCCGCATGTCGGCGCGGGCGGCCTCCAGCGTGCGGACTCCGAGGAGGTCGCCCATCTGGTCGGCCAGCAGATCCAGGACACGGTGGTCACTCATGGCGTTGGTCGTCAGCGCCGCCTCGAAGGACCGGACCCGGCCCTCCCAGTCGACGAAGGTGCCGGCCTTCTCCTGGTGGGCTGCCACGGGCAGGACCACGTCGGCGACGTCGGTGACCGCGCTCTGGCGAATCTCCAGGGAGACCACGAACGACCTGGTCAGCGCGTCGAGCAGGTCGCCGGAGCCGACCAGGTCGGCCGGGTCGACGCCGCCGACCAACAGACCACCGAGCTCGCCGGAGCCCGCCGCCGCGATGATGGCCGAGGTGTCCCGGCCGACCTTCTCGGGAAGTCCGACGACGTCCCACGCCGCACCGACCTCGGCGCGGGCCCGGGACTGCGTGACCGGACGACCACCGGGAAGCAGGCCCGGCAGTGCGCCGCTCTCGAGCGCGCCCCGCTCTCCTGCGCGCCTGGGGATCCAGGCCAGCCTGGCACCGGTGGACGAGGCCAGCGCCGCTGCACCGGACAACCCGCCGGGAACCGTCGCGAGTCGCTCGCCCACGAGAATCACGGCGCGATCACCGGACAGGCCGACAGCCGCGGCGGCAAGGGCCTGCCGGCCTGTGTCCTTGGTCGCCGGCTGGTCCGCGCCCCTGGGCGCGGCGAGGGCAGCGAGCACCTCGGCCTCGGTGCCGGGAGCGGCGCTGATCACGGTGCCGTCGAGCTTGTCCAGGCCCCGGGACGCGAGGGGCGCGACCGCGAATACAGCAGTCCTGTTCTTGCGGACCGCCTTGCGCAGCCGCAGGAACACGATCGGCGACTCGTCCTCGGGCTCGAAGCCCACGAGCAGCACCGTCTTGGCAGCCTCGATCTCGGCGTACGTGACCGACCCACCGGCTGCGTCACCGGACGGACCGGTGGCCACGACGTTGCTGGCCAGGAACTCGGCCTCCTCGACCGAATGCGGCCGGGCGCGGAAGTCGATGTCATTGGTCTGCAACGCGATTCGGGCGAACTTGCTGTAGGCGTAGGCGTCCTCGGCGGACACCCGGCCACCGACGAGCACGCCGACACCTTTGGCGTCACGGGCGGCTCGCAGTCCTCGGGCCGCGGCGTCGAGCGCCTCGGGCCAGGACGCGACCTGCAGGTTGCCGTCCTCGTCACGCACCAGCGGGTCGGTGATGCGGTCCGTGCCATTGGCGTAGGTGAAGGCCCAGCGACCTTTGTCGCAGTTCCACTCCTCGTTGACGTCCGGGTCAATGGCGGCCATCCGGCGCAGGACCGTGCCACGACGGTGGTCGGTGCGGGTCGCGCAGCCGCTCGCGCAGTGCTCACACACGCTCGGGGTGGAGATCAGGTCGAACGGGCGCGAGCGGAAGCGGTATGCCGCGCCGGTCAGCGCGCCGACCGGGCAGATCTGGACCGTGTTGCCC
>JAYSQM010000376.1:0-1796 GCA_043721575.1 Phycicoccus sp.
AGGTGGGAGCTACTTGGCACAGGAGACGGGGTGCGCCAGGACCACCAAGCCTTAGCCGGGACGCGCTGGGATCAGTCCTTGCGTCGCTGGGATCAGACCTTTCGCGGCCGGGGATCAGACCTTGCGTAGGACTGCGGTGACCTTGCCCAAGATGGTGGCGTGGTCGCCGTCGATCGGGGAGAACGCCTCGTTGTGCGGCAAGAGCCACACGTGGCCGTCCTTGCGCTTGAACGTCTTGACGGTTGCCTCGTTGTCGAGCATCGCCGCGACGATGTCGCCGTTGTCGGCCGTCGGCTGCTGGCGCACGACTACCCAGTCGCCGTCGCAGATGGCCGCCTCGATCATCGAGTCGCCGACAACCTTGAGCAGGAACAGCTCGCCCTCGCCGACGATCTGGCGAGGCAGGGCGAAAACGTCGTCCACGACCTCCTCGGCCATGATCGGAACGCCGGCCGCGATCCGGCCGAGCACGGGGACGTAGGCGGGAGTGGGGTGGGAGTCGCCGCTGCCGGTCTCGTCGTCGTGGGACTGGCGGTAGCCGCGCGCGTCCGAGGCGTTGTCGGGGGAGAGGACCTCGATCGCCCGGGGACGGTTGGGGTCCTTGCGCAGGTAGCCCTTGCGTTCGAGCGCCGAGAGCTGGTGGGAGACGCTGCTGGGGCTCGCCAGCCCGACCGCGTCGCCGATCTCGCGCAGGCTCGGCGGGTAACCGCGACGGTCCACGGAGTTGCGGATCACCTCGAGCACCCGGCGCTGACGGGTGGTCAGCCCGTCGCCGGTGTCGCGGTCGGGCATCTCGTGGATCTCAGCCATGGTGTCGTCCCTCTGCTCGTGCCGCGAGATACCCGTTGTCAGTGGTGCCTGTTTGGCTGTTCGACATGCAGACAGCGTATGCCGATCGGACACAAGTTTCAAACACCTGTTCGACTCGTGTCTCGACATTGTCGGCGGCGCGTGCTAGACATCGTACAAGCGTTCTATCGGACACACGTTCGATCGACGCCAAGATCTGCGCCACAAAGATCCGCACCACGTTGGAGGACGCCATGTCAGCTGCACTCGCCTGGGAGCTCGCCCCCGCACCGGCCCGTATGCCGTCACGCACTGTCCGCCCGCAGCTTCGCCTGGTCGGCCTTGGCGAGCGTGGCCGGGCGCCGGTGCGCACGGCAACGCGGATGAACCGACGCGGCCGGCTCCTGATCACGCTCATGGTGACGGTCGCTGCGCTGAGCTCCGCTGTGGCTGCCCTGATGCTCGCAACGTCCGTCAGCGCCTCGGCCCCCGAGATCGACCACGCCACAACGGTATTCGCCGGCCAGACCCTCTCCGAGGTGGCCGCAGCCCAGTTGCCGAGCCTGCCGGTCAACGAGGCCGTGGCACGGATCCAGCTCGCCAACGGTCTGAACACCTCTCAGGTGCACGCCGGTCAGTCGCTGCTGATCCCGTCGATGCCCTGACCTGACCTGAGCCGGCCACCTGCGGGGTCAATCCGTAGCAAAGAGAGAGCGGGGCCCAGGGCGACTGGGCGCGCGCGTGGGTGCGCGTATTTGGTGCAGGTACAGGTGTGGGTGCAGGTGTGGGTGCGATCGGGCTCGTGATTACGACAGCTTCGGGACCCCGGCGTGCACCCACTTGCGACCGCAGGGTGGGTCAGCGGGTGACCAGGCGGGCGTGGGCGGTCTTGACGCTCAGCGGTTGGTGGGGTCCGGCGATGGTGACGGTGTCGGGGATCTTGATCCACCCGCCGCCGTCGATGGTGAACTCGCCGCCGTAGGTGACGTCGATGCCGGTGTTGTAGA
>JAYSQM010000377.1:0-5069 GCA_043721575.1 Phycicoccus sp.
GTGCTGTCCAGGCCTGTTCTGCCCCGGGCGTGGGCAAGGATGGACCTCGTGCCCACGCCTTACCAGCTTCCGCAGTCGCCGATCGACCCCGGTGACCACCGGCCGCTGCGCGTCCTGCGGCGTCCGGTCCAGGGCCGTTACGTCGGCGGGGTCTGTGCCGGTTTGGCCGAGCACCTCGGGCTCAACGTGCGGCATGTGCGTCTGGCGTTCGTCCTGGCAGCCCTTGCCGGTGGTGCCGGCATCGCGGTATACCTCCTCCTGTGGGCGCTCACGCCCCAGTCGCTGGAGGCCACCGCCGTCCCCGGGACCAAGGCTGTGGCTGCGAGCCGCACGGTCAGCGAGTCTCTGCGGAACCTCGTCGTCGGGCTGGGGTTGCTCGTCGTCGGTGGGGCGATCTTCGCCCAGCAACACGGAGTCGACCTGCGCCTGGGCGTGCTCATCCCGCTGTTGACCGTCGTCGGCGGAGCCGTGCTCGCGTGGTCACAGCTCGACGATGCGGAACGGGGAAAGTGGCTGCTCCGTGGAGGCGCCGGACAGCGAGGAGGTCTGGTACGACTAGGGATTGGCATCGCTCTGGCGACCATCGGGGTCGTCGTTCTGGCCACCCAGGGACGCGGGCTGGCCGGCCTGTGGGATGTGGGGATCGCGGCCGTGGCGGTTCTTGCGGGCGCCGGACTGATCGCCGCGCCGTGGGGCGTGCGTCTCTGGGGCGACCTGCGCGCCGAGCAGGCACAGCGCATCCGTGAGACCGAGCGAGCAGACATCGCCGCACACCTGCACGACTCCGTCCTGCAGACCCTGGCACTGATCCAGCGCCAGGCGGACGACCCCGCCGAGGTGACCCGCCTTGCCCGCGCCCAGGAGCGTGAGCTGCGCGGATGGCTGTATGCCGGTCCGCGCGGCTCGCAGGCCAGCCTCGCCTCCGCAGCGACGGAGGTCGCGCACGAGGTGGAGGACCTGCACGGCATACCGATCGAGCTGGTGGTCACCGGTGACCGCCCGCTCGATGGTGGCGGAACCGCGCTGGTGCGGGCGCTGCGCGAGGCCTTGGTCAATGCCGTGCGCCATGGCGCGGCGCCGGTATCTGCCTATGTCGAGGTGGGCTCCGACCTTGTGCAGGCGTTTGTGCGCGACCACGGTCCGGGTTTCGACATGGACGCGGTGCCGCAGGATCGCCTCGGCGTCCGCGAGTCGATCCTGGGCCGCATGTCGCGGCACGGTGGCTCGGCAGGACTGCGCCGGCTCGAGCATGGCACCGAGGTCTCCCTCTCGCTGCCCGTGACCGCCGTCGAGTCACATCCTGAAGCCCAAGCTGAAGCCCAACCCGAAGCCCAACCCGAAGCCCAACCTGAGACCGAAGGAACGCGCTGATGCCCGAGCTGATCTCCGTTCAGCCTGCTTCCATCATCCGGCTCGTCCTGGTCGATGACCACCGGATGTTTCGGTCCGGCGTCAAGGCCGAGCTGGACGATTCGATGGTGATCGTGGGGGAGGCCCCGGACGTCGACCGCGCGATCGTCGTGGTCGCCGAGACGCGACCCGATGTTGTCCTGCTCGACGTGCACCTGCCCGGCGGCAACGGCAACGGAGGCAGCGACGTGATCAACGGATCGCGCGGCGTGACAACCGAGTCCGGTGAGCCCGTACGCTTCCTCGCGCTGTCGGTGTCCGACGCGGCAGAGGACGTGATTGCGGTCATCAGGGCCGGAGCGCGCGGATACGTCACCAAGACCATCAACGCAGGCGACCTGACCAACGCGATCCGACGGGTCGCGGACGGCGATGCCGTGTTCAGCCCCCGGTTGGCGGGCTTCGTCCTCGACGCGTTTGGTGCCGCAGCCGGTGAGGTCGCCGAGATCGACGAGGAGCTCGACCGGCTCAGCACTCGCGAGCGTGAGGTGATGCGGCTGATCGCTCGCGGCTACCAGTACAAGGAAGTCGCCAAGGAGCTCTTCATCTCGATCAAGACCGTTGAGACACATGTGTCCTCGGTGCTGCGCAAGCTGCAGCTGTCCTCGCGGTACGAGCTCACCGCGTGGGCCGCCGGCCGCCGTCTCCTGTGAGCTCACCGCGGCGCGACGCTCGTTCGTCGGCGTAGCGAGCCACCGCGCGCCCCATCCGTCGCCGCAATACCGACGAGACGGCGATGCCGACAACGATGGCCACGATCAGCGCGATCCAGGACGAACGCTTGAGCCACTGCTCGGCGACCGTGCCCAGGGTGTAGACCGCTGCCGTGGTCCCGGACGCCCAGACGAGCCCGCCGAGCGCGTTGGCCGCGAGGAAGCGCGGGTAGGGCATTCGCAGGGCACCGGACAGTGGGCCGGCGAACATGCGAAGAAGCGCCACGAAACGGCCGAAGAAGACGGCCCACACGCCGTACCGGGTGAACACATGCTCGGCGTAGGCAAGCTGGTCGGGGCCCGCGTGCTTGGGGAACCGGCGTCCCAGCACGTCGAACATCCGGGCACCCCAGCGTCGCCCGGCCAGATAGCCGATGTTGTCGCCGACGATGGCCCCGGCACTTGCCGCAACGGCGACCCACACGCTGGACACGTCCAGCTGGTGGCGCGAGGCCAGGAGCGCGGCGGACACCAGGATCACCTCACCGGGCAACGGGATGCCGATGCTCTCCAGGCCGATCACCAGCCCGACCAGGACGTAGACCAGCAAGGGGGGGACGCCGATCAGGAGGGCATCGACATTCACCGGGTCAGCCCAGATCCATGACGTGGAAGCACTCGCCCAACCGGCCCTCGCCGAGGCCGAACATCTCGGCCACTCCGGTGCCCCAACCGCGCAGGAACCCCTCCAGCTGATCGCTCTGATGTCCTGTCTGTGACTCATGAGCCTGCAGAGCGGCGACCTTGCGGTCAAAGGTGTCAGTGATGTCCACGGCGTGGGTCATCTCCGGATGGGCCATGATCCAGACCTCGTTGACGTGCCAGGGCTCCAGGCCCTGCTCGATGAGCTCGGGCCAGGCGAAGCGGTTCTCGGCGGCGGGGTAGACGGCGCGGATGGCGGCTTCGCCCGCGGCGAGGTGATCCGGATGAGAGGCCTGGATCCGGTCGTACCAACGCTCGGGAGACTGGATCAGGACGCGCTGGGGCTGGACGTCACGGATGACCTCGACAATCTGGCGTTGCAGCTCCCACGAGGGCTCCAGCCAGCCGTCGCGATGGCCGCCCAGGAACCGCACGTCCTTGACGCCGAGGACCGACGACGCGGCGAGCTGCTCTCGTTCGCGGATGGCCGGCATCTGCTCGCGGAAGGTGCCGTCGAGCCCGCCCTGCTCACCGCGCGTGCACAACAGGATCGTGACGCTCAGGCCGGCGTCGACCCAACCAGCGATGGTCCCGGCCGCCCCGAAGTCACAGTCGTCCGGATGTGCCGTGACGACGAGAACTCGCGAGATGTCCTGGTCGGGCCGCGGCGTCGCCGGCTGGCCGAAGGTCCGCTGCGTCATGGGGTCAGCGTAGTTGGGTCAGTGTCGTGGGGGCGGCGCCGATAGCGCCCAGAGCGTCCAGGTCTCGGCCGTCGAGTCGATACGTGAGCCACTCGTCCATCGGCTGCCCGCCGATCGAGTCGTAGAAGCCGATCGATGGGCTGTTCCACCTCAGTACCCACCACTCGAGCCGGCCGTAGCCGCGTTCGGCGCACACCGCCGCCAGCGTCGCCAACAGCGCTTTGCCCAGGCCGGACCCGCGATGCTGCGGTGAGACGAACAAGTCCTCGAGCCAGATACCACCGCGTCCCAGCCAGGTCGAGAACGTGACGTACCAGATCGCCATACCGACGACCGTCCCGTCCACGACGGCGACGTGCGCGAAGGCGGTGGGCGCACGGTCCTGGGGGAACAACGCCGCACGGAAGTCGGACTCGGTCGCCTCGACCGCGTCCGGTTCGCGTTCGTAGACCGCCAGCTCGTGGACGAGCCCGAGGATGGCCGGCACGTCGTCCGGCTCGGCCGCCCGGATGGACGTGGCTCGCAGTTCGTTCGCACCAGATTTCGTATGCCGTGTGGTCACGGTCCGAGCGTAGGTCAGCCTCACACCAGAACCCGGCTCGCAAGACTCGCGGCGGCAAGCCGGGACCGAAGACCCGCGCATGCTGCCACCGTCAAACGCGCACTGCTGATCGACATCGCTGTCCTTGCCGAGACGTAGGCTGGAGCGCGAGATGAGCACCCTTTTCGGCGACCTGCCCGTGCCCGGGCTCAGCCCTGCCGCCGCAACCGGCGACGTAGACCGTCGCGGCGTCCCCACCTGGGCCGAGGCGGGTGGCGAGCCGCCCACCGGCGGGGCAGGTCGATTTACCGGCTCGGTGGTCACTCGCGACCCGGAGGCGCTGCTCGAGGGGCTCAACCCGCAGCAGCGGGCCGCGGTCACCCATGAGGGGGCGCCGCTGCTGATCGTCGCCGGGGCAGGCTCGGGCAAGACCCGCGTGCTGGCACACCGCATCGCCCACCTCCTTGCGGCGCGCGACGTCCGGCCCGGGCAGATCCTCGCGATCACCTTCACCAACAAGGCCGCCGGCGAGATGCGCGATCGGGTCGCCGCACTGGTCGGCGCCCGCAGCCAGGCCATGTGGGTCTCGACGTTCCACTCGGCGTGTGTGCGGATCCTGCGTCGCGAGGCCTCACACGTCGGGCTGAAGTCGACCTTCTCGATCTATGACGCCGCTGACAGCCAGCGCCTCATGTCGATGGTCATGCGCGACCTCGACCTGGACCCCAAGCGCTATCGCCCGCGGTCCTTCTCGGCGCAGGTGTCCAACCTCAAGAACGAGCTGATCGACGAGGAGACCTACTCGGCCGGGCTCGGCGAGTCCAGTCATCACGAGCGCATGGTCGCCGAGGCCTACCGGATGTACCAAGCCCGGCTGCGCCAGGCCAATGCGATGGACTTCGACGACCTGATCATGGCGACGGTCAACATCCTGCAGGCCTTTCCCGACATCGCGGAGTACTACCACCGGCGTTTTCGCCACGTCATGGTCGATGAGTACCAGGACACCAACACCGCGCAGTACCAGCTGGTCAAGGAGCTTGTCGGACATCCAAACGTCGG
>JAYSQM010000378.1:0-4455 GCA_043721575.1 Phycicoccus sp.
AGCGACGGGCTCTGGCAGCGGTTTGCCCTCGAGTTCGGGCTCGACCCCAAGGCGGAAGGCTTCGCGACCAACTCGGTTCGGGTCGGCAACAGCGAGGCCGTCATCGCGGCGGTCAACGGCGCCTTCGCCGACCACACGCTGGCTGACCTGCTGCCGCGGCTGGAGGCGGCGGGCATACCGGCCGGTGAGGTTCGCACGCTGGACCGCGTGTACGACTGGGAGCAGACCCGGTCGCAGGGGCTGGTCATCACCGTCGACCACCCGGTGCTCGGCACGATCGAGCTGCCAGGACCGCCGATCCGGTTCGACGACCTCACCTTTGCCGGCGGGCGCTCCCAGCACCTGCCACCGCCAGCCCTGGGAGAGCACAACGAGAGCGTCCGCAGCTGGCTCGACGAGCGCGATAGCGGGGACGCGGCCGGGGGCGGGGACGGCGCGTGACCCCGGGGGTGAGCGGCACCGGAGGCTGAGAAATACCAAGCCCGGAGGCTAAGAAATGCCAAGAACCCGTATGCCATTGGGCAGGATCCGCCCACGTCAACCGGTTCGCTCTTCCGTAGGCTCGCAGGACTGACTGCTGACCTGGGCAGCAACCGGCCACCGGTGAAACGAGGTATGACGTGCGGGTTCTCCTCGCGCTTGGCGGCAACGCCATGACCTCGGCCGACGGCAGTGCGACCCCTGTCGCGCAGCAGACGGCGATCGCCGCTGCGATGGAGTCCGTGGCCGGGCTGATCGCGGCCGGTCACGAGGTGGTCATCACGCACGGCAACGGTCCCCAGGTCGGCAACCTCCTGGTCAAGAACGAGCTGGCTGCCGCGGTCGTCCCCCCGGTGCCCCTGGACTGGTGCGGTGCCCAGACGCAGGCCACGATCGGGTTCACGATCATCAATGCTCTTGAGCGCAGCCTCAGCCGGCGCGGTTGCGAACCGCATGTCGCGGCCCTGGTCACCCGCACCCGGGTGGACGAGAACGACCCGGGCTTCGCCGACCCGACGAAGCCGATCGGACGCTTCCTGCCTTATGGCCAGGCCAAGGCGCTGATCGAGCACGGACAGATGTGGCAGGACCGCGGGGAGAAGGGATGGCGTCGGATGGTCGCCTCACCGGCGCCGGTGGAGGTTCTGGAGACCGAAACGATCCTCACCCTCATCGCCGCGGGATACGTCGTGGTCGCGGCTGGTGGCGGCGGCATACCAGTGGTGCGTGACCCGGACGGTGGCGTGCGCGGGGTGGAGGCAGTCATCGACAAGGACCTGACCGCAGCCCTGCTCGCCCGGTCGGTCGGGGCTGACGTGCTGGTGATTGCCACCGACGTGGACAACTCGTTCATCGGCTACGGAACTGCGGCGGCTGAGGCGGTCCACACCGTGACCTTGGAGGAGATGCGCGAGATCGCCGCGGCCGGCCACTTCGCCAGCGGCTCGATGGGTCCCAAGGTCGCCGCCGCCATGCAGTTCGTCGACCAAGGGGGTCAGCGGTCGGTGATCACCTCGCTGGAGCACATCGAGACGGCCATCACGGGCAACTTCGGGACAGTGATCCAGGGCCGCGCCGATTCATCACAAAGCCATTCATCACGGAACCATTCATCGCAGAACAACGAAAGGTGACACCGGTGCCCGACACCATTGAGGTCCGCAAGGTTCCGATCCACAGCGTCTCGGACGCATCCGAGCTGACCAAGCTCATCGATGAGGGCGTCCTGGAAGCCAACCGGGTGATCGCGATCATCGGCAAGACGGAGGGCAACGGCGGGGTGAACGACTACACCCGGATCCTTGCCGACCGGGCGTTCCGGGAGGCGCTCGTCGCCAAGGGCGCCCCGTCCGAGCAGGTCAGCCAGATTCCGATCGTATGGTCGGGTGGCACCGACGGCGTGATCAGTCCACATGCGACGATCTTCGCCACGGTTGACCCGGCCAACGCCGAGCAGACCGATGAGCCCCGGCTCACCGTCGGCTTCGCGATGAGCGAGCCGATCCTGCCGGAGGAGATCGGCTACCTCGCCATGGTCACCAAGGTCGCCGACGCGGTCAAGGTCGCCATGGAGCGGGCTGGTATCACCGACCCGGCCGATGTTCACTACGTCCAGACCAAGACCCCGTTGCTGACGATCCACACCATCCGCGACGCCAAGTCTCGTGGCAAGAACGTGTGGACCGAGCACACCCACGAGTCCATGGACCTGTCCAACGGGACCACCGGCCTGGGCGTCGCGGTCGCCCTCGGCGAGATCGAGATGCCCACCGATGCCGACATCATGCACAACCGCGACCTCTACTCCGCCGTGGCCTCCTGCTCATCCGGCGTCGAGCTCGACCAGGCCCAGGTCGTCGTGGTCGGCAACGCCCGCGGTGTGGGTGGCCGCTACCGCATCGGTCACGGTGTCATGGCCGACGCCCTCGACGCCGACGGCATCTGGTCCGCGATCAAGGACGCCGGGCTCGAGCTGCCGGACCGCCCGCGTAGCAGCGACCTCGCGGGCCGGTTGGTCAACGTGTTCCTCAAGTGCGAGGTCAGCCAGGACGGCACCGTGCACGGACGCCGCAACGCGATGCTGGACGACTCCGACGTGCACTGGCACCGCCAGATCAAGTCTGCTGTGGGCGGAGTGGCGGCCTCGGTCACCGGCGACCCGGCGGTCTTCGTCTCGGTGTCGGCCGCTCACCAGGGTCCCGACGGCGGTGGCCCGGTGGCGGCTATCGTCGACCTCGGCTCCGGTGAGGCGACCGGCTACCGCTTCTCCCGATAGCTCCGTCGGCTGCTCATCCTGCGTAGGCTTCGGCTCGACGGTCCTTGCACGACACGGAACCAAGGAGCAGGCATGAGTCACGTGGTCATGGCAGAGATGGTCGCGAACGTCTGGAAGGTCGTGGCCAGGGCGGGCGACACCGTGGGGCCGGACGACACGCTGGTGATCCTGGAGTCCATGAAGATGGAGATTCCCGTGCCGGCCGAGGTCGCAGGTGTCATCAAGGAGATGACGGTCATCGAGGGGGACGTCGTCAACGAGGGCGACTCGATCGCTGTGATCGACCAGGCCTGACGCTGTATGACGGGTGGCCCGGCCTGCTCCCTACGCAGAGGTGCGTGACGGCATGCCTGCCGCCCCGCAGGTCGGTGCCTTACCGCCCCCGCAGGCTCGAGGAATGCGTTGACGAAGACAGACGTTTCATGAGATAGTTGAAAATGAAATGACCTGAGGAGCCTGCCGTGCCTGCCATCACCGTTCCTGACCTGACCGTCCTGCCGCGCGTGCCCGCCCTGCTGCCGAACGTCATACAGCGTCCGGTCGTGTCGATCACCAGCGCGCCATCCGCCTTCGAGGGCGAGGGGTTCCCGGTCAAGCGAGCGTTCGCCGGCATCGACCTGTCGCTGCTCGACCCGTTCATCCACCTGGACGAGATGGGCGAGGTCGACTACGCACCGGGGGAGCCCAAGGGCACGTCCTGGCACCCGCACCGTGGTTTCGAGACGGTCACCTACATCATCGACGGCATCTTCGACCACCAGGACTCCTTCGGTGGCGGCGGCACGATTACCAACGGTGGCACCCAGTGGATGACGGCCGGCTCGGGGATCCTGCATATCGAGGCGCCGCCGGAGCACCTGGTTGTCTCGGGTGGCCTTTTCCACGGGTTCCAGCTTTGGGTCAACCTGCCCAAGAGCGACAAGCTGATCGCTCCGCGCTACCAGGACCTGCACTCCGGTGAGGTGGCCCTGCTCAGCTCGCGCGACGGCGGCTCGCTGCTGCGCGTTATCGCCGGCGACGTTGCGGGCCAGGCAGGCCCCGGTGCGACGCACACCCCGATGTCGATGGTCCACGCGACCATTGCGCCCGGCGGCGAGCTCGAGCTGCCGTGGCGTGCGGACTTCAATGCGCTGGTCTACGTCATGAGCGGTGACGGCTTCGTCGGCCCGAACCAGTCGTCGATCGACACCGGTCAGCTCGCGGTGCTGGGTGGTGGCGATGCGCTGACGCTGTCGGCTGCCCCGTCGCAACAGGCGCGCTTTGCCACAGGTCTGGACGTCCTCATCCTCGGCGGTGCGCCCATCCGTGAGCCCATCGCGTGGGCCGGGCCGTTCGTCATGAACACCCGCGCCGAGCTGATGCAGGCGTTCGAGGACCACAACGCGGGGCGTCTTGGCCAACCGGCCGCGCACGCGGGGGTCGGCGGAACCGCCTGACCGTTCCCGCCCCCGTTTCCGCCCCCGACCGTTCCCACCCCCTCGACCGTTCCCACCCCCGACCGAACACCGCTGCGGCACCGTATCCGCCCCCCCGAGAGCCTGAAACGGGTCCGCAGCGGTGTTCGGATGCCGTATGACGGGTGCTGGGGTCAGCCGCCGAGACCTGACTCCCACCGCTGCTCGATGTGGCCGAAGCGCCAGATGGCCAGCGCAACGGCCCAGGTGGCCACGAACAGACCCACGATCCAGTAGCCCACGCTG
>JAYSQM010000379.1:0-6408 GCA_043721575.1 Phycicoccus sp.
TCCAGCCCAGGCAGGCCAGCATTCCCAGCTCGCTGCGCCTGGCCCGCACCGAGGCGACCGCGGAGTTGGCCACCGACAACGCGCACACCAGCAGCACCAGGGCGAACAGGATCAACGACTTCTTGTCCAACGCCTTCAAGATCGCAACCGCGACACCCTTCTTGACCCACCACTGCGACAGCGCCAGCTCCGGGCGGCCCAACTTTCCGGCCGGCAACAGCACCGTCTTGGCCGTCGCCGAGGACCCGACCGTGACATCGACATCCAGGCCGGTCGCCGCGCTGATCTGCTGGGCGGCCAGGCGGACCCTCTCCCGTGACAGCGGATCCACCCCACTCACCCCGGCCACCCGCACCCGCACCGCCGAGATCGGCGCGGCCGCGGTGGAAGGCTCCCAGCCCTGGGTCAGCTGCGGCAACGCAGCCATGGTGGTGATCATCAACGGCGGCGGCTGCACCAACCCGGCAATGTTGGGAGAGGGCGCCAACGCCTTGCCGCCCAACAATCGCCGGGAGCGGGCATCGCCGCCCTCGACTGGAGCCGTCATGTATCCGCCAAGGACCTGCGCCGTCACATCCGAAAGGCCCTTCAGCTTTGCCGGATCGAAGGTGCCCCGCAGCAGCAGCGTCGCCGGAGTCGCGTTTCCCTCACTGGGGGGGTGTTCCAGGCGGACCTGGGTGATCGAGCGCAGGTGTCGATCAGCGAACCCCGGTGAGAGGTTAGGTTCCGCATCGGGGGGGGCGGCCGGGTCACTCTGCGCGGTCGGTGTCAGCACGGACCCGCCCCCGAACTGGGGCAGTGACACGGTGGCGTAGTCATAGATGTTGCCTGCGAACACCGAATCGACGCGAATTCGCTTCGGATCCTTGAGCCCCTGAAGCAACAAACGGTAGGCATGCACCGCGGTGAGCGTCGACTCACTGACCTCCTCGCGGGGCTGACGAATCAGTGCCCCGGCAGTCGCGCCGCGCTGCACCAGCGAGACCGCGCTGCCGGCCAAGCGCGAGACGGTCACCGTGGCGCTGACTCCCGTCGCGGGAATGTCGCCGGCCAGCACCGGCACGACCTTTCCGCTCATGGATCGTGAATCGGTCAACGATGCCCCAGTCAGCGAGGAGCCCGACGTGACCGCGCCGTTCAGGCCGTCAAGCTTGTTCTCCTCCGCCGGGTCCACCGCGGCCACGACCACCGGAAGCGGAAAGGACAGCTCCTCACCCACCAGCCCGGCGGGCCAATGCCCGAAAATGGATGCCCCGCCCTCGGTCCGGGAGAAACAGTTGATCCTCGAGGGACGAGTGCTCAGCGTGGCGGTCGGGCGCTCCAACGTGCCGGGGCAGATTGCCGGCGCGTCGGCGCCGGACCCCTTCTGCAGGAAGATTCCATCGCCCATCCGGGCGCTCGCGTTGAGCGGCAGCGGTTTCGTGGTCAGGTAAGCGAAATCCGGGGGCTGCCGCTCGCGCGACAGCCCGTTGTCGAAGGACCATGTCACGTCCATGCGCGCGACACCATCGCCACTTGTTGGCAGCGCAGGGCGCATGTTAATAGGCAAGTACAGGGGAGGCACGACGTAGCCGACCATCGCCACCGGGGCGGCGACCTCAATCCCCGGGAGCGCCTTGATCTTCCGCCAATGGTCGAGGGTGATCCCTCCATAGATTCCAGTCAGAAAGCCCGGCTGAATCAGGTTTTGGGACTTCTCCAGTCCCGACCGGGCACCCTTCGGCCGCACCAACACGTCATAGGCCGTTCGGGCATGAGCCTTCACGATGCCCACCGTCTGGAGCCTGCTCGCCGCAGACGAGGCCGTCAGCACCGTGAACCCGCCCGCCGCGATCAGGATCGCCAGCATCAGCGCCAGCGACCGGCCACCGCGCCGCCGGATCTGGGACCACACCATCATCAACACCCGCGGTCACATCCTGACGAAGCCAACAAAGAAAAAGAATGCCACAACGAAACGGGACCCGCCTTGAGCATGGTGTCATGACGTGAGTCGGCCACCACGGGACAACCTTCTGAAGAGGTACCAAAATTGAACCGAACGTGGGCGTCTTACAGGCACTGGCGGGGTCCATGCCCGACCAGCCTTCCACGAAACGCACCCTTCTGCCGCATACAGCGCGCGTTTGAGTCCCACTCGAGGATCGGCATCCGGGATCGAGTGCCGGAGGTCCGACGCAGACCGGCTTATGGTCGATGCGTGGCTGACGACATCTTCGAGGACCCGCGACTGATCGCGATCTATGACGTGCTCGACCCCGACCGCAGCGACCTCGATGTCTACGCGGCTATCGCTGAAGGGCTGGGCGCCGGCCGGGTTCTGGACCTCGGCTGCGGGACCGGCACGTTCGCGCTGCTTCTCGCCGACCGCGGTTTCGAGGTGACCGGTGTCGATCCGGCGGCCGGCTCGCTCGATGTCGCGCAAGCCAAGCCGGGCTCCAATCGTGTGCAGTGGATCCACGGCGACGCCACAGCGCTGCCCCCGATGCAGGTCGACCTTGTCACCATGACTGCCAACGTCGCCCAGGCGATCGTTGACCCGCTCGACTGGGAGGGAATGCTCCACGGTGTGTATGACGCGTTGCGCCCCGGTGGGCATTTCGTCTTCGAGACCCGTGACCTGGCATACCGCGCCTGGCGAGAGTGGAACCGCGCCGAGTCCTACAACATCACCGAGATCCAGGGAGTCGGCGCGGTCGAGAGCTGGGTTGACGTGGTTGAGGTGAGCGGACCGTTGGTCAGATTCCGTTGGAAGTGGGTGTTCGCCTCCGACGGGGAGGTGTTGACGTCGGACTCGACGCTGCGCTTCCGTACGCGTGACGAGGTCGCGGCGGGGCTGGTCGCGGGCGGGTTTGCCGTTGACGAAGTCCGCGACGCGCCAGACCGGCCTGGACGAGAGCTCGTGTTCTTCGCACGCCGTCCAGAGTGACCGCGGGAGCACCCGCTAGCCGATCGGTGACCCGTCACCGATCGGTGACCGGTCACCGATCCTCCCGCGGGCTGAAAGAGCCAATGCGAGGCTCGACCTGAGCGGCGCGGTCGCCGAGGTGAGCGACACCGCACCCGCACTCGACGAGCGATACGCGCCGCCTAGGCTGCAGGGCATGGATTGGCCCCTCTTCGACCTGCGCCTGAGCATCGGAGACGTCGCGCTGCGCCCGGTGACCGACGCCGACCTGCCGGCGATCGCTGCGATGTTCCCCGACGACGACGAGCAGGATCCGCGCTGGGAGCACTTCGCCGGCCTGTCGGCCCAGGAGAACCGTCACCGGCTGCTCGTGCAGCGGACCTGGCACCACCGCGGGAGCTGGTCGCCCTCGTCGTGGTGCCTGGACCTGGCGGTCGAGGTGTCGGGTGAGCTGGTGGGGCTGCAGGCGCTGGAGGCCGACGACTTCGCGAAGCTCCGCACCGTCGACTCGGGCTCGTGGCTGGCGGTCCACGCGCGGGGGCGCGGCACCGCCGTGGCGATGCGCACCGCGATCCTGGCGCTGGCCTTCGACCACCTCGGCGCGGTCGCTGCGATCTCCTCCGCGCGCGTTGACAACGCGCCGTCGCTGGCGGTGTCCCGCCGGCTGGGGTACGTCGAGAACGGCGTCAGCCTGACCGACTCGCCCACGGGCGTGGTCGAGCTGCAGCACCTGCGGCTGACCCGCCAGAGCTGGGCTGCTCACCCGGTGCAGGTCACCGGTCTAGACGCCTGCCTGGCGTGGTTCGGCATCAGCCACTGACGAGCACCGCCAGGAACGCCAGCAAAGCTGTGGAACCGTTGATGCGCGGCGACTGGCCCCCTAACAAGCGGTGACGGCGACCGTGCCGCGGGGCGGCTGGGGCGGTTGTCGCTGGCTGATCAAGCGCTGTGAACTTGTTCGTAGTGCTCCACGACTGGGAAGGTCTCGTAGAAGCCGTGCAACAGTCGGCGCCATTGCTGGTATTGGAGTGAGCCGCGGAAGCCCTCCGTATGGTCCTCCAGACGGTCCCACTCGACCAGCAGCAGGTAGATGCCTGGGCGCTCCCGACAACGCGAGAGCGTGAGGCGTTGGAAGCCTGGCATGTCGGCGATGATCGCCTTCGCTTCGGCGAACGCCGACTCGAAGTCGACCTCATCGCCAGGTCTTACCGGCAGCAGAGCGTGTTCGAGGATCACCGGGACAGCATGCCCGAGATCGGCCAACCGCGATGCGGGTGCGAAAGCGCATGGCCTCAGGGGATCGGTGACCGGTCACCGATCCCTATGGGAACGACGGACCTTCGCCGGTGAACCGGGGCCGGACGACAAACGTGCTTTGGGGCATCGTTGACTTCCGTATTCGGGTGCCGGGGGATTGGATGAGTTTCATGACGACGCCGCAAACCACCGACTCGCTCGGCAACCGGGTGGCGCGCGAGGTGTTCACCGGGCTGCCTGCGCGGTACGACCGGCTCGCCTTGCTGTTGTCGTTCGGGCAGGACCGTCGGTGGCGCCGCTCGGTTGTCGACAAGATCGCGGCCGGGCAACCGCGCCGTGTGCTGGATGTTGCGACCGGGCCGGCGGGGGTGGCGCTCGCGGTGGCTCGTCGTACCGAAGCCACCGTGGTCGGCGTCGATCTCAACGAGTCGATGCTGCGGCGAGGTCTGCGCAACGTGCAGGCAGCCGACCGGCCCGGGGACGTGGTGCTGGTCGCCGGGCGGGCTGAGCAGCTGCCGTTTCGTGACGAGTGCTTCGACGCGATCTGCTTTTCGTATCTGCTGCGCTATGTTGACGAGCCTGCGGCGGCGATCTTGGAGATGACGCGCTGCCTGCGCCCGGGTGGGACGATGGCGAGCCTGGAGTTCTTCGTGCCACCGGCGGCCGGCTGGCGCGCCGCGTGGCGGGTCTACGTGTCCACGGTGCTGCCCCTGGTCGGCTGGATGGCCGGAGGGAGCCCATGGTGGCGGGTGGGCCGGTTCCTGAGCGGGAGCATCCCGGCCCACTACCGGCGGTACCCGCTCGACTGGCACGTCCGCGCCTGGGAGCAGGCCGGTTTTCGCGATGTCGGGTGGCAGGTGATGAGCCTCGGTGGTGGCTTGGTCATGTGGGGGACGAAGGCGGCCGGGCCGTGACCCGTGCGGAGGACCGGCTGGCGTTCTACGCGCGCGGTGCCGGCAACGGTGGGGTGCGCGACTGGGTGACTCTGCTGCACCCGCCCTACACCGCCTGGCACCTGTCCTATGTCGCGATCGGCGCCGCGCTGGCCCCACACTTCGTGGCGTGGCGACTCGGCGGCACACTCGTCGCGTTCTTCCTCGCGGTCGGGGTCGGAGCGCACGCGTTGGACGAGCTTGCCGGGCGCCCGCTGCAGACAGGTATCCCTGCTGCGGTGTTGGCGATCGTTGGCGGCGTAGGTGTCACTGTGCCGGTCGTGGCGGGTCTGCTGTACGGCGGGATGCGGCTGCTGCCGTTCGTCGTCGTCGGCGCGGTGCTGGTCCTGGCCTACAACCTCGAACTGGGCAGAGGGATCTTGCATAACGCGGCTGGTTTCGCGCTGGGCTGGGGTGCGTTCCCGGTGCTGACCGGCTACTACGCGCAGGATTTCCGGCTGGGCGGCGCAGCGGTGATGGCCGCCGTCGCGGCGTTCTTGCTCTCTCTCGGGCAGCGCGCGTTGAGCCTGCCGGCACGAACGCTGCGGCGGCGTACCCGGTCCGTGCAAGGCCGGATCGTCTACCGCGACGGCGGCCAAGCAACACTCGACCGGAACTCACTGCTCGAGCCACTGGAGAACGGGTTGCGCGCCGTGGCGTTCGGGCTCGTGACCCTGGCGGCGGCGATGGTGGCCAGCCGGCTGTGAACCGGGTCGACTATCGCGTCGAAGCACGCCACAAACGTTCCGGAAGCCCCGGTGACCGGCGCCGTCGAGTTTCGCCGGGATGCTGTTGTACGAGCCGCCAGTCGCGGTCACCTAACCGTTGGGCGGTGACGCGCCCCGCTGCCGGGCTGTACGCAGGACCGTCAGGAAGTCGCCGAACGAGCCGATCGTCTGGCCGTCGTCACGGATCGTGCGGCGGCACTACCCGCGCACCGCTCGCAGGTCACTCAACCACTCATCGACCATCTGCGCTCACGAGAGCCACTGGACGCAGCCTCGTCCACAGCGAACACCGGTGCCCCATCTGCCAAGCCGAAAGGCCATCGGCACGGACTCAGAGACGATTGGCAGGCCGTGGAACATCACCGTAAGAACCCAAGGATCGGTGACCGGTTGCCGATCCCTCACCGGCCAAGAACGCACGCCCAACGCGGCATAGAGTGCGTCGCTCTGCCATGGCGCGAGTTCGCTCAGTGCCAGCGATGCTGCTGACTTATCGTTCGTCAGGAGTACCGGCGGGAAGGCGCTCGATGAAGGTGATCAGGTCGGAGGCCACGCGCTCAGGTTGCTCCCACAGGACCAGGTG
>JAYSQM010000380.1:0-6923 GCA_043721575.1 Phycicoccus sp.
TTGGAAGTCGTGGTCATTCCGGTCACGGATATTGACCGGGCGAAGAGCTTCTACCTCGACCAGCTCGGGTTTCACCTCGACGCCGACGCGCAGCCCACCGAGACGATGCGGGTTGTGCAGATGACCCCGCCCGGGTCGGCGTGCTCGGTCACCATCGGGCCCGTTCTCATGAAGGCTGACGCGGTCCGTGGCTCGGGGGCGAGCCTCCAGCTCGTGGTCCACGACATCGTGGCGGCCCGCGCGCAACTCGTCGAGCGGAGGGTCGAGGTCTCGGAGATCCAGGACCTGGACCCTCGGGACGGCGGCAAGTTCATCTTCTTCAGCGATCCGGACGGCAACAACTGGGCCGTCCAGGAGATCCGCGACCGCGTCGGGGCGACGTTGGAGTTGATGACGTAGACGGGCGCGTTCGGCGCGGTCCGGTCATTCGGGCAGATGGCTCTTGACCAGGTTGGGCGGCATGGGTTCGTAGCCGTGCGGGGTCCTGGTGAAGATGCCGGTTCCGTGCGAGACCGAGCGCAGGTCGATGGCATAGCGGGTAATTTCGGTCTGCGGCACCTCAGCCTTGATCGTCGTGCGTCCGGAGGTGTCGGGCTCGGTCCCGACGACCCGACCCCGGCGCGTCTGAAGGTCTATCATCACCGCCCCGACGTACTCGTCGGCGACGACCACGGACAAGGAATCGACCGGCTCGAGCAGGGTCACGGTCTGCGCCGAGGCTGCGTCCTTCAGAGCCAGCGCTCCGGCGGTCTGGAAGGCCATGTCGCTGGAGTCCACCGAGTGTGACCTCCCGTCCGTGAGAGTGACGCGCAGGTCGACCATCGGGAAGCCGGCGATGCAGCCCTTCTCGAGCTGGGCGCGAATGCCCTTCTCGACGCTGGGAATGAACTGACGTGGGACGGCCCCGCCGACCACCTTGTCGACGAACTCGAACCCGGCCCCGCGTTCGAGGGGTTCGACGGCCACGTCGCACACGGCGTACTGACCGTGGCCACCGCTTTGCTTGACATGCCGCCCGTGACCGTTCGCGGCAGTGACGAAGGTCTCCCGCAGGGCAACCTGCAGGGGCTCGGACTCGACTTTGACGCCGTAACGGTTCCGCAGCCGCTCGAGCAGGACGTCCACGTGGGCCTGGCCCATGGTCCAGAGGATCACCTGATGGGTCTCGGCGTTGTGCTCGAGCCGCATGGTGGGGTCTTCGGCTACCAGCCGCGCCAGGGCTCCTGCCAACCTGTCTTCATCGGACGTGGTGGCCGCAGTGATGGCCACCGGCAACAAGGCGTCAGGGAACAGCCACGGCTCGACCAACGCCGGCGCGTCCTTGCTGCTCAACGTATCGGTGGTCTCGGCCCTGGTCAGCTTGGCTACGACGCACAGGTCGCCGGCAATGGCCACCGCCTTGGGTCGCAACACGTCTCCGAGGGGCGAGGACAGCAGCCCGACGCGTTCGTCATCGTCGTGACCGGCGCGTCCCTCGAGCCGTTCACCGCCCGCGAAACGGTCGAGGTGACCCGAGACGTGCAACACGGAGTCTGGTCGCAGCGTCCCGCTGAACACCCGCACGACACTGACCCGGCCGACATACGGATCGCTTGTCGTACGAACGACTTCGGCCACCAGGGGTCCGTCCGGGTCGCACTGAAGCGGTGGCAAGGGGTCACCGTCGGGAGTCGTGGCCGCTGGCAGCGGGTGCAGCGTCGGCGGCGGAAAGGCGGCGGTCAGCAGATGGAGCAGCTCGAGGGTGCCGACGCCCGTCTCGGTGGACACCGGGATCACTGGGTGGAACCGTCCTCGTGAGACTGCGGTCAGAAGGTCCGCCACCATGACGTCGAGGTCGACCTCCTCACCACCGAGGTAGCGATCGAGCAGGGTGTCGTCCTCGGACTCCTGGATGATGGCCTCGATCAGGTCCGATCGGTGACCTTCGATGAGCTCGCGGTGTCTGTCATCCGCGGCGCGGGCCACCCGCTGCCCCGAGCTGTAGTCGTAGATCTGCTGCGACAAGAGGCCGAGGTTGCCGATGATCGCCTCGTCGTCCCCATGCAGCGGCAGATAGAGCGCCATGACGCCCTCGCCGAAGACCCGCTGGCAAATCGCGACCGTGTCCTCGAAGTCGGCCCGTCCGGCGTCGAGCTTGGTCACGGCTACCGCCCGCGGCATGCCGACCGCCGCGCACTCCTCCCACAACAGCATGGTGGCGCCGTCGACGCCATCGGCAGCTGAGATCACGAACAGGGCGGCGTCTGCGGCCCGCAGGCCCGCCCGCAGCTCGCCGACGAAGTCCGGATAGCCGGGGGTGTCGATGAGGTTGAGCACCACGCCCGCGTGGGAGACGGACGCGACGGCGAGCTGGACGGAGCGCTCGCCAGCGACCGGCTTGGGCCGGTAGTCCGGGGTCGTGGCGGCAATGAGGTGCTCGAACAGTGTCGTCTTGCCGGCTCCGCTGTGCCCGACGAGCACCACGTTGCGGATGTCGGTCGGGGCACTGGCCTGCGGGACAGGGGTACTCGCGGAGGCTTTGGCGCTCATGGCGACACGATTGTCCCTCACGCGCGTCGGCACAACCCCGCCGGGTCGATCGGTACTCTGGGGCGACCATGCTGAACCGATTCGCGCGCGCCTTCCTCACCAAGCTCTTCACGCCACTGGCCAGGCTGCTCCTCAAGCTCGGCATCAGCCCCGACGTCGTGACGATCGTGGGCACCCTCGGTGCCTGCTTCGGCGCGCTGGCCTTCTACCCACGCCATGAGTTCTTCTGGGGCACGATCGTCATCGCCGTCTTCGTGCTCTTCGACACTCTCGACGGTGTGATGGCCCGGTTGTCCGGTCGCTCGAGCAGGTGGGGCGCCTATCTGGACTCAACCCTGGACCGGGTGGCAGACAGCGCCATCTTCGGCGGGCTCGTGCTCTGGTATGCCGGGGGCGGGCGCAGCCGCTACCTGGCCGCCCTCGCGCTGGCGTGCCTGATTCTGGGCAGTGTCGTCAGCTACGCCAAGGCCCGCGCCGAGGGGCTGGGCATGACCGCGAACGTCGGCATCGCCGAGCGGGCCGAGCGACTGGTCGCGGTGCTGGCCGCCACCGGTCTGGTCGGGCTGGGGGTGCCCGAGGTGCTGTTGACCGTGGTGCTGGCCGCGCTGGCTCTGGCGAGCCTGATCACCGTGGTCCAGCGGATGCTCGAGGTGCGCCGTCAGGCGTTTGAAGCCGCGTGAGCCCGCTGGCTAATCGTGCCGCGCTCCTTGGCTACCGCGCGGGTTGGTCCCTGGTCCGCCGGATGCCGGGTCGCCTCGCCTATGGGGCGTTCGACCTCATCGCCGATGTCTCCTGGCGGCGCGGGGGGAAGGGCGTCGAACGAATGCGCAGCAACTACGCGACCGTGCGGCCCGAGCTGACCCCGGCGCAGCTCGATGCGCTGGTGCGCGCCGGAATGCGCTCCTACCTGCGCTACTGGTGCGAGTCCTTCCGCCTTCCCGACCGCAGCGTCGATGACCTGATCCACGGGGTTAGGGCGGTCGGCGACGACGCGGTCCGCGCCCACCTGAATACGGGCAGGTCCGCGGTCATGTTCCTGGGGCACATGGGCAACTGGGACTTCGGTGGCGCGTGGTCCACGACCCAGCTGGCCCCCGTCACCACCGTTGCCGAACGACTCCAGCCCGAGGAGCTCTTCGATGAGTTCCTTGCGTTCCGTGAGGGACTGGGAATGCGGATCATCCCGCTGACCGGCGGTAGTGACGTGTTCCGGGAGCTGACCCAGGCCTGCCGTTCCGGGGCGCTGGTCGCGCTGCTGGCCGACCGGGACCTGACCAACGGCGGAATTGAGGTCGACTTCTGCGGTCAGAGAGCAAGGATGGCCGTCGGCCCGGCAGCCCTGGCGGTCAACACCGGTGCCGCCCTGCACCCGTGCACCGTCCACTACGAGCCCCATCCGCAGGGGCACGGTTGGCGGACCGTCGTGACGTTCCACGACGCCGTGGCCCCACCGGCTCAGGGCACCTCCCGCGAGAAGATCCAGGCGATGACCCAGGCCTGCGCCGATGTGCTCACTGCGGCGGTCCGCGAGCACACCCATGACTGGCACATGATGCAGCGAGTGTTCACCAAGGATCTGGTCGACGACGGCGCGCCTGAGCAAGCCCGCGAGCGCAGATGAGGATCGGGATCGTCAGCCCTTACTCCTTCGACGTGCCCGGGGGGGTGCAGCTTCACGTCCGTGACCTCGCCGAGCACCTCATCTCCCTGGGCCACCACGTCAGCGTCCTGGCGCCGGCTGACGACGACACCCCCTTGCCGGACTACGTCGTCAGTTCGGGCCGCGCAGTTCCGGTGCGCTACAACGGTTCCGTGGCTCGACTGTCGTTTGGACCACTTACTGCCGCACGCGTCGGCCGATGGGTGGAAGCGGGTCGTTTCGACGTCCTCCATCTCCACGAGCCGGTGACCCCCAGCGTCTCGGTCCTTGCCCTGTGGGCCGCGGAGGGACCTATCGTCGCCACCTTCCACACATCCAACCTGCGCTCACGAGCCATGCAGGCGGCGTACCCGTTGTTGCGTCCCAGCCTGGAGAAGATCAGTGCCCGCATCGCGGTCTCCGAAGACGCCCGACGAACCGTCACCACACACCTTGGCGGCGACGCTGTAGTGATTCCCAACGGTGTGTTCGTCGAGCGGTTCGCGTCGGCCGTGCACCGGCCTGACTGGGAGGGCACACCGGAGCGGCCCACGATCGCCTTCCTTGGACGGATGGAAGAACCACGCAAAGGTATGCCGGTGCTGTCGCAGGCCCTGCCACAGATTCTGCGCGAGATCCCCGGAGTACGGATCCTGATTGCAGGTCCCGGCGACCCCGACTCCGTCCGCGAGCGGATGACGGCTGAGGCGGCCGCGGCGTGCGAGTTCCTCGGCCCGGTCAGCGACCGGGACAAGGCCAGCCTGCTGGCATCGGTCGACCTCTACCTCGCGCCCAACACCGGTGGTGAGAGCTTCGGCATCATCCTGATCGAGGCCATGAGCGCCCGGGCAACCGTGCTGGCCAGCGACCTGCCGGCATTCGCCCGAGTTCTTGACGGCGGCGCGGCCGGAGAGATGTTCCGCAACGAGGACCCCGTTGACCTGGCACGGGCCGTCGTCGCGCTGCTGCGCAACCCGATACGGCGTGAACAGCTGGCCGTTGCCGGGCGTGAACGCGCCAACGCCTTTGACTGGTCGGTGGTCGCGGCGGACGTGATGGCGGTCTACGAGACGGTCACGCTCGGTGTGTCATCGGTGCGCTCCAACAGCGAGCCGGAGTCGATGTGGGCACGGCTGTTGCGCACCGGACGAACCTCGGCAGGCACCTGATGGACGGGCTGAGCTGGATCGTCGGGGGGATCGCGATGGCGGCGTTGATCGCCTGGTACCTCTCGTACAACGCCGCCCGGCTCGATCGGTTGCACGCTCGGGTCGAAGGTGCGCTCAACGCCCTCGACGCCCAGCTGGTACGCCGGGCGGAAGCCACGCTCGAGCTCGCGAACTCCGGCTGCGTGGACCCGGCCAGCGCGCTGATCCTTGCTGGCGCCGCGTCCGACTCGCTCGAGGCCGACGCCGACGCCGACGCCGAGCATCTGACTTCCCGAGAAGCCATCGAGAGCGACCTGACCCAAGCCCTTGAGCTGGCCCTGGGCGAGGAGGCCATGCGGCACCTGCGAGACGACGAGGCCGTCGGCGCGCCGGTGCTCCAGCGCGTGGCCGCAGCCAACCAGCGGGTGCAGCTGGCCCGCCGGTTCCACAACGACGCCGTGACCGACGTACGCCGGGTGAGGCGCAATCCGGTCGTGCGCCTGTTCCGACTGGCCGGCCATGCCGAGCTCCCGCAGACGTTCGAGATCGACGACGAACTGCCGATGCTCGTGCGCGGGGCCTGACGCTCTAACATGGGTTGCGTTCCCCCAGCACCATGCTCCTCGAACACATGCTTCCTGAAAACATGCTCGACACCTGGAAAGAGGCACTGCCTTGTCAGCGCAAGAGACCACCCCCGCCAACGGTCCGGCTACCGGGACCTCGCGCGTCAAACGCGGTATGGCCGAGATGCTCAAGGGCGGCGTCATCATGGACGTCGTCACCCCGGAGCAGGCCAAGATCGCCGAGGACGCCGGCGCCGTTGCCGTGATGGCTCTCGAGCGCGTGCCCGCGGACATCCGTGCCCAGGGTGGGGTCTCGCGGATGAGCGACCCGGACATGGTGCAGGCCATCATCGAGACCGTCTCCATCCCGGTCATGGCCAAGGCCCGCATCGGTCACTTCGTCGAGGCTCAGGTCCTGCAGAGCCTGGGCGTGGACTACATCGACGAGTCCGAGGTGCTGACCCCGGCGGACTACGCCAACCACATCGACAAGTGGAAGTTCACCGTCCCCTTCGTCTGCGGCGCGACCAACCTGGGTGAGGCTCTGCGCCGGATCACCGAGGGTGCGGCGATGATCCGTTCCAAGGGTGAGGCCGGCACCGGGGACGTCTCCAACGCCACCTTGCACATGCGCGAGATCGGCGGCCAGATCCGCCGGTTGTCCTCGATGAGCGAGGACGAGCTGTATGTCGCGGCAAAGGAGCTGCAGGCCCCCTACGACCTGGTCAAGGAGGTCGCCCAGAGCGGCAAGCTGCCCGTGGTGATGTTCACCGCCGGTGGTATCGCGACCCCCGCCGACGCCGCCATGATGATGCAGCTCGGCGCCGAGGGTGTATTCGTGGGCTCGGGGATCTTCAAGTCCGGCAACCCAGCTCAGCGCGCCGAGGCGATCGTCAAGGCGACGACGTTCTTCGACGACCCCGACGTGATCGCCAAGGTCTCCCGCGGTCTGGGTGAGGCCATGGTCGGCATCAACGTCGAGGAGCTTGCCGAGCCGCACCGTCTGTCCCAGCGCGGCTGGTAGTCACGAGCTCTCCTCGC
>JAYSQM010000381.1:0-2738 GCA_043721575.1 Phycicoccus sp.
CGGTCGCCGACCGTCGACGTGAGCACCCGGTCCGGGTCCGGGTGATCAGCTACACCATCGACGACGGACGTGACCTGGCCGGCCCGTACCGGCTGATCACCACCTTGCTCGATCACCGCAAGGCCCCCGCAGCCCAGCTGGCCGCCGCCTACGCGCAGCGCTGGGAGATGGAGAGCGCCTTCGACGAGCTCAAGACCCACCAGCGCGGAGCGCGCGTAGTGCTGCGCTCGAAGTCCCCGGAGATGGTCACCCAGGAGATCTGGGGCCACCTGTGCTGCCACTACGCGATCCGCGCCCTGATGTTCGACGCCGCCGAGAACGCCGGCCACGACCCAGACCGCGTGTCGTTCGTCGCCGCGCTGCGCATCTCCCGCAGGTCCATCGCCGGGCAGGGCGCTTTTTCCCCCTGACGCACGCGACACCATCGGGCGGCTCTGGGCTTACGCCATCGGTGAGCTCATTGGCCGACTCCTACCCCGGCGGCGACCCCGTGCCAACCCCCCGCGTCGTCAAACGCAAGTACACCAAATGGCACGTCAAAAGGTCCCGTCACCACAACTGGCCCCAACCCATCCGACTACCCGAAGAGGCTGTGGTGATCTAATTGAACGGTATTGCGGTTAAGTCCAAAGAGATTCCCTAACGCTTGTCAAGGCCAATTCTGTTGGTGATGAAGGGTGTAGGGCATCGCCGGCGGGCTATGGTGGCGGTCGCCGGTCCTGCCGCGGAGGGTACGTAGGCGGTCGTCGATGTCAAGGTCGTTCGTCCTCGGCGGCCATCTGCGATGTCCGCCTGTGGGCGCTCCACCTTGACATCTCCTCGGCGCCGACGGTTGACGCATCAGCCGGGCCGGCGCCAGGGGGTTGCGCCTGTGCCCGAGTAGGTCAGCGGGTGAGTTTGGCCCGGTGGGTCGCGGCTGAGCGAGCCCGGGATCGGGCGCGAACGTGCTCATCAACGGTGTACCGGGCGGCGATGATCGCCTTGGCGGTCCGGGCTGTGACGGGCGTCCCATCGACGTCGCGCAGTTCGTACGGTGTCCCGGTGGTCAGCACCTTCCAGGTCCGTTCGATCATCTTGCGGGCGACGGCAACGGTGGCCTGGGTGTGGCAGTGACCACGCTGGGTCATCAGCCGGTGGTAGAACTCGGCCAGCTGCGGGTCGTGGGCCCGGGCGACGTTTCCAGCCTGGTAAAACGTCAGCCGCAGCACGGCCGGTCCTTCCTTGGTGATCGCTCTGCTGGGTTGGTCCACCGTCCCGGACGACCAGTTCGACGGGGTCAACCCGACGTAACTGCAGGCGGCTTTGCTGGTGGCGAAACCGTGGCCGTCGCCTAGGAACCCGCGGATCGTGGGCGCGGTAACCGGCCCGATCCCGGGGATCGACAAAAGCAGCGGGTCGTCGCCGTAGAGCTGGCCCCAATAGTCCTGGGCGTGGAGAGTAGCCCGGGCGATCCGGTCGGTCGAGATCGCCATGTCGGCCAGCTGTTCGGTGACGTCCCAGGCCAGCGCATCAAGGTCAAGGTGTCCCTCCCAGAAGGCCGCCCAGGCGCCGGCTGACGCGCGGATGGCCTCGACCCGAGACGGCACGTCGGCCACACCGCGGGTGTGCTCGGCCACGACCGCAGTCAACGACGACCGGCGGGAAGCGGCCAGCGACCCCAGGTGGGGCCACCGTTCCAAGACGGCGACCGCAGTCGGCAGTGACCCAGCGAACGCCCCCCACAGATCGGGGAAAGCCCACCGTGCCAACGAGATCAGCCGACGCAGGTACCGGTTCCCGTCAATTACCGCGGCACCACGGCGAGTACACGCTCGACGCAGCGCCAGCTGCGCCGGATCCGGCAACACCAATGGTTCCAAGTCGAAGACGTCACTCGAGCGGGCCAACACGTCGGCATCGATGACATCGGACTTGTTCTTGCCGCTGATAGCACCCCGCAACCGGGCTGAGTGCCGGGTGCCGACCAACGCCAACGCGCCGCCGGCGTCTTGTAACGCGACCGCCAACCCCAGCCACGTCATCGAGGTCGGCTCCGCCACCGCCACCACTCCCGGATACGAGGCCATCCGTGTCGTCAGCGACCGCAGCCCCGGCAACGTCGGAGGGACATGGAAACGGTCAACGCTGACCTGACCGTTCACCTCGAGTCGGCGAACGCAGACGTGGTGGTTGGCCACCACAGCGGCGTCGATCCCGACCTGCACCCGCACCGGCGCGCTGCGCGCCGGTACACAACTATCCTGAATCTTCACGAGGGTTCTCCTTCACTTCCGTAGCGAAGAGCCAGCCAGCCTCGATCACCAGGACAGGAAGCCGCGGCACGGCGGGCTCACCAACAAGAGGGAGAACCCTCGCGCACGCGCCCGGGCAGCCTCCCAACCAGCAAGTCCCGACCACGACCAAAACAGCCACGGGTGCTACCCGTGCTTGTGGGTCATCCGGTGCCACGCCCCCAGCGGCCACCGCGTCGCGGGCCCACCGCGGGCCACCAATTCCCTCAACCGGGTCAATTTGTCAGGAGACGAGCCGCGGCCGACGATCTCTTTCACGAGCCATTACGCTCACCCGGAAACCGCCGCGACCGCGACTCCTCCCACTGACCACCGTAGTGACCGCCACCCGTCGCCGGGAGACCCTCTAAGTGATACAAGCCGTCATGCCCCTGATCCGAAAACGAGGGGGTCAAGGGGCCGATTCATGAGACAACTCGTGCGCTAACTCGTGCGATAACTCCTGGC
>JAYSQM010000382.1:0-1268 GCA_043721575.1 Phycicoccus sp.
ATCCAGGATCTGAGGGCGGACGACTCCCTGGCGGCCGTGGTCGTGACCGGAGCCGGCTCCGCGTTCAACGCCGGGGGCGACCTGTCCTGGATCGTGTCCGAGCCGCACGCCTCCGTCAGCGACCTGCGGGCGCGGATGCTGACCTTCTATCGGACCTGGTTGTCGATCAAGACCCTTGAGGTTCCTACGATTGCGGCCATCAACGGTCATGCGATCGGTGCCGGCTTCGCGCTCGCGCTGGCGTGCGACATCCGGTACATCGCCCAGAGCGCCAAGGTGGGCGTTCCCTTCACCGCTCTCGGGCTGCACCCCGGTATGGCGACCACGTGGTCCCTGCCGAATGTCGCCGGCTCCGCCGTGGCCCGGGACCTGCTGCTCACCGGGCGGATCGTTGAAGGCGCCGAGGCGGTGAGGTTGGGACTGGCTTCGCTGTGTGCGCCCGCTGATGAGGTCCTCGGTCACGCACTGGACGCGGCCGGGCGGATCGCAGCGGCTGCACCCGTCGCGACCCGACTGGCGGTGACGGCGTTGCGCGATGGCGGCCACGCGACATACGAGGACGCGTTGCAGTGGGAGGGCCTGGCGCAGGCAGTCACCCTCACCATGGAGGACATGCAGGAGGGCATCGCGGCCGCAGCAGCCAAGCGCCCGCCGGTATTCCGCGGCCGCTGACCCCGGCACCGGCAGGCCGCTGAGCCCAGGCTGCCGAGCCGGCAGTGATGGGATTTCTCGGGGGCTTGGCCTAGGTTTTGATCGTGGACACGGACGAGATCGAGGTCAGGCGCAGTCGGCGGAGACGCCGGACGGTCAGCGCCTATCGCGAGGGCGGCCGGACGATCGTGCTCATCCCGGCGCGGTTCTCCGCCAAGGAGGAGCGCGCGTGGGTCGACGCCATGATCCGCAAGCTCGCTGCGGGGGACAAGCGTCGCCGGCCCAGCGACGTGCAGCTGCTGGAACGGGCGGCCGACCTGTCACGGCGTTATCTGGGCGGCCTGGCCAAGCCGGTCAGCATTGCCTGGGTCACCAACCAGAGCACCCGGTGGGGCTCCTGCACACCGGCCGAGGGGACGATCCGCATTTCCGCGCGGGTCAAGGGGATGCCGCCGTGGGTGCTCGACTACGTGATCCTGCACGAGCTGACGCATCTGCTCCAGCCCGGCCACGGTCGCGCGTTCTGGTCGCTGCTGGAGTCCTACCCACGCACGGAAAGGGCGCGGGGCTATCTCGAGGGCGTTGCGGCCACGGCTGGAATGACGCGGCCCGAAGAC
>JAYSQM010000383.1:0-4715 GCA_043721575.1 Phycicoccus sp.
GTGCGTTCCATCGCGTAGACACCCTGTGGCCGACCAGCCCCTCGGTAGGGCGTGACCATCACCGTATTGGTGTACATCGAGAAGAACTCACACCTGTAGGCGCCGGGCTTGTACGGCCCGAGCAGCTGGGTGGAGGTGATGATCGGGACGATGATCCCGTATGGCGTGTAGGCGCCGTTGTCGTGCCAGAACTTCACCGAAAGTCCCAACACCCTTCCGGCGTCGTCGAATCCGACCTCGACATCTTGCAGCTGGGCCCGCTCGTGCGCCGAGGAGATGAAGTGCTCGCGACGGTCCTCGACCCATTTGACCTCGGCGTCGAGCCGGCGCGCGGCCCAGGGGATGAGCACCTCCTCCGGCCACGGGTGCAGGATCTTGACCCCGAAGCCACCGCCCACATCCGGGGCGATGCATTGGACCTTGGCCAACGGCATGTCGAGCTTTGCAGCGACTGCGGCACGGACGCCCGTGGACGTCTGCGTCGAGGAGTACAGCAGGATGCTCTGCTCGTCGCCGTCCCATCGGGCGTAGACGCCCTTGCCCTCCAACGGCATCGACGCGCTGCGCTCGATCTGCAAGGACAGCGACAACCGGTGGGGGGCGGCCGCGATCGCGGCCGCAGCGTCGCCGACCTCCTGCACCATGTGTGCCGCGACGTTGCCGGGCGCCTCCTCGTGCACCAGCACCTCGCCGGCGCGCGACTTCTCCAGACCGACCACCACCGGGAGCTGCTCGTAGTCGACCGTGATCCGCTCGCAGGCGTCCTCGGCCAGATATCGGTCGGTCGCGACCACCATGACGACCGCCTCGCCGACGTGGTTGACCACCTCACGAGCCAGGCAGTAGCCGGTCATCGGGTTGGTCAGAGCAGGGTGCGGGATCAGCAGAGGCAGGCGTTCTGCGGTCTTGCCGTCGAGGTCCTCGTGCGTGTAGATCGCGATGACCCCTGGGACCTCGATCGCGCCCGTGACGTCGATGTCCAGGATGCGCGCGTGCGCGTAGGGACTGCGGACGAAGGCGACGGCGAGCGCACCCTGGCCGAGGTCGTCCAGGTAGCGACCGTTGCCGCTCACCAGACGCGGGTCCTCCTTACGCTGGACGGAGGCGCCGAACATCGTGCTCGTCATGTGCTGGCCCCCTGTTGCTTCGTGATCTCTCGTTCCTTGGTGATCTCTGCGGCGCGCAGGACCGACTTGACGATGTTCTGGTACCCCGTGCAACGGCACAGGTTGCCCGAGATCGCTTCTCGCGCTTGCGTTTCCGTGGGCTCAGGGTTCTCCCGCAGGTATGCCGTGATGGTCGTCAGGAAGCCCGGCGTGCAGAACCCGCACTGCAGCCCGTGGCACTCGATGAAGGCCTGCTGCACCGGGTTCATCGTGGACCTGCCGTCGACGTCGCACTCCAGCCCTTCGACGGTGGTGATCTCGTGGCCCTGGGCGGTGACGGCGAACATCAGGCATGAGCGCATCGGCATCCCGTCGACCAGGACCGTGCAGGCTCCGCAGACACCGTGCTCGCAACCGACGTGGGTGCCGGTGAGGCGCAGCTCGTGACGCAGGAAGTCCGAGAGCAGCCGTCGGGTCGGTGCCATCGCCGTGTGCAACACGTCGTTGACCCGCAGGGTGATCTCCACCAGAGGTTCGGCAGACAGGGGTTCGGCAGCGGTCCGTGTGGTCTCGCTCATGACTTGGGGGCTCAGGCTCTCGGTGCGGTGTCGATGGCGGTGGCGTTGGAGGCGGCTTCGGCGAGGACGCGGGCGGTGAGGACGCCGACCAGCATCCGGCGGTAAGCCGCGCTGGCGTGGATGTCTGAGTCGGGGTCGACGTGCTCGCGGGCCAGATCGGCGGCCCTGGCCCAGTCTCCGTCCTCAGGGGCGCTGCCGGCCAACAGGTCACTCAGGTCCAGGACGTCGGGGGTGGGCGTCACCGAGACGAAGGACGCGCGAGCCGAGGTGATGCGGCCGCCCGTCACCGTCACGGCAGCGGCGACGCCGGCCAGTGCGTAGTCACCGTGGCGGCGGGTGGACTCGGCGAACGCCGTGCCGGTGCCGGCCGGAAAGCGGCCGAAGGACGCGCCGGTGGCCATCTCGTCCTCCTCCAGGCAGGACTCCAGCGGGCCGAGGAAGAAATCCCTGGCCGCCACGGTGCGGGTCCCCCGCGAGCTGGCCACCTCGACATACCCGGTGGTAAGTGCGAGCACGGCCGGCATCTCGCCCGAGGGGTCGGCGTGCGTGATGGAGCCGACCGTCGTCCCCCGGTTGCGGATCACCGGGTGCGCGACGTTGACCAGGGCCTGACGCAGCAGTGGCAGGTGGGCGAACGCGCCGACGTGGCGTTCGAGCTGCGCGTGGCGGACGAGCGCGCCGATGTGGACGCCGTCCGGTGTGACCTCGACCATGTCCAGACCCACGATCCGGTTGATGTCGACCAGGTGGCCGGGTGCCGCGAGGCGCATGTTGAGGATCGGGATCAGGCTCTGCCCACCGGCGAGCACCTTGGCGTCGTGCCCGGACTCGGCCAGAACCGCCAGCGCTTCGTCCACGCTGCGCGGCGCGTGATGAACAAAGGTGGAGGGCTTCACCGTGTCGATCCTGCCTGTCCGAAGGGATCGTGAATAGGGCCGGGGTCACCGCGGCCACCCAGCAGCGTTGGCAGTTCTTGCCGACTGATCTGTCCGTAGTTGGAACGTGGGCCGCGCGATGTCGCCATCGCGCGGCCCACGGGCAAGACGGAGCGGGTGCTAGTGGACGTTGTCGTCGTCCTTCTGTATGTCCTCGCCGCCGACTATCAGGACCGCACCGCCGGCGCTGTCCTTCATGTGCGGTGGGGCCAGCGCGCGGGCCATGTGGTACGCCGCAATGGCCACGATGGTGCCGAAGGCGATACCACTGAGGCTGAAGGACTTGCTGAACACCAGGCTGGTGTTGCCGATGGCGATGACGATGCCGGCGGCCACGGGGACCAGGTTGATCGGGTTGGCGAAGTCGACGTTGTTCTCCTTCCAGATCTTCGCGCCGAGCAGGCCGATCATGCCGTACAGGATCACCGTGATCCCACCGAGGACGCCACCGGGGGTCGCGGAGACGAGCGCCCCGAACTTGGGTGAGAGCCCGAACAGCACTGCGACCAGCGCGGCAACGTAGTACGCCGCAGTGGAGTAGACGCGAGTCGCTGCCATGACGCCGATGTTCTCGGCGTAGGTCGTCGTCGGTGAGCCACCGACAGCGCTGGCGAGGACGGTGCCAATACCGTCTGCTGCGATGGCCCGGCCCATCACGCCGTCGAGGTCAGCTCCGGTCATCTCGGCGACCGCCTTGATGTGGCCGGTGTTCTCGGCGATCAGCGCGATCACGGCGGGAAGGACGAGCAGGACTGCCGCCGTCGAGAGCGTGGGGGCGTGCCAGCCCACGATCTCCTTGCCGCCGACCATCGAGGTCTGAGGCGGCAATCCGAACCACGGCTCGCTGGTGACCCTGTCCCAGTTGACCCGGAAATGCTCGGTGATCTTGCCGGCGCTGGGGTCGAGGGAGGAGATCATGCCGAAGACGCGGTCGAAGACCCAGGACAAGATGGTGCCGAAGATCAGGGCGAGGAAGATCGAGATACGGCCGAAGAAGCCCCGGAGCCCCACCGCGCAGGCGATGGCGAAGACCATGACCAGCAGCGCGACCCACTGGTCCTGGGGCCAGTAGATGTTCGCCACGACCGGTGCCAGGTTGAAGCCGATCAGCATGACCACTGCACCGGTGACGACCGGCGGCAGCACGGTGTGGATGATCCCGGACCCGAGGAAGTGGATGGCGACGCCGACCAGGGCCAACACCACACCGGAAACCAGGATCGCGCCTGTCACGGTCGAGGAGTCGCCGCCCTGTGCGCGGATGGCTGCGACACCGCCGACGAACGCCGCGCTGGTCCCGAGGTAGCTCGGGACCTTGCCCTTGACGATGAGCAGGAAGCAGATCGTCGCGATACCGCTCATCATGATCGCGAGCTGGGGGTTGAGCCCCATGATCAGCGGGAACACGAAGGTGGCACCGAACATCGCCACCACGTGCTGGGCACCCAGGCCCACGGTCTTGCCCCACGACAGTCGCTCGTCCGGAGCGATGACGTCGTTCGGGCCGAGATCCCCCTCGTGCAGTTTCCAACCGATCGACATTGTTTCCTCCAGAGGTCGCGTCGTGTGGGTGACGAAAGTCACGCCCTGTCGCGCGATGTAACGAAACCTATGGCCATCACCTACCCGGCACATGGGAAATTGTTGACATTCGATCCGGGCGTGTCTTGGCATCTTTGCGATTCCTCGCATGGGCCACGCGGCGAAGGATTGTGGGCGTCATGACACCCACATTCCTTCGGGTGGGCCCCGAGAGTCACTCCACGCGATCAGATACCGCGCATCTGGACGACAAGCAGCGCCAGCGACAGGGTCAGCCTCAGGTTGGGGTCGGTGGTGAACGGGCCCAGCATCCGCTCGAGCTTGACGATCCGGTAGCGCAAGGTGTTGTAGTGGAAGTGCAGGACGCGCGCGGTCTGGGCGACGTTGAGGTTGGTGTCCAGCAGGACGCTCAGCGTCAGCCGCAGGTCGGCGTTCTCCGGGGTGTCGTTCGCGATCAGCGCACCGAGGGCCTCAGAGGCGAAGCTGCGCAGCTCGGCGGTGTCCGGCACCAGCGTCAGCAGCCGGAAGATGCCAAGGCCGTCGAAGTGGGTCAG